>JAYOYJ010000011.1:23091-24257 GCA_038153485.1 Pontimonas sp. | reverse complement strand
CATTGGAGCGTCTTTTGAGGCGATCCAGAGGGGGGAAGACCGTCAGATCTTCAAGGATTTGGTTATCGAAGCGGGTGCTGATGTCGCCAGGAGCCATATCGCCACCACTGTCGAGGAGGCCGTGAAGTTCGCCGAGGACCTGGGTTATCCGCTCGTAATTAGGCCCTCGTACACGATGGGAGGTCTCGGGTCCGGATTTGCCCACGACCGCGACGAGCTGGTGCGCATGGTGAGTGACGGACTTCACCAAAGTCCCACTACTGAGGTCCTGCTGGAGGAATCCATTCTGGGCTGGAAGGAATATGAGCTCGAACTGATGCGTGACACCGCGGACAACACCGTTGTCGTGTGTTCGATTGAAAACGTTGACCCCGTTGGTGTGCATACCGGTGACTCGATTACGGTCGCGCCTGCGTTGACGCTGACCGATCGCGAGTACCAACGCCTTCGTGATATCGGAATCCACATCATCCGGCTCGTTGGCGTGGATACCGGGGGATGCAATATCCAATTCGCGGTGGACCCGGTAACGGGCCGGGTAATTGTGATTGAGATGAACCCGAGGGTGTCGAGGAGTTCTGCCTTGGCGTCCAAAGCAACGGGTTTCCCGATTGCGAAGATTGCCGCCAAGCTCGCACTGGGCTACCGCCTGGATGAAATCCCCAACGACATCACCAAGGTGACGCCTGCCTCGTTTGAGCCCACCTTGGATTACGTGGTCGTGAAGGTTCCGCGTTTCGCGTTTGAAAAGTTCCCGCTCGCGGATTCAACCCTGACGACGACCATGAAATCCGTCGGCGAAGCGATGGCACTGGGCAGGAACTTCACCCAGGCGTTGAATAAGGCTCTTCGTTCGCTGGAGCAACGAGGGAGTTCCTTCCATTGGGGAGACCAACCCCTCAGCGCTCGGGAGCTCGTCGACAAGTCGCAGGTTCCTACCGATGGGCGAATTGTCACGGTTCAGCAGGCTCTGCGACAGGGTGCGAGTGTTGAAGAGCTCTACTCGGCGACAGGTATTGATCCCTGGTTTCTCGACCAGATAGCGCTCATTAATGAGGTGGCAGACGATGTCCGCGGCGCCGAGGAGCTCACCGAAGAAGTCGTTCGATATGGCAAGGAGCATGGCCTCTCCGATGTCCAAATAGCCCAGCTACGGGGCTTAGAAG
>JAYOYJ010000011.1:20920-23081 GCA_038153485.1 Pontimonas sp. | reverse complement strand
AGTCTGAGGTCCGCGCACTTCGGCACCAGTGGGGGCTTCGACCGGTTTTCAAGACTGTCGACACCTGTGCGGGCGAGTTCCCTGCGTTTACCCCGTATCACTACTCCAGCTACGACTTCTCTACGGAGGTTGTCCCGTCGGATAAAACCAAGGTGGTGATTCTGGGGTCGGGACCAAACCGCATCGGTCAAGGAATCGAGTTCGACTACTCCTGTGTTCATGCTGCGTTTGCGCTCCATGAAGCTGGTTTCGAGACCATCATGATCAACTGCAACCCGGAAACCGTGTCGACGGACTATGACACTAGCGACAGGCTCTATTTCGAGCCTTTGACTCTCGAAGAAGTCCTGGAGGTTATTCACCAGGAATCCCAGAGCGGAAAGCTCCTCGGTGTTCTCGTCCAGTTGGGAGGGCAAACTGCCCTCGGGCTCGCTGCCGGCCTTGAAAAAGCAGGGGTTCCGATTCTTGGTACAACGCCTGGAGCCATTGATCTGGCTGAAGAGCGTGGCTCCTTTGCTCGCATCCTTGACGAAGCCGGCCTTGTTGCCCCGAAGAATGGGACTGCGACAACGGTGGAGGAAGCCAAAGCGATTGCAGCCGATATCGGGTACCCGGTCTTGGTCCGACCCAGCTACGTACTCGGTGGTCGAGGCATGGAAATCGTCTACGACCAGGCATCGCTTGATGACTATTTCACGCGTATCGAAGAGTTCGCGATCGTGGGTCCTGAAGCGCCTCTGCTCGTCGACAGGTTCCTCGATGACGCCGTCGAGATCGACGTCGATGCTCTGTATGACGGAAAGCAGCTCTACATCGGCGGAGTTATGGAACACATTGAAGAGGCGGGTATTCACTCCGGAGACTCAGCGTGCACCCTGCCCCCGGTCACCCTTGGGCGTGACGTCGTGGACAAGGTCTGTGAAGCCGTGGAAAGGATCGCCCAAGGCATTGGTGTGAAAGGCCTGATTAACGTCCAGTTTGCTGTGGCTGCTGGGGTGCTCTACGTGCTCGAGGCGAACCCTCGGGCCAGCCGGACGGTCCCCTTTGTATCCAAGGCACTCGGCATACAGCTCGCGCGTGCTGCTTCTCTCGTGATGGCCGGTTCCAACATCGCGTCCCTCGTCAAAAAGGGAGTGCTTCCGAAAGAGGATGGTCGGGCACCTTCTCTAGGTTCTCCCGTGGCTGTCAAAGAAGCTGTGCTTCCGTTCAAGCGTTTTAGGACTCCCTCTGGCGACATCGTCGACTCGATTCTGGGGCCGGAAATGCGCTCCACCGGAGAAGTCATGGGGATTGACAGCACCTTCCCGAAGGCGTTTGCGAAAAGCCAAGACGCTGCCTACGGGGGCTTGCCTCGCTCCGGAACTGTGTTTGTTTCTGTCGCCGATCGGGACAAGAGGAGCGTCATTTTGCCGGTACTACGTCTCAGCCAGTTGGGGTTCGACCTCATTGCGACCGAGGGAACAGCAGAGACGCTGGCGCGTTACGGGATTCCTTCGAGGGTCGTCCGTAAGCACACCGAGGTGGGAGATTCTGCAGAGGGCCCCAGTGTCGTCGACCTGATTCAGGAGAACGCAATCGACGTCGTGATTAACACCCCACGAGGCCGAAGCGCCAGGGCTGATGGCTACGAAATTCGAACGGCAACTGTTGCGGCGGACAAAGCTCTCTTTACGACCATCGCGCAGGTGGGAGCGGCGGTAGCCTCTCTTGAGCAGCGACCCGAGAATCCTGAGGTGACGAGCTTGCAGGATTATCAGCGCAGACGTGACGAGCCAGCCTGATGACGAGTCATTCTCCCGCAGCGCAAATCACTCTGTGTGTGGGCCTCGACCCGCAACCAGCTGTCCTGGAAGCCTGGGGCCTGCCCGATAGCGAGTCGGGCCTGGAATCTTTCGTTCGAGCGATTGTGCCGATTCTGCAGAGAAGTGGATGCAAGGTGGCCAAACCTCAGGTGGCTTTCTTTGAACGATTCGGTGTAGCGGGAATGCGACAGTTGGCTGTTCTTCTGGGCGAGCTGAGGGCCAGCGGTATCTTAACCATCGGCGATGCAAAAAGAGGCGACATCGTCTCCACCATGTCTGGTTATGCGCAGGCGTGGCTTACACCAGGGTCTGATTTCGAGGTGGACGCTCTCACCCTTGTGCCCTATCAAGGACTGGGG
>JAYOYJ010000011.1:14176-20910 GCA_038153485.1 Pontimonas sp. | reverse complement strand
GTCGAGGAGGGTTCAGCCCCTGTAGACGCCTGCGGCGTGGTCGTCGGGGCGACAGTGAACGTTGTGGACTACGCATTCGACCTCCGTGACTACCCGGGCATGCCGGTGTTGGCACCGGGCTTCGGGCATCAAGGCGCACTGTTGGCCGAAGCGAAATCATTGTTCCCCGTGACAACGCCGTTGACAGCGGTTGTTGCCCGCTCCGTACTTCTTCACGGCGAGGCCGGATGCGCAGAGGCTATTGAGGCTGCGCAGGCTGAGTTGGCATCATGACAACGAGTTTCGATGCGTACGGCGCCTCCAGGCGCGGTCTCGAGGTGAGACGGGCGAGGGCGGCGTTCAAACGTGAACTGAGCGACGGGCAGCATCGGCTTCTAGACATCTTTGATCGCTCCGAAGATCCGGACGCCGACCTGGTTTTACGGGGGCTTCGAGTGGAGTGGTTCCTGCGCACAATTCCTGGTTTTGGTGCGAAAAAGACGAAAGCTGTCCTCGAACGTGTCGGGGTCCGTCCCGCTGCAACACTCGGTGGTTTGCGTGTTCGCCAGCGCGCTGCTCTACGAGTGGAAGTTGTGGCCTTGTACCGGCGCTATTTTCCACACCACAGGGGAACCCTTGTCGTTCTCGTCGGGCCTAGTGGTGTGGGAAAAGGCACCATTGTGGAGTGGATTACACGACGTTTCCCTAATTTTGTCCTCAGTGTTTCGGCAACTACCAGGCCTCCCCGTCCTGGCGAACGCGAAGGAGAGCATTACTTCTTTCTCTCTCCTCGAGCTTTTCAGACCCTGAGCGATGCAGGGGAGCTGCTGGAGTGGGCGGTGGTTCACGGCGAGCACCTTTACGGAACGCCCATAGGACCGGTCGAGACTCTCCTCGACGAGGGAAAGAACGTAATTCTCGAGATTGACGTTCAGGGCGCTAAGCAGGTGAAACGGCGAGTGAAACGCGCTCTGTCGATTTTTGTTGCACCACCCACCTTTGCCGCTCTCGAAGAGAGGCTTGCCGCCCGCGGTACGGAGAATGACGCTGAACAACGTCGACGTTTGGCGACCGCAAGGAAGGAACTCTCTCGGCAACACGAGTTCGATCATGTTGTTATCAACGAGACCGTAGAGGAAGCCGGTCAAAGCATCGTAGACTTGGTACTCGCGTCTCAGCGCATCCAGGCCACCAAGGAGTAAGAATGTCGTTACATCGCGATGGAATCATTGACCCGCCCATTGACGAGTTGTTGGACAAAGTTGATTCCAAGTACCAGCTCGTTATCTACGCGGCAAAGCGCGCTCGGCAGATTAACGCGTATTACTCCGACCTCGGTGACGGGAACATCTACGACCACGTGGGTCCCCTTGTTCCCTCCACTATTGATGAGAAAGCCCTGAGCATTGCCCTTCGTGAAATCAACGAAGGCAAGCTCGTGCTTCACCGCCCAGCGTCCTAGGACGTTTGCTCTCGAGGGGAGCACACTATGTCCCTGCGCGTAGTCGTCGGTGTTTCCGGAGGAATCGCCGCCTACAAAGCAGTGTCCGTTGTTCGTGAATTTGTCCAACGCGGACACCATGTGACGGTGGTTCCGACCTATTCTGCTCTGCGCTTTGTGGGCGCGCCCACCTGGGAGGCGATTTCTCGTAATCCGGTGACAGCAGAAGTGTTTGACGGTGTTGCTGAGGTCAAACACGTTGCACTGGGGCAGAGCGCTGACCTGATTGTGATAACTCCTGCTTCGGCTCACACCCTCGCGTCACTCGCGAACGGATTCGCAGCAGATTTGCTCGGCACGACTGTTCTCGCCTCCAAAGCTCCTTTGGTGCTCGCCCCTGCCATGCATACCGAAATGTGGGAGAACCCTGCCGTCCAAGCAAACATCGCCACTCTCAGAGCCCGAGGGGCAGTCGTGGTCGGCCCTGACACCGGCGCGCTGACGGGAGAGGACGTGGGGGTCGGGCGCATGACGGAGCCTACCGAGATCGTGGATCGGGCGTTGGCATCTCTCCAAGGTGGTTCTCTGTCAGGCAAGAAGGTCCTGATCTCCGGGGGTGGGACCAGAGAGCCACTAGATCCGGTTCGATTCTTGGGAAACCGTTCCTCCGGTGCTATGGCCGTTGCCCTCGCTCAGGAAGCCCTCGCTCGTGGTGCCGAGGTAACTCTGGTGCACGCCCACTGCGAGGTTCCCCTCCCTCATCGGGTGGAGAGTGTCCCGGTCTCTACGAGTCTCGAGATGCTTGAGGCGATGAAAACTCACCAAGCGGTGAATGACGTCATCATCATGGCGGCGGCCGTGGCAGATTGGAGAGCCGAAAGCGTCTCGTCCGCCAAGGAGCGCGGCGCAGATCTCGGAGACGAGTGGTCTCCACGGTTGGTGCGGACACCAGACATCGCAGCCGAGCTGGGAGCCGACAAATCCGAAGGTCAAATTCTGCTCTGTTTTGCCGCAGAAACCGATCACGACAAGAGCGTGAGGGAGCAGCACGCCCGAGAGAAGCTCGAGAGGAAACAAGCCGATGCCATTGTTCTCAACCAGGTGGGGGACCAGGTAGGCTTTGGCGAAGTCGAAACAGAAGTGACACTGATTACCGCGAGCCCGCAGTCACAGACGTTCAAAGGAACAAAATCTTCCGTTGCGGGGCGGCTCTGGGACGCTCTGCCAAAACTCTAGGTAGGGCTCATGAGGTACTTCAGTTCAGAATCAGTCACTGAAGGTCACCCCGACAAGATGTGTGATCAAATCAGTGACGCCTTGCTCGACGCTTTTCTCGCTGGCGATAAGAATTCCCGTTGCGCCATCGAGTCACTCAGTGCGGGGAACATGATTCACGTCGCTGGTGAGGTGACCTCCAGCGCGACGGTCGATGTCGAGAAGGTCGTGAGAGACCTGGTGCGATCGATTGGCTACACAGACGTGTCGATTGGAATCGACGCGGATGGCTTTGATTGGCACTTGTCTCTCGGTCAGCAGTCAGCGGATATTGCCCACGGCGTGGACACAGCACTCGAAGCTCGATCGGGCGGATCGGTCGACCCGTACGACACCCTTGGAGCAGGCGACCAGGGAATCATGTTTGGTTTTGCCACCACAGAAACCGACTCCTACATGCCTATGCCGCTATGGCTTGCACACCGGTTGGCGCAACAGCTCTCTATCGCCAGGAAATCTGGCGCTGTGCCCTACCTGCGTCCTGATGGGAAGACACAGGTGACCATCGGTTTTGATGACGGAAAACCCGTAGAGCTCAACACCGTGGTCATTTCTACCCAGCATGACCCGGGCATTGATCACGAACAGATTGAAGCGGACCTCAAAGAGCACGTGATAAACCCCGTGCTCGAGCTGGTCGATCTTGACACCAGCTCGACTCGGTACTTGATTAACCCCAGTGGGCCTTTTGTTACGGGTGGACCCGATGGTGACGCCGGCCTCACTGGTCGGAAAATCATCGTTGACACCTATGGGGGAGCGTCCCGCCACGGCGGAGGAGCCTTTAGCGGTAAGGACCCGACCAAGGTCGATCGCTCGGCTGCTTACGCGTTGCGGTGGGTGGCAAAGAACGTTGTGGCGGCAAGTTTGGCTGACAAGGCTGAAATCCAGGTCTCTTACGCCATCGGCACGGCTCATCCGGTGAGCATCTTCGTGGAGACGTTCGGCACCGAAAAGGTGTCTCCGGAGACCATTGAAAAGGCGATTGCGACCGTCTTCGATCTCCGACCGAAAGCAATTATTGAGCAGCTCGAGTTGTTGGACACGCCGTTCCTGCCGACTGCTGCCTATGGACACTTTGGGCGCTTGGATCAGGATTTTCCTTGGGAGCGGCTTAACAGGGTGGAGGAGTTGCGCCAAGCTAGTGGATTGTGAGCACAAGCAGGCGAATCGCACGGGTTGTTCTCGACTCTCGCCTGCCGCAACTCAATCGACTCTTTGATTACCTGATTCCTTCCGAGATGGATGTGGAACCCGGTATTCGGGTCCGTGTTCCGCTGCGATCGGCCCAACGACTCGCTGAAGGCTATGTCGCGGAGTGCACCGAGGAGAGCGCCCATGCGGGTTCCCTCGCCGAGATTTCTGAGGTTGTTTCTCCGGTCCCGGTGATGCCGGACGGGCTGTGGAAGGTCGCTAGTCAGGTCGCCCACCGATCTGCTGGTGCTCCAGCCGATGTGCTGCGCCTGGCGATTCCTAAGAGATACGTGAGGGTGGAGAAGGAGTGGTGGGCCGAGGGCGCCGTGCTCGACAACGAGGGTGACAGACCGCCTGGGCCTGAATCAAAACCCGTACCCGAACCGCATGAAAGGGTTCTGCGTCCTGGATCGAGGACCAGCCTGAGCCTTCCCTACGGCGTCTCGGCGAGGGGTGAGCAGAGTATTCCTTTGTCCCTGGAAAAGGTCGGAACCCTTGCCGTCGATGCCCTCGCTACTGGAGCGTCGGTCGCCATCATCTGCCCGGACTGGCGGGATATTCAGTGGGTGCGCCTCGCCCTCGAGGAGCTCGTCGATGAACGATGGATTGCTGAGCTTTCGGGGGATCAGCCTCCTGCCGTCCGCTACCAGGCCTATTTGCGGTGCCTGGAGCCCTCTCCGGTCATTGTTCTGGGAAGTCGGCATGCCGTTTACGCGCCGGCACACAACCTCGGGCTGATCCTGGTGATTGATGATGCTGATTCAGCGCACCGTGAGCCCCTTGCTCCCTACCCCCATACCCGTGATGTCGCGCTTGTTCGGAATTCGGTGGAGGGAATCGCTGTGTGTTTTGCCAGCGTGACTCCCTCTCTCGCGGTGAGTAGATGGATTGACATGGGATACGTCGAGGAGGTCTTCCTCGGAGATGTCTCGCGACCACGCGTCATCCCCACCTCGCTGGCGCTACACCATGACTCGCTCGCCTCCCCGGCCAGACTGCCCTCCACGGTGTATCAAGCTGTGAAGAAGGCGCTGGAGAGCGGTCCAGTCCTTATTCAAGTGTTCCGCAGTGGGTACGCGCCAGGCCTGTCCTGCTCATCCTGCGGCTCCAGAGCGTCTTGTGCTCAGTGTGGCGGACCACTGCGAAAAACCTCAGCAAATTCATCGCCATCGTGCTTGTGGTGTGGAGTAGGTGCTGCGCGCTGGTCGTGTGCCGAATGCAAAGGGTCGCAACCAAAGCCGCGCGGGCAGGCCATCGGACGAACCATTTCCGATTTGGGATAGTCATTCCCGTCTGTTCCTGTTGTCCGAGCCGATGGTGACAATGCTGTCGCAAGAGTTCCCCGGACACCGGCTCTCATTGTTGCGACGCGTGGTGCAGAGCCCATCGTCGCGGGGGGCTATTCTCTTGTGCTCTTGTTGGATGGTGCCGCGATGCTCCAGCGTGACTCCCTCGGGGCTCTCGAGGAGACGATATTGGCCTGGGAGAGGGCCATATCTCTCGCATCAGCCGACGGCGTGTGTTACGTCACCGACCTCGAAGGACCTCCCGCACTGGCGCTCGGGGCGGGGAACTGGACCACGATGGTACGTCATGAGCTCGCACAACGAGCAGACCTGGGACTACCCCCTGCGCTTCGCATCGCTTCGATCATGGGCACCAGTGGCGATGTGGAGAAGGTGAGGGAATCGGCTGAGCAAGCGGTTCCTCAGGTGGAGGCACTCGGACCGGTGCCACTTCCCGAGGGCGGGGTACTGGTAGTTCTCAGGTTCCCCTATTCGGTGGGTGAGCAGGTCGTGACCGACCTTGCAGCTTCTCGGCAGAAACTTGTGGCTGGATCCCCTCGTGATCGCTCGAGTCGTTTCCGCATCGTTGTCGACGACGCGCTCGCCTTAGACGCGCTAGTCGGGGAGTAACACCGGCGCTCTCGCGGCACCTCACTAGGCTCTGAGGGGTGCGCGTTGTTTATGCCGGTTCACCACAGGTGGCTGTCCCTACCCTGCAGGCGCTCGTGAAATCGCCGCACACCGTCGTAGGGGTTCTTACCCAGCCACCTCGGCCACAGGGACGAAAGAAGGTTCTTACGGCCACCCCCGTTGCATTAGCCGCGGAAGCGGCAGGGGTGCCGGTGGCCACACCACAGGACTCAGAGGGAATCCTGGAGGCAGTACAGAGCTGGCAACCGGATGTTGCCTTCGTTGTCGCGTTCGGTCGCCTCCTGACCCGGGCTGAACTGGAAAGTGTGCCTGGGGGATGGTGGAATCTTCACTTTTCCTTGTTGCCACGGTGGCGTGGAGCGGCCCCTGTGCCCTACGCGATTGCAGCGGGTGACGCCGCAACCGGCATGAGCATATTCCAGATTGGGACGGGGCTGGATACGGGTCCAGTCGCATCCACTGTGAGATACCCGATCGCCCCCCACGACACCACAAACACCGTTCTGACAAAGCTTTCTGAGCTAGCCCCAATGCAGGTCCTGGACTTTCTCGACGACCTTGAGCGTGGTGCTGTTCAGGTCAGCGCCCAGTCCGGAGAGGTGTGCTTCGCGCCGATTCCCTCGGGGAGCGTCGGGGAGATGTCGTGGAAGTCACCCGTCGCTGAGCTCTACAACAGGTTCCGGGCGTGGCATGAGGAGCCTGGGTGTTACTCCCTTCGGAGCGATACCGACCAGCGCGTCAACATCCTTGAGGCCTGGCCAGACTATGAGCGCGCTGGGCTTGAACCGGGACAGATTTTTCTTGCGGACGAGGGTGTTGCAGTGGGAACCGGCACAACTCCTTTGATGCTGGGACGGGTGCAACCAGCTGGCAAGGGCGCCATGAGCGCCACAGACTGGTTGAGGGGC
>JAYOYJ010000011.1:3021-14166 GCA_038153485.1 Pontimonas sp. | reverse complement strand
GGGCGAGCGCCCGGGATATCGCTTTCGAGGTCGCTCTCGCTGTCGAGAATGACGGTGCTTTCGCTAATCTTGCTCTTCCTCGAGCCCTTGCCGGATCCTCCCTGGACACTATAGATAAAGCTTTTGCTACGCATCTTGTCTATGGTGCTCTCCGCGCACAAGGCGAACTTGATGCCGTCATTGAGGAAGCCACTCAACGACCGGCGCACTCGTTGGATTCGGATGTCCGCGTTCTGCTGCGTCTGGGATGTTTCCAACTCCTGCGCATGAGGGTTGAACCTCATGCTGCCGTCGATGAAACTGTTCGGCTTGCGAAAAGTCGCCAGCTTCATCGAGTGACGGGTTTGGTCAACGCCGCTCTCCGTGCCGTGTCCGCTCATTCTGGAGAGTATTGGGACCGTGTCATCGGGCAGTCGACGACCTCACTTCATTCCCACCCTTCCTGGATTGCGGCAAAGATTGACGCTGCCCTGGCAGTGTGCGATGGTGGCGGAGAGCTAGAGCAGGCACTCACGTCACACAACGAGGCACCTCGCGTGACGCTGTGTCACCTTCCAGGTTTCTCTTCGCCTGATAAGGAGCATGCCACTGCGTTTTCGCCGTGTGGCGAGGTGCTCGAGGGAGGGGACCCGACTGCCCTTCCTGGGGTTAACAGGCACCACATCCGCGTTCAGGATGAAGGGTCCCAGCTTGCCGCGTTGACCCTCTCCAGGGTTGCTCCCTGGCACGAGGGTGAGAGGGTCTGGGACATGTGCGCGGGTCCCGGTGGGAAGACCGCCCTTCTGGGCGCGGAGGCGTGCGCTAGTGGCGCAACGGTGCTGGCAACTGAGCTCAGCGCCCATAGGGCGTCACTCGTTGAAGACTCGATCACCGCAATTTCGTACCGATTTCCTGGATTGATCCGGGTCGAAATCGACGATTCAACCAAGTCTCGCGAGGAGACATTTTCGCGGATACTTCTCGACGTTCCCTGTTCTGGTTTGGGGGCGCTTCGGCGTCGCCCAGAGGCCAGGTGGACGAAAAAACCGGAGAGTCTTCCTGGCCTGGTCGAACTGCAGCGGGCATTGCTGCGAAACGGACTGAGTTCTCTTGCCCCCGGAGGTTTTCTTGCCTACGTGACGTGCTCTCCAGTCGTGGAAGAGTCGACGGAGGTCGTGACCGACGTCCTCGCGGAGTCGGAAAGGTTCTCAGCCCTGGATACGCCCACCATCATCGGCTCAGTGGCGAAGACCACGCTGGAAGGGCATCGACGAGGGTCCGCGGCTCAGTTGTGGACGCATCGTCACGGCACCGATGCAATGTTCGTGCAAATGATTCGACGAGACCACTAGGTAGGCTGACGTGGTGGATATCCGCCTGCACCCGAGTGTCCTCTCGGCAGACTTTGTGAACATGGAGGCGGAGCTGCACCGTATCGCCTCAGCGGATGCCGTTCATGTGGACGTGATGGATAACCATTTCGTTGAAGCACTGACGTTTGGACCCCAAATGGTGAAACGCATCGTGGAGGTATCCCCAGTGCCACTCGATGTGCACCTCATGATTGAAAACCCCGATTATTTTGCACCTTGGTATGGCGAACTTGGCGCTCAGTCTGTGACGTTCCATGTAGAGGCAGCGAGCGACGTTGCCGCAACAATCAAGGCCATCCATTCGCAGGGCGCCAAAGCGGGAATCGCGGTGAAACCAGGAACATCACTCGAGCCGTATCTCGAAAATTTTCACGAAGCCGATCTCGTTCTGATTATGACTGTCGAACCTGGAGCGGGCGGGCAGGCTTTCCTTCACGATGTCATGCCCAAACTCCAGGCAGCGAGGAACTATCTCGAGCAGGCCGGATTGACGCCACTGCTGGAGGTCGATGGTGGCATCACCGTCGAGACATTGCCCGTTGCGTGGCGTCACGGTGCCGACACTTTTGTGGCGGGGTCAAGCGTCTTTGGACACGGGCAACCGAAAGACAATATCGAGGCTCTTCGTAACTCACTCACCCCCGAAAGGAATGCGCCATGACGCGTCAGAAACCCGAAATTGAACCTCAGCTCGGTCCGGAACCTTCGAATTTGGTTCACGAGGACCTGATTGTTGGCGACGGAGACGAAGCAAGCCCAGGGGCTGTTGTCGAGGTTCACTATGTGGGTGTTGACAGAGAGACAGGAGAAGAGTTCGATTCATCGTGGAGCAGAGGTGAGTCCATCGAGTTTCCTCTTGCAAGCCTCATCCGCGGCTGGCAAGAAGGTATTCCTGGGATGAGGGTCGGCGGTAGGAGACTCCTGACCTGTCCGCCCGAGTGGGCCTATGGGCCAGCAGGCGGAGGGCACAGGCTTTCGGGCCGCACACTCGTCTTCGCCATCGATCTTCTCGGTACGCGCTAGGACGCCTGCCCGGTACCCTGGGGGAGTGAAAACTTTCGATTCTCTCTTCCAAGAGCTACTCGAGCGCCGCGATCAGCGGCCCGAGGGCTCCTCGACCGTTGCGCTTCTGGACGGGGGAGTTCACGCCATCGGAAAAAAGGTGGTGGAGGAAGCATCCGAGGTGTGGATGGCCGCTGAGCACGAATCTGCGGAGGACCTCGCCCTAGAAATTTCTCAGTTGATTTACCACCTGCAGGTGTTGATGGTGGCCAAGGGTGTATCGCCCCAGGATGTGTACGACAAGCTATGACGAAAACTTTGCGCATTGCGGTTCCCAACAAAGGAACCCTGTCTGAGACTGCGAGCTCGATGCTCGTCGAGGCTGGATACGTGGGGCGTCGTGACCCGCGAGCCCTGACGGTTCCAGATCCTCGCAACGGGGTGGAGTTTTTCTACCTCAGGCCCCGAGACATCGCCACGTATGTCGGTTCGGGCGCTCTGGACGTGGGTATCACGGGACGCGATTTGCTGCTCGACTCGGATTCCGAGGCTCTCGAGGTTCAACCACTCGGGTTCGGACACTCGACCTTCCGTTTTGCAGGCCCCAAAAAGATTAGAGATGTTAGGGATCTGGAGGGCAAGCGAGTAGCGACCTCCTATCCAGGCTTGGTGGGGGACTTCCTCGCGCGCGCGGGTATCCAGTCCGACATTGTCGCACTGGATGGAGCGGTGGAATCCGCTGTTCGTTTGGGTGTCGCTGATGCAGTTGCTGACGTTGTCTCTACCGGTGCCACTCTGCGGGCTCAGGGGCTGGAGATTTTCGGTCCGGTGATTCTCGAGTCGGAGGCGGTTCTCATCAGCGCGCAACCTGATTTACCAGGCATTGAGACGCTTCGTCGACGCCTGCACGGTGTGTGGGTGGCGCAACAGTACGTGCTGATGGATTACGACCTTCCCAGCGATCTGTTAGAGAAGGCTTCCGCCATCACGCCGGGGCTGGAGTCGCCTACTGTGTCACCGTTGCGCGACCCGTCGTGGGTTGCTGTCCGTGCGATGGTCCCGCGTGATGATGCCAATCAGGTTATGGACCAGCTCTATGACCTTGGAGCGCGGGCGATTCTCGTCTCCGCGATTCACGCCGCACGCATCTGATGACACTGGCGGTGCGGGTGATTCCCTGCCTGGATGTCGACCGAGGCAGGGTCGTTAAGGGTGTGAACTTTGAAAACCTTGTCGATGCGGGGGATCCCGTTGAATTAGCCGCTCGGTACAGTGAACAAGGTGCAGACGAAATCACGTTTCTTGACGTGACTGCGACGGTCGATGACCGTCAAACGACCTTTGACCTCGTGAGAGAGACTGCAGAGAACGTCTTCATCCCGCTCACGGTCGGGGGAGGGGTGCGCTCGGTGGCTGACGTGGGTGCTCTCTTGGAGCACGGTGCGGACAAGATCAGCGTGAACAGTGCCGCCCTCCAACGACCCAGTCTGATAGATGACATCGCGAAGCATTTCGGGCAGCAGGTGTGCGTAATCTCCATTGACGCAAAGCGTGACTCCTCCACGCCGTCTGGATATGTGGTGACGACCCACGGTGGACGGCGCAGTGCCGGGGTGGATGCCCTGGAATGGGCGCGGGAATCGACTAACCGTGGCGCTGGAGAGATCCTGCTCAACTCGATCGATGCAGACGGAACCCAGGAAGGCTTCGACATCTCCATGATTGGTGACCTCCGAGCAGTGTCGAGCTTGCCCTTGATTGCGTCCGGCGGAGCAGGCGCTGCTCATGACGCAGTGGGAGCAGTAGCGGCAGGTGCAGATGCGGTCCTGGCGGCCTCCATTTTTCACCGCGATAAAGTCAGTATTCAGGATGTTAAGAACGCCCTGCGGGGCGCAGGGTCGGTGGTGAGATGACTGAGGAATGGGTGGTCGATGCTGCGCCATCTCTCGTGAGCGACGCTCATTTCAACGCGGACGGTCTCATTCCCTGTATCGCGCAGGATGCCACGACAAAGGATGTCCTGATGATGGCGTGGATGGACCGGGAGGCCCTGCTTCGTACCCTCAGGGAGGGTCGCATGACCTACTACAGTCGCTCCCGCTCTGAATACTGGCGTAAAGGTGACACCAGTGGAAACATCCAGGTGGCGCTTCAGCTCCGCCTGGACTGCGATGGTGACGTTCTCCTCGCCGAGGTAGAACAAACCGGACCGGCCTGTCACACGGGCGCCGCAACCTGTTTTGATGCAGATCATTCCCATGGTTGAGACCAGCCTCGAGCAGTTTCTTGGGTGGGGAGCTACTCGACCCGTTACTCCGGTGATACGCCGGCTCTTTGCTGATAGTGAGACCCCCATGGGTCTCTATCGAAAGCTATCGCGCGGTCCTGGCTCCTTCCTACTCGAGTCGGCGGATCAAGCGGGGAAATGGTCGCGGTATTCCTTCCTCGGCGTTGCAACCCATGGTGTTCTCACCCAAGAGGCCGACAAGGCCGTGTGGAGAAGCCACGGCATGTCCTCTGAGTTAGCCTTTGGTGGCGAAATCCCGCAGAACTCCCTCGACGCTCTGCAACAGATCCATCGTCGATGGTTGTCCGAGCCCATTGAGGGGCTCCCTCCCTTTGCTGGCGGACTGGTCGGACACATCGGCTGGGAGGCAGTTCGGCTGGTGGAGTATCTGCCCTCAGCGCCTGAGCCCACCCATAGAGTTCCCGCGGTGCATCTTGCGCTGGTGCAGGACTTTGTGGCGTTTGACCACCATTCTTCGGAGGTCGTGTTGGTCGCGCTGACCCATGAGACGGGCGAGGTCAACGAAGACCACTACCGTGAAGCACTCACACGACTCGATGCGATGCACGAAACCCTGTCACAACCGACGTCGTCTACCCTTCACCACAAGAGTGAGCCCTCCGAAGAGGAGCCTGTTCCCAGTCTGACCGAGCAAGAGTTTCAGGAAATGGTGGCCTCGGCCAAGAAACACATCGAAGACGGCGACGTATTCCAGGTCGTGCTGTCCCAGCAGTTTCAATTTGACGTTTCGGCGAGCCCACTGGAGGTGTACCGAGTATTACGCTCGGTGAACCCCAGCCCCTACATGTACCTGCTTGAATGCGATGACGGGACAGGTGCGAGCTATCACGTCGTGGGTTCCTCACCAGAAGCCCTCGTTACTGTGCACAAAGGTCGGGTGTACTCACATCCCATCGCTGGTTCACGACCGCGTGGAGCATCGCCAGAGGAGGACTCCTCTCACGCAGAAAACCTCCGGGACGACCGGAAAGAACAAGCGGAGCACCTCATGCTCGTCGACCTCGCTCGCAACGATCTCTCGAAAGTGTGTGAGGCAGGCTCTGTGGAAGTCACCGAGTTTATGCAGGTTGAGCGCTTCAGCCACATCATGCACCTGGTGTCCTCGGTGGAAGGGGATTTGTCACCGCACAATTCAGCTGTTGACGTATTCCGCGCTACTTTCCCTGCCGGCACCCTGAGCGGCGCCCCTAAGCCGCGCGCCCTCGAGATCATCGATGATCTGGAGCCAACCCAGCGCGGTGTCTACGGCGGTGTCGTGGGTTATTTCGGCCACTCGGGAGATGCCGACCTTGCCATCACAATTCGAACTCTCTGGATGCAGGGATCACGCGCCATCGTTCAAGCCGGGGCGGGGATTGTCGCGGATTCCGATCCAGCGAGCGAATACCGTGAAACCATCCACAAAGCTTCTGCTCCCGCGAGGGCTATCCGCATTGCCAATGCTCTCCAGCCTGACGTCTGATGAAGCAATTCCATGTGGTCCTCTCGGGTATAGCCATCCTGGTGGCCGGCCTCGGCGCGTCGACGGTGTGGTGGAGAGTTTCCCTGGACAGCGGACAAGTTGTTGCCATCTCAGGAACCGAGTCGAGTGCAGCGCTGTGGTCACTGGGGGCTGTCGCCAGTACATCCTTTGGATTGCAGTTCACCCTCCGCGGACTTGCGCGCCGGATCATTGCAAGCGTTCAGGCGTTTTTTGGAGGTTTCTTCGCAGTTCTTACTCTTCTGGTGGCGGCTGATCCACTTTCCACGGCCGCCAGCGCAATCGCTGAGGTAACAGGCGTCTCGGGCAGCAACGCGCTGGCCATGGTGTCCTCCATCGAACTTACCGGATGGCACTTCAGCGCCGTCATAGCTGGCGGGCTTATGGCACTCGGAGGAATTCTTGGAACCCTTGCGGGTGACAGGCTGGTGTCCAGTGATCGCTTCAAACGTCGCTCGTCCTCGGGTTCTGTGGAGGACAGTGTGTCAGCATGGGATTCGCTGAGCGACGGTGATGACCCCACGCGTCGATAGAATGGCGGTGTACATCGATGAAGGAGGCCTCATGAACCCGGCGTCTGACCCTGGTCACGGACACTCGCCCGCTGCATGGACCGCTGTCACGGTCATGCTCATCGCGTTATCTGTAGGAACGGTGGCGTTCTTCTTCCAGGTGTGGTGGTTGGTCATCGCGAGCGGGGTTGCAACCCTCCTCGGTTGGGCCCTGGGCTTTGTGTTAGCGGCCCTGGGCTGGGGTGTGAGGGGACCGAAGTACCAGCCGAAGGGTCACGCCTAGGTGCTCGAGGGCCTCTATCGGGGCGCCAGAGAGGATGCGCGTGCTAGAGAGGCAGCTCTGCCGCTCGCTGATCTCGTATCGCTTGCCCGCGATGCCAGGCCGGTGCAGGATCTCTCCGGATTAGTCCCGCGAGAGCACGTTCACATCATCGCGGAGATTAAGCGACGCAGTCCCTCCAAGGGCGATTTAGCTGAGATAGCTGACCCTGTTGCGCTCGCGCGCGCGTACGAGGCTGGTGGTGCGAGCGTGATCAGCGTGTTGACCGAGGGGCGACGTTTTGGCGGGTCGCTCGAAGACTTGAAGGCTGTTGCCGAGGCTGTATCGATACCCGTGTTGCGCAAAGACTTTATTGACAGTGAGTACCAGGTGGTGGAGGCGAGGGCTCATGGAGCCTCGCTTATCCTCCTGATACTTGCTGGAATCGATGATGACACGGCGTCTCACCTCTTGGAGGTTGCGCGCTCCTGGGGTATGGATGCACTCGTCGAGACCCATTCCGAGGAGGAGGTGCTTCGGGCTGTGGGGCTTGGAGCGCCCATTATTGGCGTCAACGCCCGAGATTTGAGCACTTTCGAGCTTGATCCTGAGCTTTTCGGGCGTTTGAAGCCCCTCTTACCCTCGGGTGTCTTTGCTGTGTCTGAATCCGCGGTGGTGAATTCCCAGGATGTGACGCGGTACCGTGAACACGGTGCACACGCCGTACTGGTCGGCGAAGCACTCGTCACCGTAGTGGACGCCGAAAAAACCGTGAGGGAGTTTGTACAGGCATGACTCAGTCACTGAGAGAGGTGCAAGGGCCCTATTACGGTGAGTTTGGGGGAAGGTTTGTCCCCGAATCTCTCATCCACGCTCTCGATGAGTTGGAACAGGCCTATCAGCACGCACGCCAGGATCCTTTGTTCGCGCGCGAGCTTGATGAGCTCCACAAGACGTACACCGGACGACCCTCCATCATCACCGAGGCAACTCGATTTGCCGAGCATTGCGGTGGGGCCAGGATCTTTCTGAAGCGTGAAGACCTCAATCACACGGGAAGCCACAAAATCAACAATGTTTTGGGTCAGGCTCTGCTCGCGAAACGCCTGGGTAAGTCGCGACTGATTGCCGAAACGGGGGCCGGGCAACACGGCGTAGCTACAGCTACAGCGGCGGCGCTCATGGGGATGGACTGTGTCGTGTACATGGGCGAGGTCGACACTGAGCGGCAGGCTCTGAATGTTGCCAGGATGCGACTACTCGGAGCGGAAGTTCACGCCGTGACCACAGGGTCAAGAACCCTCAAAGACGCTATCAACGACGCGATGCGCGACTGGGTGACCAATGTCGACTCAACCCACTATTTGTTGGGAACAGTGGCCGGCCCTCATCCTTTCCCCCTTATCGTGAGGGATTTCCACTCCATCATCGGTGTGGAGGCCAGAGAGCAAATGTTGGAGCTCACGGGTTCCCTCCCCACTGCCGTCACCGCATGTGTGGGGGGTGGCAGTAACGCCATGGGAATCTTCCACGCGTTTCTCGATGATGCAGATGTTCGACTTCTCGGCTACGAAGCGGCAGGTGACGGCGTCGACACGCCACACCACGCAGCGACCATCTCGCGGGGTAAGCCGGGAATGCTCCACGGTGCGAAATCCCTCGTGTTACAGGACGAGGATGGTCAAACCATCGAGTCCCATTCGATTTCTGCGGGTCTTGACTATCCAGGCATCGGTCCCGAGCACGCATGGCTCGCCTCGATAGAGCGAGCCGAGTATGTGCCCATCACCGACGACCAAGCGATGCAGGCCCTGCGTTTGTTGAGCCAGACAGAAGGAATCATCCCCGCCATAGAAACTGCCCACGCACTCGCTGGCACACAGATGTTAGGCAAGGAGCTCGGTCCAGACGGGACGATTCTGGTGTCACTCAGCGGCCGCGGCGACAAAGATATGGAAACGGCCGCCCGGTATTTTCAGCTCCTCGGAAGGACACCGGACGAGTCATGACCAGAGTCAGCGTTCGGGAGACCATCTCTGCGCGAAAAAGCCAGGGAAGCGGAGTTCTGGTTGCCTATTTACCGGCCGGTTTCCCCACCCTGGAGGAGAGCGTTCAGGTTTCCATAGCCGTTTTGGATGCCGGTGCTGACATTCTCGAGCTCGGTGTGCCGTACTCCGACCCCGTTATGGACGGAGTGGTCATTGCGGAGGCGACCCAGAAGTCATTAGACAACGGCTTCAAGCTCAAAGACCTGTTTCCGGCTCTCGAGCGCATCACATCGCATAGTGACAAGCCTGTTCTTGTCATGACCTACTGGAACCCTGTTGTTCAATACGGTCTGGAGCGCTTTGCCACTGATCTGAAAAACGCCGGGGGAGCGGGACTGATCACCCCCGACCTCATTCCCGATGAAGCTGCCGAATGGATTGACATCGCTCGACGCCTCGAGCTTGAGTCGGTGTTTCTCGCGGCGCCCTCGTCGTCTGATGAGCGACTGCGGAAAGCTGCAGAGGTTTCGCGAGGGTTTGTCTATGCGGTGTCCACTATGGGCATTACGGGCACGAGGGCTGATGTCGACGCCGCAGCTCAGAAGCTCGCGGAGAGGCTCTACGCGAACGGCGCGACGGAGGTGTGTGTGGGCTTGGGGATTTCGACTCCCGAACAGGTGAAGGATGTGGTCTCTTTTGCTGACGGTGCCATCGTGGGATCAGCTCTCGTCGCAGCCCTTGCAGAAGAGGGTGTCGACGGTGTTGCGCGGCGCGTCGAAGAGCTTCGAGCCGGGACTACTCGGTCCCTAGCTGGAACAGGAAAGGCATAGATGAATCCCGAAGGTATCCCCAGCCCACCGTCCTCTTGGAGGTCGTTCAACATTGGCGCATGGTTGCGAGACCTCGGGCTCGACTGGTTCACACTCAATCTGACTCTCAACGCCTATGCGATCTTTATTCTGGTCGGAATTGCGGTTGCTCTGTGGTTGACGAACAGGCGTTTGGTGGCACGCGGCGTGGAACCGTGGCTCGTTCTCGATGTCGCGCTGTGGGCTGTCCCCCTAGGGATTCTGGGTGGGCGTCTCTATCATGTGGCGACCCATCCGGCGGACTATTTCTACGAGGGCGCTGACCTACTCCGCATCTTCTATGTCTGGGAAGGTGGGCTCGCCATCCTGGGTGCCGTATCTCTCGGTGCGGTAGGTGCCTACATCGGTGCGAGAAGTGCTGGACTGAGATTCTCGGCCTTTGCCGACGCGCTGGCGCCCGGTTTGATGCTCGCTCAGGGACTCGGGCGCACGGGACACTACTTCAATCAGGAACTCTTTGGTGCGCCGACGGACCTTCCCTGGGGGCTTCAGATTGATAGACCCAACTCCGCGATACCCGTCGGAATCCCTGACACCACGCTTTTTCATCCGACTTTCGCGTACGAAATGCTCTGGAACGTGTTGGGCGCTCTGGTTCTCATCTGGGTTGGACGCGCGCTGTCTCTGCAGTGGGGCCGCCTGTTCGCACTGTATCTCGTCTGGTACGGCATTGGGCGAGCCTTCCTAGAAAATATCCGACTCGACCCTGCCGAGTTGATTCTTGGCGTGCGCGTCAATGTGTGGGGTGCTCTCGCTGCGATTGCGCTGGGGGTGCTCATTTACCTGATCCAAGGATCACGTCATCCAGGTCTGGAGCCCCACGCTTATCGCCCTGGGCGAGAGTGGAAGCCAGAGTCTGGGGTAGACTCCGAAGACGATTATTACTCCGTCGATGACCTCATCGAGCAGGAGGACAGTACAGCTGGTTCCGGAAAGACAACCACAAGTTAGGTCTTGACCAGCTCACAAGTTTTATTCTCTGGGCCGGCGTTGTCCCACTCTTCACATATTTTGAGGACTGTGATCAACGATGTCGGCTTTCGAACGCTTCAGCTCTGCCCCCAGCGCGTCCGGGCTCTACAACCCTGCGCATGACAAGGACGCTTGTGGTTTGGCGATGGTGGCGACCCTTCGTGGTACACCTGGACACGACATCGTGGAACAGGCTCTTCAAGCGCTGCGTAACCTCGAGCACCGCGGGGCGGTGGGCTCCGATGCTGGTACTGGTGACGGAGCAGGAATCATTACTCAAATTCCCCATCAATTTCTCTCCGGAGTCGTCGACTTTGATGTACCGGCCAAAGGTAGCTACGCCGTCGGGATGGCTTTTCTGCCACTGGATGACGGAACAAGGCAAGCCGAAAAGGCGGCCATC
>JAYOYJ010000011.1:0-3011 GCA_038153485.1 Pontimonas sp. | reverse complement strand
GAGAAGAAGACCTCGACATCCTTGGTTGGCGAGAGGTTCCCCACCGTCCCGAGGTGATCGGTGATCTTGCGCGCGCTGCTATGCCTGCCTTCGAGCAACTGTTCGTCGTATCCACCCGGAAGAACTTGAAGGGTCAGCCCCTGTCCGGTGTCGAGCTCGACCGACAAGCCTTTAGGCTCCGCAAACGGGCAGAGCGAGAGATCAATGCATACTTTCCCTCGCTGTCGTGCCGCACCCTTGTCTATAAGGGGATGGTCACGACACTTCAGCTGGAGCCTTTCTTCCCTGACTTGAGTGATGAACGGTTCCAGTCGACGCTCGCTCTTGTGCACTCCCGGTACTCCACAAATACTTTCCCGTCCTGGCCTCTCGCGCAACCCTTCAGGATGCTCGCGCACAACGGTGAGATCAACACCATTAGGGCCAACCGAAACTGGATGCGAGCCAGGCAATCCCAAATGCGGTCGGAAGCTCTGGGTGATCTGACCCCGCTGTTCCCCATTGTCAGCGAGGGCGGCTCAGACTCCGCGTCATTCGACGAGACCCTCGAGCTCCTGACCCTCGCCGGACGAAGCCTGCCTCACGCGGTCATGATGATGGTCCCCGAGGCCTGGGAGAACCAAGGGGACATGGACCCCTCGGTCCGTGATTTTTACGAATTCCACTCCAAACTGATGGAACCCTGGGATGGACCCGCGGCTTTGGTGTTCACCGATGGTTCACTCGTGGGGGCAACACTCGACCGCAACGGTCTTCGTCCCGGCCGCTACGTCATCACCTCAGATGGTCTCATCATCCTCGCGAGCGAGATCGGTGTCCTGGACGTCGACCCCTCCACGGTGGTTCGCAAAGGACGTCTTCGTCCAGGGTCAATGCTGCTGGCCGACACGGTGGAAGGTCGCCTCATCGAGGATCACGAGTTGAAACAGCAATTGGCGCACCAAGAACCCTGGGGTGACTGGGTCAGAGATAACCGAATAGAACTGGAAAAGCTTCCCGAGCGCGAACACATTGTGCACACGCCTGCGTCGATCACGAGACGCCAGCGCACCTTTGGGTACACGGAGGAAGAAGTTCGAGTGCTCCTGGCGCCCATGGGTCAGAACGGTGCCGAGCCTCTGGGGGCCATGGGCTCCGACACCCCGATAGCGGCCATCTCGGATCGGCCCAGGTTGCTCTTCGACTACTTCACACAGCAGTTCGCCCAGGTTACGAACCCACCGTTGGATTCGATTCGCGAGGAGGTGGTCACCTCCATGGCGTGTGGGCTCGGTCCGGAGCGCAACCTTCTGGACGCCTCGCCCGCCCACGCCGCTCAGGTTTCCGTGGAGTTCCCGGTGATCGACAACGATGAGCTCGCGAAAATCGAACACATTCGCTTGCCCAGCGGCGAATCAGCCACCGTCACACTCCAGGGTCTCTACAGAGCGGATGACGGAGCCGAAGGCCTCAAGCAACGCCTCGACGAGCTGTGCGAGGAAGCCGACAAGGCAGTCGATTCGGGGGCTCAGTTCGTTGTCCTCAGCGACCGCGATTCGACTCAGGACCTCGCGCCCATTCCCTCGCTTCTCATGTTGTCGGCCGTTCACCATCACCTCATCCGAGGCCAAAAGCGGATGCAGGTGGGTCTGGTGGTGGAGTCCGGTGATGTTCGGGAGGTCCATCACGTTGCGTTGTTGATTGGTTTTGGTGCTTCTGCTGTCAACCCGTATCTCGCGATGGAGAGTGTGGAACTCCTGGTCCGCCAAGGAATCATTGTCGACGTCACCCCGGAAAAAGCCGTCGCCAACGTCATCAAAGCCCTCGGTAAGGGTGTGCTCAAGATTATGAGCAAGATGGGAATCTCCACTGTCGCGTCCTATGCGGGAGCGCAGGCGTTTGAGGCCGTCGGGCTCAGTGAATCATTGGTTGAGCAGTACTTCACCGGCACCACCACCATCCTCGGGGGTGTCGGGCTGGACATCCTTGCCCAGGAAAATGGCGAGCGTCACCGCAGTGCATACCCCGCGACCACTGTGGCCAACCCGCATCAGCGTCTCGCGGTGGGAGGCGAATATCAGTGGCGGCGTGAAGGTCCTCCTCACTTGTTCAACCCCGAAACGGTGTTCAAGTTGCAACATTCAACCCGCTCGGGGCGTTTTGACATTTTCCGCGAATACACGCGTTCCGTGGATGATCAAGCTGAGCGCCTCATGACTCTGAGGGGCTTGTTTTCCCTCAAGACGGAGGGGCGCACTCCGATTCCCCTCGAAGAGGTGGAACCGGCATCCGCCATCATTCGGCGTTTCACTACGGGAGCAATGAGTATGGGTGCCATCTCGCCGGAGATGCACGAGACGCTGGCTGAGGCGATGAATGAGCTTGGAGCGAGGAGCAACACCGGTGAGGGCGGAGAGTCGCCGGAACGACTGCGAGACCCCAAACTGCGGAGCAAAATCAAGCAGATCGCGTCGGGGAGATTTGGTGTTACCAGCTTCTACCTCACCATGGCTGAAGACCTGCAAATCAAAATGGCCCAGGGAGCAAAGCCCGGCGAAGGTGGGCAACTCCCGTCCAACAAGGTGTATCCGTGGATAGCGTCCCTGCGTCACGGAACCCCTGGTGTGGGGCTGATTTCGCCGCCACCTCATCACGACATCTACAGCATCGAGGATCTCAAACAGCTCATTTTCGACCTCAAGAGATCCAACCCCAGTGCTCGTGTACACGTGAAGCTTGTCAGCCAGTCAGGCATTGGTGCTGTCGCCACAGGGGTCGCCAAAGCCAAAGCCGACGTCGTCCTGATTTCGGGACACGATGGCGGTACCGGAGCAAGCCCGCTGAATTCACTCAAGCACGCGGGAACACCCTGGGAGATTGGCCTGGCAGAGGCGCAACAAACGCTCATGCGAAACAACCTCCGTGGGCGGGTGACCGTCCAGGTTGATGGCCAGATGAAGACTGGGCGCGACGTCATCATTGCGGCACTACTGGGCGCTGAGGAATACGGTTTTGCCACAGCCCCCATGGTG
>JAYOYJ010000010.1:21551-24439 GCA_038153485.1 Pontimonas sp. | reverse complement strand
GCCACTGACGAGGGTTACTCCGTTATCCTCGCGAACACCTCGGAGTCGCAGGAGCGAGAACACAGTTATTTGGACCTCTTCGAGGAGCAGCGGGTCCGCGGCATCCTCATCTCCCCCTACGGCGATGTTGAAGAAAGACTGTCCGCCCTGAAAAAGTTTGGAATCCCCTCCGTGCTGGTTGACCGGGTCAGTGAAAACCAGGTCTTCAGCTCGGTCTCGGTTGACGATCACGCCGGGGGCACCATCGCTGCTAACCACCTGCTGGGCCTCGGGCGAACCCGGATCGGTTTTGTGGGCGGACCCCTCGAGATTCCCCAGGTCGCCGACCGTCTTCGCGGAGCGCAGGACGCTCTTCAGGCATCCCCCGGCGCAACGCTGACCATCTTCGAAACGTCCGCTACAACGGTTCTGGAGGGGCGCACCGCTGGAGAAAAAATCAGAGAGATGTCGTCGGCCGAGCGACCCAATGCCCTCTTTGCCGCTAACGATCTCGTCGCGATCGGTCTTCTCCAAGCACTCGTGGCGACAGGGTCACTGCGAGTACCCGATGACATCGCCATCATCGGTTATGACGACATCGACTTTGCGAAGTCGGCCATCGTCCCGCTGACATCCATTCGGCAACCGAGCGCCCTCATGGGCGAGACCGCCCTGAAGCTTCTGCGCGAAGAAGCTCTCGACCCCTCGAAGAAACCGCGTCGGGTGGTATTTCAGCCAGAACTCGTCATTCGCGAATCGGCGTAACTACTCCCACTCGATGGTGCCCGGTGGCTTCGATGTCACATCGAGGACGACTCGATTGACCTCCGCAACCTCATTAGTTATTCGGTTAGAGATGCGAGCCAGCACGTCATAGGGAAGCCTCGTCCAGTCCGCCGTCATGGCATCCTCACTCGACACCGGACGCAAAACAATGGGATGGCCGTACGTCCGACCATCGCCTTGGACTCCCACCGAGCGGACATCGGCGAGGAGCACCACGGGGCACTGCCAGATATCAGGATCAAGCCCCGCCTGGGTGATTTCCGCGCGGACGATGGCGTCCGCTGCCCGCAACGTATCGAGGCGCTCCTTCGTGACCTCACCAATGATGCGAATTCCCAAACCCGGCCCCGGGAAGGGGTGGCGGCCAACAATCTCTTCCGGCAGCCCCAACTCGCGCCCGATCGCTCGAACCTCATCCTTGAAAAGGGTCCGGAGCGGTTCCACCAACTCAAACTCAAGGTCATCGGGAAGCCCGCCAACATTGTGGTGGCTCTTAATTACTGCTGTTCCCGAACCGCCACCGCTTTCCACAATGTCGGGGTAGAGGGTTCCTTGGACGAGGAACTTCACCTCGCCACCACCGTCGAGCGCCTCCGCCACCACATCGGCGGCAGCCTGCTCGAAAGTTCGAATGAACTCGCGACCAATAATCTTGCGCTTGGTCTCGGGGTCGCTCACCCCAGCAAGCGCTTCGAGGAATTGTGCTTCTGCATCGACGGTCACCAAGCGAACACCCGTGGCGGCCACGAAGTCCTTCTCCACTTGTTCGCGCTCACCTTGTCGGAGCAGGCCGTGGTCAACAAAGACACAGAGCAACTGGTCACCGACCGCTTTGTGAACAAGTGCGGCTGCCACCGCGGAATCCACGCCGCCGGAGAGTCCGCAGATCACCCGGGAATCTCCCACCTGAGCGCTGATCGCGTCGACCTGTGCGGCAATAACGCTCCCGCTGTTCCAATCATTGGGTAGCCCGGCAATATCGTGCAAAAAGTTTTCTAAGACCGCTTGGCCGTGCTCGGAATGTTTCACTTCGGGGTGCCATTGCACGCCATACATCTTCTTCTCGGGCGACCCAAATGCGGCCACGGTGGTTGCCTCCGTGGACGCGAGAACCTCGAAGCCAGGAGGGGCGCTCTGTACCTGATCGCCATGGGACATCCAGGTGGTTTGGTCTGAGGGTTGACCGGCGAAGAGCGGTCCCGCATCAGGCTTGACGGAAGCGGCGGTCGCGCCATATTCACGAAGACCCGTCTTGCCCACCTCGCCGCCGAGTTCCCGAGCCATAACTTGGAAGCCGTAACAAATACCGAAAACCGGGACACCCAACTCGAGAATGCCCGGGCTCAAACTGGGGGATCCTTCTTCGTACACACTCGAGGGTCCACCACTGAGGACAATGGCGACCGGGTTTTTTTGCTGAATCTCGTCGGCTGTCGCTTCGTGCGAGACGATTTCGGAGTAGACGCCAGCTTCCCGAACACGGCGAGCAATCAACTGGGCATATTGTGCGCCAAAGTCGACCACGAGGACGGGCCGGGGTGCTTCGCTCGCGGTCATGCCGCCCCCCGCACATCCGCGATGATCGCACTCACGGTCTTGGTGGCGAAGTGTTCGATGACGAAGGACAACAGAGGTACCAGTCCCCCGGAGGCCAGCCACAGGAAACGCCAGAAGGGCCAGCGAAGAATGCTCCACACCCGGAAACAAGTGAAGAGATAGACCACATAGAACCACCCATGGGCGATCAAGACGGCCTGGGAGAGGTTAAAGGCTTGGACGGTCCCATCATGGACTAGGGCGAACACACCTTGCTCGCCGAACATTTCCACCTCAGAGCCAAACCCGTACTTGGCCACAATTTCCACGGTCAGCAAGATCAGGAGAATGCCGGTAATCCAGGCGGCAATCCGATACCACTTCAGTGCACTCTGAAGCCGGTCAGGAACCACGGTAGGAGAGGGCGCATTGTCCGTGGTCATGACACAAGTTTAGGGGGCTGGGCTGGAGGCGGTCTCGGCTTCACGCTCCCACTCATCGCGCACCAGGCGCCACCAGAGGTAGAGAGCGAACAGACCAAAGATGACCCACTGGAGTGCATAGAAAAGGTTCAACCAATTGAGCTC
>JAYOYJ010000010.1:6037-21451 GCA_038153485.1 Pontimonas sp. | reverse complement strand
ACAGACCAAAGATGACCCACTGGAGTGCATAGAAAAGGTTCAACCAATTGAGCTCACTCTCTGTGGGAGGAGCCTCTGTCCCGATCGTGGACAGTCCCTCGGGCGCCTTGGAGAGTACAAGATAGCCCCCATAGACAGGACCTGGATCTGCCCAAAGATTCAGTAGCTCAGGCACGGCCACGGCGGATATCTCACCGGCAACAAAATCAGATTGTTGGGGTGACTCTGTCGGCACGTAGCGACCCACAATCTCACCCGTCGTCGCCGGGAGCGTATTCGCGCTCACACCCGAGGGCGCAAACCCGAGCGCCACCGCGAGGGAGTTTCCCTGCTCGGTCATACAGTGGCGAACGAGCCATTGACCGACTCCTTGAAGGGTGCGCCGGTTGTCCAGAACAACATCGTCCCCTTCCACGAAACGACACTCGACACTGACCATGCGACCCGACGCCTCTGAGGTGATCACGCTCTGCGGTGTTGCCACCGATTCCAACGGAACTACGGTCTCGGTGTTGCGCTCGATGATGGTCCCCTGCTCGATACTGCGATCAAGTTGCCATTGACCCAGCAACCCAAAAATGGCAGCAACACCGAGCGCCAGAAAGAGAGCCGCAATCCACTTGGGACGACGTGCTACGCGCCACACAGGAGACCCCCTCGCTTCACACCCACCAGGCTAGGGCTCCTGGCTGAAGACGCACCGAGTTGCTAGCGCTGAACGATAACGTCGACCCGCTGGAACTCTTTGAGATCCGAATAGCCACAGGTGGCCATCGAGTGGCGAAGCGCTCCGACAAGGTTGGTGCGGCCATCAGCAGAGTGTGCCGGACCCAACAACACCTGTTCCAGATTTCCATCAACACCCACGTGCACGCGATAGCCGCGGGGCAAAGTGGAGTGGTGAGCCTCGGGCCCCCAGTGCCAACCCTTGCCCGGGGCCTCAGTGGAGCGAGCGAGCGTGGAGCCCAACATCACCGCATCCGCTCCCACAGCGATCGCCGCGACGATGTCACCGCTTCGACCCAAACCGCCATCGGCAATTACATGGACATAGCGCCCACCGGACTCATCCAGGTAATCGCGTCTCGCACTGGCAACGTCAGAGATTGCGGTGGCCATCGGTGCGTGAATGCCGAGCGCTGCTCTCGTGGTCGACGCGGCTCCCCCACCGAAACCAACAAGAACACCAGCAGCGCCAGTGCGCATCAGGTGCAAGGCCGCGGTGTAGGTGGCGGCTCCACCGACGATGACGGGAACATCGAGGTCGTAGATGAACTGCTTGAGGTTGAGAGGTTCGCGATTTTGGCTCACGTGCTCCGCACTGACGGTGGTTCCCCGGATGACAAACAGGTCCACACCAGCTTTGATCACATGGTCCGAAAATTCCTGAGTTCGTTGGGGAGACAAGGCGCCTGCGACAGGAACACCGGCGTCACGAATCTGCTGGAGTCTCGCGGTAATCAGCTCGGGTTTGATGGGTTCTGCGTAGATGCGCTGCAAACCCTCCGTCGCACTGTCCTCCGGGAGGTTCGCAATCTCGTCATACGCCGACGAGGGGTCTTCATACCTCGTCCACAAACCCTCGAGATTAAGAACACCAAGACCACCGAGCTTTCCCACCGCAATCGCTGTCTCGGGTGACATCACCGAATCCATGGGTGCAGCAATCACCGGCATCGAGAACGAGAAGGCATCGATACTCCAGGACACGGAAACATCTTCTGGGTCTCGAGTTCGCCTGGACGGAACTACCGCGACGTCATCAAAGGAGTACCCCCGGATGGCGCGCTTGGTCAGCCCGATTTCGACCTCATTCACGTGCTCTACCCTATCGGCGCTCTAGCGCTTGTAGTTGGGGGCCTCAACAACCATCTGGATGTCGTGAGGGTGGGACTCTTTGAGCCCTGCAGGGGTGATGCGGACAAATTTCCCGCGCTTCTTGAGCTCCTCAATCGTGGCCGCCCCGGTATAGAACATCGATTGGCGAAGGCCACCGAGGAGTTGGTACACCACAGAACCCAAAGGCCCTCGGTAGGGAACCTGGCCCTCAATCCCTTCGGCAATGAGTTGCTCGTCACTCGGAACATCAGCCTGGAAGTACCGGTCTCTGGAATACGACGTCTTCTTACCCCTGGTCTGAAGCGCACCCAGGGAGCCCATTCCCCGGTAGTTCTTGAACTGCTTGCCATTGACAAAAACCAGATCCCCGGGGCTTTCATCGGTCCCCGCAAGAAGAGAACCCAGCATGACCGTGCTCGCACCGGCAACCAAAGCTTTCGCAATATCGCCGGAGTACTGCAGACCCCCATCGGCGATCAGGGGGATCCCTGCTTTCTTGGCCGCGAGGGAGGCCTCATAGACGGCAGTGATTTGGGGGACTCCCACACCCGCCACCACGCGAGTGGTGCAAATAGAGCCTGGCCCCACACCCACCTTCACCGCATCAGCGCCGGCATCAATGATGGCTTGAGCGCCATCCTTGGTGGCGATGTTGCCACCGATGACATCCACACCGCGGAACGCTTTGTCTTTCTTTATCTTCTGGATGATGTCGAGAACACCCTTCGAGTCACCATTCGCGGTGTCCACCACGACAACATCCACTCCGGACTCCAGGAGTGCTCCTGCGCGCTCCCAGGCATCCCCGAAGAAACCAATGGCTGCCCCCACTCGAAGTCGACCTTCGGAATCCTTGGTGGCGTGGGGATACTTCTCGCTCTTATCGAAATCTTTGACCGTGATCAGGCCCTTCAAGTGGCCGGTCTTATCCACCAGGGGAAGCTTTTCGATTTTCTTGGTGGCAAAGATGGCAAGCGCTTCCTCGGCAGAAATACCCTCGTGACCCGTCACCAGGTCACCCTGGGTCATGACATTTTTGACCAGTGTGGTGTGAGCCTTTTCGCGGGGGACAAAACGCATGTCGCGGTTGGTGATGATCCCCACGAGTACACCGTCGCCCTCGACGACGGGAACTCCGGACACCCGGAATGTTGCACACAGCTCATCAACATCAGCAACCGTGGCATCAGGGGTGATGGTCACTGGGTTCGTGATCATGCCCGATTCGCTGCGCTTGACCTTGTCGACCGCAGAGGCTTGATCCTCAATCGAAAGGTTGCGATGCAAAATTCCGATACCGCCCTGGCGCGCCATCGCAATTGCCATCCGCTCCTCAGTCACGGTATCCATCGCAGAAGAAAGAAGAGGCGCCCACAGGCGGATGTTTTTCGTGAGGTGGGAGGACGTGTCCGCTTCGCTCGGAATCACATCGGTATGTGCGGGGAGCAACATGACGTCGTCATAGGTCAATCCCACAAACCCAAAAGGACTTTGTTCTGCCATGTTCAAACCCCATTTTTCGGCGAAACTACTCCGGTCTCACCCGCGATGTCGATTCCCCACATCGTAACGGGTTAGACCTCAGCGTGTTACATGGGCATAATGGGGGAACTGTTGAGTTAGAGGCAAAGACAGAAACAATATGACCCATACTGATCGTGTCAATGAAGACGCACAGAGAAACCGCTTCCGGTTGTCTGTTGCCCAAGCTCCAGGAGGCACCGTGAATTCAGCGACAGCTGAGGACAGCACGTTCTTTTCCAGGGCACTCAAGCTTTTCCTCATCGCCATACTCGCACTTGCGGGGGTTCTTTTTGCCTCCCCTGCGATGGCCGACACCGTCGGTGACGAGTACGAGAACAAGATTCTGGGAAACGTTAAGAATGAGGGAACCCCGCTCGGCGGGGTCAAAATTATTGTCGAGGGAAATGGCTACTCGGCCGAAGTTGTCACAGACGCCGATGGAAAATGGGCAATTGGTGTTCCAGAAGCGGGAACCTATGAGATCACACTCGTTGAGGACACTCTCCCGGATGGAATTGCAGTTCTTGAGGGAGGAGCTACCCAGACAGTCGAATGGGGTTTCACCAACACGGTGGTGTGGAATTTCTTCATTGGCGAGGGTGAGAGAAACCCCACGAGCCAGCTCGACCAGTTCTTCATGCGAGTATTCGCCGGCATCAACTTTGGATTATTGCTCGGCCTCGCAGCAATCGGCCTCTCTCTCGTGTTCGGGACGACCGCCCTGCCTAACTTTGCGCACGGAGAGATGGTCACCATGGGCGCGCTCTTCACCCTGTTCCTGACACTCGCAGGGGTCCCGCTACTCCTGTCGTTCCCCATTGCCGTCGCACTATCGGCACTGTTCGGGTTGGGGCTCGATGCGGCTGTGTGGGCTCCGTTGCGTGCGCGCGGCGTGGGGATCGTGCAGCTCATGATCGTGAGCATTGGACTATCTCTGACATTCCGTTACATCACGCAAGCTTTCTTAGGAGGTGGGACCGAGCAGCTCCCCGGAGCGCTGGGCTCGCCTGAGATTCCCATCTTCCGCACCGTGACACTGAGTGTGAACGACCTCATCAGTATGGGCGTCAGCCTGGTGGTACTCATCGCTTTCGCCATGTGGCTGTTGCGCAGCAAAATGGGTAAAGCGACCCGAGCGGTCTCTGATAACGCTGACTTGGCGGCGGCCTCCGGAATCGATGTCGACCGAGTAATCAGGGTTGTGTGGATTATGGCGGGCGGTCTCGCGGGACTTGCCGGCATCATGTGGGCTTACTTCCGTCCAGGACTCAAGTGGGACATGGGTGAGAAGATTCTGCTCTTCATCTTTGCTGCGGGTGTTCTTGGTGGCTTGGGAACAGCGTTTGGAGCCTTCGTCGGCGCCATGATTGTGGGTGTCTTGATTGAGACCTCAGCCCAGTTCATCCCCTCCGATCTCAAGTACGTCGGAGCACTCGTGGTGATGATTGTGATCCTGCTCTTCCGACCACAGGGAATCCTGGGTAGACGAGAGCGAATAGGTTAGGGGCCGGACTGATGGATTTCGTTTCAATCTTGAACAACACAGCCCAAGCGCTGTTTAGCCCCGTCACCATTGCTTTTGCGATGGCAGCTCTCGGTCTAGCAATTCACTTCGGATTCGTTGGCCTGCTGAACTTCGGTATTGCAGGATTCATGGCCGTCGGCGCCTACGGATACGCAATCTCGACTTTGACGTTTGGATTCCCTTGGTGGGCCGCGTTCATTGCGGCAATGGTTGCATCTGCCGTGTTTGCTGTCCTCCTCGGGATACCGACGCTTCAACTTCGAGGGGATTATCTCGCCATCGTGACCATTGCGGCGGCCGAAATTGTGAGATTGCTCTTACTGTCAACCACGTGGATTGAGACCACGGGTTCGGCTGATGGTTTGGTGGCCTACGCCAATGATTTCCGGAGCATCAACCCGTTCCCCGATGGAACCTACGGATTTGGCCCGTGGACCTATACGGCAAACCAATTCTGGGTCTTGATATTCGCCCTCATCATCTTGGCTCTATCCACTCTCCTCCTTTGGAGATTGGTCAAGAGCCCGTGGGGTCGAGTCATCAAAGGCATCCGTGAGGATGAAGACGCTGTCCGGGCTCTGGGTAAGAACGTCTTCGCCTACAAGATGCAGGCACTTGTTGTTGGCGGTATCGTCGCCGGCTTGGGAGGCGCGCTCTACGTTCTGCCCTCGTCAGCAAACCCGATGCTCTTCGCCACGTCATTGACCTTCTTCGTGTGGACCGCGTTGTTGCTTGGTGGAGCAGCTACCGTATTCGGGCCATTGCTCGGAGCCGTTATCTTCTGGGTTTTACAGGCGTTCCTTGGCTCACTGCTTCCCGCAATGGCGGAAGCAGGCCTCCTCGGAGCCCTCTCTTCCGCGCAGGCAGGAGCTCTGCGATTCGTGTTGGTAGGCCTCCTCCTCGTCATCATCGTCATTCTTAGACCTCAAGGAATCGTCGGCGACAAGAGGGAGTTGACCTTTGTCCGGAAGTAAGCCCATGAAAAAGACCCCCCAGAAGAGCACCGGCCTGCATCAAGGGGAGGCGCGGCCGGGTGTGCCCAAGGTAGACCCCATCCTCGTCGCTGACCATGTTTCGAGGAAATTTGGCGGTCTAGTCGCCGTGGACGTTGAGCATCTCGAAATTCCGCGAGGAGCAATTACAGCGCTGATAGGCCCTAACGGAGCAGGCAAGACCACCCTGTTTAACCTCTTGACTGGTTTCGACAAACCAGACACCGGTTCATGGTCCTTTTCGGGCGAAAATCTCGCGGGTATCCCCGCCCACAAAGTCGCAGAAATGGGTCAGGTCCGAACCTTTCAGTTGACCAAGGCCTTAGGGCTTCTGACCGTCCTCGAGAACATGAAACTCGGCGCAAAAGATCAAACCGGCGAGTCGCTCTTCCAATCGATTTTCCCCTTCTTGTGGAAGAAACAAGAGGCCGAAATCGAAGAACGTGCTCTCGAAATTCTGGAGCGATTCAAACTGCTGAAGCTCAAGGATGATTTCGCGGCCAGCCTTTCAGGTGGTCAGCGAAAGCTTCTTGAGATGGCTCGAGCGCTCATGACCAACCCAACCTTGGTAATGCTCGACGAGCCCATGGCAGGTGTCAATCCGGCGCTTACCGAATCCCTGCTGGAGCACATCCTTGATTTGAAGACCCAGGGCATGACAGTCCTCTTCGTCGAGCACGACATGCATATGGTCCGTCACATAGCCGACTGGGTTGTCGTGATGGCGGAAGGTCGCATCATCGCAGAGGGTCCCCCTGAGGACGTCATGAAGGACGAAGCCGTCGTGGATGCCTACCTAGGAAGCCACCAGGATGTTGATCTTGGAGTCGTAACGGGACGAATCACTCTCCCGAAAGGAGAGAAGTAGGCCATGGCTGAAGAAAAGAATGTCGTCGTCAATGTCGACAACTTGGTCGCAGGTTACCTCCCCGGGGTTAACATCCTCAACGGCTGCAATCTGATTGCCCGCGAGGGTGAACTGATTGGAATCATTGGACCCAACGGTGCCGGAAAGTCGACTCTCCTCAAGGCGATCTTCGGTCAATCCAAAGTTCGCGAAGGGGCCGTGTACCTCAATGGAGAGAACATCACCGGTCTGAAGGCTGACAAGCTCGTGGAGCGCGGAGTGGGATATGTTCCCCAAAACAACAATGTTTTCCCCAGCCTCACTATCGAAGAAAACCTCCAGATGGGCGTCTATCAGAAGCCGGAAAAGTATGACGAGGGACTTGAACTAGTAACAAGCCTCTTTTCTGAGCTCGGCGCTCGACTGAAGCAACGTGCCGGGTCACTCTCCGGTGGTGAGCGTCAGATGGTGGCCATGGGTAGGGCTCTCATGATGAATCCCTCGGTATTGCTGCTAGATGAGCCTTCTGCGGGTCTCTCTCCTGTACGTCAAGACGAAGCTTTCCTGCGCGTATCCGATATCAACAAGGCCGGTGTGACAACCATCATGGTTGAGCAGAACGCCCGTCGATGCCTTCAAATTTGTGACCGGGGCTACGTGCTCGATCAGGGTAAAGACGCTGTAACGGGCTCAGGAAGAGACCTCCTAAACGACCCGAAGGTCATCGAGTTGTATCTCGGCTCTCTGGGCGCCTAAGCCACCACGTCCGAAGAATAGGACAACGCGCATCGTGCGGAGGTTTGGCTAGGACGCACTCTCAGCCCCATGCCGCAGCGCGTCTAACTAGACGATAAGCGAAGGGCCCCGGCGAGTGATCGCCGGGGCCCTTGCGTGTGACAACTGTCACCTAACTCAAATCAACTTAGTTGATGGGGAGGTAGGTGTTGTCCTCGCCGTACTGGTAGATACCAATAGCAGCTTCGGTGGGGTCACCGTTGTCGCCGAAGGCGATTCCGCCGGAGAGGCCGTCGTAGTCAGCCACTCCACCACCGTTGATGATGTCTGCACAGGCAGCGAAGGTGGTGCACTTCTCGCCACCACCGGAACCACCGGAGACTTCCTGCATCTTGTCAGCGATTGCACGCGAATCGGTAGAACCGGCTGCGAGGGCTGCAAGAGCTACGAGGACCACTGCGTCGTAGGACTCAGTGCTGTATGCCCAGACGTCGTCACCGAACAGAGAAGGGTTGCCCATCTCGGTCCAGACAGCGTCAGCGCGCTCCTTGTAGTCGTCGGAGATGCTGGTCGACGTAGGACCAGGCAGGGTTCCCTTAGAACCGGTCAGGGTTCCTGCGGGGAAGTCCGCCGAGTAGTTGGCCAGGTTACCGTCCGTGAAGTACATGTTGGCGTTGGGGAACCCAGCAGCAACAATCTCGGGGACAGCAGTCTTGGTCTCATCGAAGAGGATGACGACGAGGGCGTCGGGGTCAAGAGCAACAACCTCGTTGACCTGAGAGGTCAGGTTGGTGTCACCCGTGTTCACCGAAGCGGAACCGAGAACGGTACCACCAGCAGCCTCGAATGCCTTGGTTGCCTCTTCCTGAAGAGTGATGCCGTAGGCGTCATTCAGGGTAAGGAACGCAGCAGTCTCGTGACCATCAGCGGCGAGCAGCTGGCCCAGTGCCTCACCCTGCAGGAAGTCTGCGGGAGCGGTACGGAAGTACAGACCGTCGTCGTCGTAGTCAGAGAGAGTAGTAGAGGTGTTTGCAGGAGAAATCTGCAGAACGCCAGCTTCCTTGGTGACCTGGTCGATGAAGGACAGGGACACACTCGAAGAAGCAGCACCAACGATGGCGGAAACACCCTCGTTCAGAAGACGGGGAATTTCAGTCTCGTATGCCTTGTTGTCAAGGTCACCGGAGTCACCATAAACAACCTCGATGCTGATTCCAGCATCTGCGGCGTTGATGTCTGCAGCTGCGAGAGCTACACCTGCTTCTTCGGGCGGTCCGAGGAATGCAAGAGAACCGGTGACGGGCAGGGCCGTACCGATCTTCAGCGCCAGCGACTCAGCTGCAGCAGGAGTTTCCGCTGCATCAGTGGTCTCTGGAGCTGCTTCTTCAGCGGCTGCACAGCCGCTGAGCACTAGCGCGGAGGCAGCGAGAATGGCAAGACCACTCCCAGCCTTCGAAAATACGCTCATGATGCTCCTTATTGTTTACTTGGTGTAAAGAACGTGGCCATGCCGAACACAGCCACAAGTAGCTAACTTACGCGCATTTTGAGCCTGAAACAAGCCAGTTTGGTTACATCCGTGTAACGGGCCCTTTGTTACTCCTAGGCGCTTTCCCGGCCATTTTCTAGTGCTGAGTGGGTTGAATCAACCGGTTGCGACGATGACGAAGTGCATCCACACTCAAGACAACCAGAGCAATCCAGACCAAAGAGAAGCCAATCCAGCGCTCGAGGGGCATGGGTTCGCCCATGATGGCCACCCCGAAGGTGAATTGCATTACGGGGGCTAGGTACTGCATGAGTCCGATGACAGACAGTGGAAGACGCCTGGCTGCAGCCCCGAAAAAAAGCAGGGGAATGGACGTGACTGCCCCAGCCATCAGCAACAACAGTGTGTGTGCAGTGCCCAGAGTCCCCAAAGTGAGGCCAGTCGACATCGAGACCCAGACGAGTAATCCGACTGCCACGGGGGTAAGCCACAGGGTTTCCAGGGTCAAACTATCCAGAGACTTAACGGATGGACCCATCCGGTTCTTCACAAACCCGTAGAAGCCGAACGAAAAAGCAAGAGTCAGCGAGATGACGGGAATAGATCCGTATCCCACCGCCAGAACGATGACCGCAACAATCGCAAGGCCCAAAGCGCCCCATTGAAGGGGTCGAAGCTTCTCTTTCAGCACCACAACTCCCAGCGCCACCGTCACCAGAGGGTTGATGAAGTAGCCAAGTGCCGCTTCCACGATGAATTGATTGAGTGAAGCGAAGACATACACCGACCAGTTGATGAGAATAAGTACCGCGGCGAGCGCTGACAGCTTGACGATCTGTGCATCCTTGAGGAGTGCGGCGGTTCGTGAGAGACGTCGCATGATGGCGAGAATCACGACACAAAAGACCAGCGACAAGACAATGCGAAACGCCAAAATCTCGACCGGACCACTAGGGTCAAGCGCTACAAAATAGGCGGGGAGAAGTCCCCACAGCCCATAGGCTGCAGCGGCCGCGAGGAAACCATCTCTCGACCGGGTGGACTCATTCACCGCATCAGGCTATACCCGGAATTTTGCCGTGGAATGCAGAAGGCCCACATCATGTGTGGGCCTTCTTGAATCGTTCTGATCGCTGTTAGCGCTCCACGATGGCGAGCACGTCGCGAGCCGACAAGACGAGATACTCGTCTGCGCCGAACTTCACTTCGGTGCCCCCATACTTCGAGTAGAGAACGCGATTTCCCACGGCAACATCCATGGGAACTCGGTTTCCGTTGTCATCGAAGCGACCGGGACCTACCGCGACAACTTCGCCTTCCTGAGGCTTTTCTTTCGCGGTGTCAGGAATGACCAAACCAGAAGCAGTCGTCTGCTCTGCTTCGACCTGCTTGATCACAATGCGATCTTCGAGCGGTTTGATGGAGACCGACACGGTTGACCTCTTTCTGAGACTCTGGGTTAGCACACTCACTATTCGAGTGCTAACACAACTGTAGCGAACCCATTAGCACTCGCGCAATACGAGTGCCAGTTCGTGTCGCACTGACAGAATGGGGCGGTGGAACGACGCGAGCTCGAAGCGCTCCTGACACCTGAGTCTCTTCGCCTCCTGGCCAGTATCGATACACCCCATTCCCCCGATACTGTGGTGTCTGAAGTCGCACGACTGCGCAAGCAGGGTCATAGTCTCGAGACGGTGAGCGCCGTAATGGGCCAAGTTGCCCAGCGACAGAAGGCTCGAGACAAGTTCGGCACTTTTGCCGATCGGATGCTGTTTTCCGCGGAATCTCTCGAAGTTGCATCCCGCCTCGACGTCGCAAGCCACCATGCGGGGAGGTTCCTCGGTGCTGGCATCAGCTCTGTAACGGATGCCGGATGCGGTCTCGGAGGTGATGCGCTCGCCTTCGCAGGGGCTGGACTCACCGTTCGCGCGATAGAGCGCAATGACGTGACCGCCGCCTTAGCCTCCTACAACCTGCAACCCTTTGATTCGGTCACCGTCGAACAGGCTGAGGTGGAGACCCTGGATCTGTCCTCAGCGGAATCACTGTGGTTCGATCCCGCTAGGCGAGAGGGAACCAGGCGACTCACAAATCCTCATGATTGGTCGCCCTCTCTGGAGTGGGTGTTTGGCCAGGCTCGTACCACGCCCACGGGAATCAAACTGGCTCCGGGAATGCAGAGAACTCTCATCCCGGAGGGGTGTGAGGCCCAGTGGGTGTCGTGGAAGGGCAGTGTCGTCGAAATGGTCCTCTGGTGGGGGGCTCTCGCCAGGGAAGGGATAGCGCGAAGCGCACTTGTTCTGACTGACCAAGGTGGAGCCGAGTTCACGGGCCCCCACGACTCCGAGGATGCGCCGGTCGGTGAGCTTCTGGAGTACCTCCTCGAGCCCGATGGAGCCATCATTAGAGCCCGTTTGATCGGGGATTTAGCGAGGTTTCATGGGGCCCACATGATTGATTCGACGATTGCCTACATGACGAGCCAGGCTCCCGTCACCTCTCCCCTGATGCAGTGCTTTAGGGTCCGGAAAAGTGTCCTCTACTCAACCAAGAATGTTCAGTCGTTGATTCGAGAAGCACAGCTTGGGACCCTCGAAATCAAAAAGAGGGGAATCGATGTGGACCCCGCGGCCCTGCGCACAACTCTCCCCCTCCAGGGTGAAGGCAGTGCAACGCTCATCCTCACCCGGGTTAGGGGGAAGAAAACGGCAATACTGGCCGACCGCGTGTCTTAGTCGGTCAGGACGTATCCGGTGCTGACCAGGAATGCCAGCACAATCGGAAGCGCAACCAAGACCAGGATTGCGGTGCCGATGACGAGCGCAACATAGCTCAGACCCAGACCAACCATTGCTCGAATCCGGCTGATTGGCTCTCCTCTCTTGGCAATGTGCCCGACGATGATTCCGACAATCGCCGGCACTACTCCCACACCAAACAGTGGAGCAAACAAGATGCTAAGGATTCCAAGCCCCAGGGCAAAGCGTGAGACCGTACTGCCGGCTTTGTTCTCACGCTGAGGCGGCATCGACCCAGTGCGCTCCACCGAAATTTCCGATACCGACACCTCGGTGATCACTTCCGGGTTGTCCTCGCTGGAGGGCTGAATCGGGGTGCTCATGTCCCAAGACTACCTAGGCGCCCCTAGAGCTGGATGACAGACGGTGACAGAGTCGAGAAGACTCCGCTGCCAAGCGATGACGGCTCATACCCCGCCATCATGCGCTGTGCCCCGAGGGCAGCAATCATGGCACCGTTATCGGTACACAGCGACAGCGGGGGAACTCTGAGCTCAATGCCCGCCTTGTCGCACCGTTCCTGGGCAAGACCTCGCACCCGGGAGTTTGCCGCTACTCCCCCACCCAAAAGCAAGCGAGGTGTGTCGTGCTCCTGACAGGCCAGGATAGATTTCTGGATGAGAACATCGGCCACTGCTTCCTGGAAAGACGCGGCAATGGACGCAACGTCGAGCTCTTCACCTCGCGCCCTGGTTGACTCGACATAACGCGCCACTGCGGTCTTGAGGCCTGAGAAAGAAAAATTGAACCGGTGTTTGTCCTGATCTTTGTGAGCGGTGAGGCCACGGGGGAACTGCACAAACCCAGGGTCTCCCTCCCTGGCAACCCGATCAATTTCAGGACCTCCGGGGTAGGCAAGCCCCAACACCCTGGCCACCTTGTCAAAGGCTTCCCCTGCGGCGTCGTCAATGGTTTCACCGAGCAGCTCCACGTCGTGAACAAGGTCTCGAACCAACAGCAACGACGTGTGCCCTCCCGAGACCAAGAGAGCAATGGTCGGAGTTTGGAGCGTGTCACCCGATTCGGACAAACACTCCACTCCTACATGCCCCACCAGATGATTGACGGCGTACAACGGCAGCCCAAGGCTTACTGCAAGCGCTTTCGCAGCACCCACTCCCACCATGAGTGCTCCCGCCAAACCAGGCCCACTGGTGACCGCAATGGCGTCGAGGTCTCCGTAGGTCACCCCGGCTTGTGAGAGGGCATCCGAGAGAACCTGGGGCATTGCCTCCAGGTGGGCTCTGGCTGCCACTTCGGGGACCACCCCGCCGTACCTGGCGTGTTCCTCCATAGACGAGGCAACACTGTGGGCCAGGAGAGTGGACCCACGGACAATTCCCACACCGGTTTCATCACAACTGGTTTCGATTCCCAGCACGAGAGGTTCAGTCATGATTCACCGCCCACCCAGGTTCAGGAGTCAGGCCCTGGAGCCGCATGACAATCGCATCCACTCCTTCGGGTTGGTAGTACCCCACACGGCGATCGATGGCCTCAAAACCCTCTGCTGCATACAAAGCCAGGGCTGCCTCGTTATCGGCTCGCACCTCGAGAAAGACCTCGGTAGCTCCCCGGACTGATGCTTCAGCAAGCAACGCCCGAAGCAGTGTTCGACCGAGACCACTTCGTCGATGGTCTGGAGACACGGCGAGGGTTTGAATATCGCCCTGCCACGCATCTGTGCGGGCAGCGCGCAAGCCCCCATAACCACACAGTTCCGAGTTTCCATGCTCTCGGGCGACCAGGTAGTAACTCTCGGGGTAGGAGACTTCTGCAACCATGAGCTCGGTTGACCACGTATCCGAACCAAAGAGTTGGGTTTCCAACTCGATCATCTGGGGCAAATCCTCGAGTTGAGCTCGAGTGAACACATAGGTCATGGTGCCACCGTCACGTCGGGTGCTCGAAGGTATTGGGGAGCTGGCGACTCGGGAGTGACTCCCGCCTCGAGGTAGGAGTGAGCTACTTGCCCAAGCTTTCCCGCCGACACCGAGGAGACCTCAATTCTCGGTAAGGAGGCATACTCAGCAAGCGCATCATCCAGGTTCTCCGGCCGAGCCAGGAGTGGACCGAGCACCCGACTGGCCACCGCATCACCCGTGTATACCGACACTGCCAGCTCACCGCGCCTGGCGTCGGTCACAATCACGACATCACGCAGGTCAAACGCTTCAGCGTCGTGGCTCACGATCGGCACAATTGGGAGCGACCGGGAGAGGGCGAACGCTTCCGCTGCCGCCATACCCACACGCAACCCGGTGAAGGGACCCGGGCCGACACCCATCACCACATGCGTCAACTCGGCTGGTTTAACGCCCGCGTTCGCGAGGGCTTCCTCAATAAGTGCGCCAATGTTTTCTGCATGACCACGATGGTCATCGCTCGAAGCCTCAGCGAGGATGGCGCCTTCGCCGGAGACCACGGCAACACTCGTGCCGAGAGAGGAATCAATCGCGAGAAACATCGAACTCCTCGCTGGCGGCACCCAACCGCTTGGCAAGTTCACTGCCCTGGCCGTGAGCCACCAGTGTTGCCTGTCGAGGCTCGTCATCCTCGAGGGAGGCCGAGCCACCCACGGGTCGCTCGAGCACAATTTCTACCCACGAATCAGCAAGCGCTGAGGCGAAGGGGGAGGCCCACTCAGCGAGCACTATCGACTTCTCGACATCAATATCGAGCTCATCGAGCTCCGCAGCGGAACCCAGGCGATACGCGTCAATGTGGACCAGGGAGGGTAGTGCGGGGTCTTTTCTCGGGTGCGTCCTGGCCACAATGAAGGTAGGGCTCGACACGGGGGTGTCGAGATTCAGCGCCTCACCAAAGCCCCGGGCGAATGTGGTCTTTCCTGCTCCCAGTTCACCCGTGAGCACAATGACATCCCCGGCCTCCGCGACGCCTGCACACAGTGACCCCCAGCGCTCCATATCAGCGGTGGTCGGGATGACCAAGGTCATCGGGCCACCACGAGAGGAATCCGGGTGCCCAGCCGCGTAATGATTTCGTAGGCAATCGTTCCGGCAGCCTCAGCCCACTCATTGGCACTCGGTTCACCCTGGGAAGGATCACCCCACAGAACAGCCCACTGACCTTCTGTCACCGGAGAGTCCCCCACATCGATCGTGAACTGGTCCATCGAGATTCGACCTGACACGGTGAACCGCTCGCCCTCAATGCTGACCGGTCCAGCGTTGGAGGCGTGACGCGGAATTCCATCGGCGTAACCCAGTGGGACGAGGGCGAGTGTGGTCTCAGAGGAAGTTCGATAGGTGTGGCCATAGCCGACACCCAAGCCCTCGTGGACTCGCTTGGTCAGAATAATCTGCCCACTCACCCGCATCGCGGGAATCAAACCCACCTCGTGGTAGCGCGATGTGACGGGAACCCCATACGCGGCTGCTCCCACCCGAACCATGTCGTGGGCAAGAGCGGGTGAGTCACTGGTTCCGATGCTGGATGTGACGTGACGAATCTCCGGGTTGAGCCCCACGGCATCGAGCACTTCTAAGGCCTTCAGATACACGTCGCCTTGAAGACCATCGGCATCACTCGATGTTCCCGACAGGTGGGTGAAGATTCCGACTAACTTGATTGCACCAGAGTCTTGAGCGCTCTTGACGGCGGTGAATAGTGTCTCCCAATCCCTGGGGTCTGCACCGCTT
>JAYOYJ010000010.1:0-6027 GCA_038153485.1 Pontimonas sp. | reverse complement strand
CGACCCAAACCGGTATCCACTTTCACGTGAATGCGGGCGGGTCTGCCAGCCGACGTTCCTCTAGTGACCTGTTCGAGCTGTGCGAGCGACGAAACGCCGAGATCAATTCCTGCCTCCAGTGCGGGCGCCAGGTCCTCATCAGGGCCAAACAACCACGCCATCACGGGGGCATCAATACCTCCAGCTCGAAGCTCCATGGCTTCGGCCGTGTCCGCAGTTCCCAGCCACGTCGCACCACCCTCCAGGGCAGCCCTCGCCGCCGTGAGCGCTCCATGACCATATCCATTGGCCTTCACAACAATGAGGAGATGGCGCGTCTGGGCCATCTGAGCAATCACGCTGACGTTATGGGATATCGCGGCGGGCCGAATGAGTGCTTCCCTCATCGCGGACCCTCCATGACCACAAACGCCACTGCCATCCCTTTGTCATGGCTCAAAGAGAGATGCCACGAGGAAGCGCCACGCGCGCTGGCGTGCTCCAAAGCAGCTCCCGAGAGGACTAACGAGGGCTGCTGCCCTGACTCGCCTTCGACCTGAATATCGTGCCAGGTGAAACCCTGAACGTGGCCTCCTAGAGCCTTCAGAGCCGCCTCTTTCGCTGCAAAGCGGGCGGCCAAGGATTGCAGAGAGATGTCAGTTCGCGACTGATCGGACTCCCCAAAGAGGCGGTCACGAAGCTTGGGCGTTCTCGTGAGCGCGCGCTCGAAGCGCGCCACATCGACGAGATCGACTCCCACGCCCACCACCATGTCGTTGCGTCCGCTACTCAACCGTCACTGACTTGGCCAGGTTTCGAGGCTGATCGATATCCAACCCTTTCGCCCCTGCGAGTTCCATTCCAAAAATGTGCAGGGGAACCACTGCGAGGAGGGGCTCCATGAACGGTGAGGCGAGCGGAATCGGGATGACCTCATCCGCGAAAGGCAACACTGCGGCGTCTCCCTTTTCGGCGAGCGCGATAACTCGAGCACCACGCGCCCGAATTTCTTGGATGTTGGAGACGACTTTGCTGTGCAGGGAGGACGGGTCGCGGGGGCTCGGAACAATTACAAAGACAATCTGTCCAGGCTCAATCAGCGCAATGGGTCCGTGCTTGAGCTCGCCCGCAGCGAACCCTTCGGCATGGATGTACGCGAGCTCTTTGAGCTTGAGAGCACCCTCGAGAGCAACGGGATATCCCACGTGTCGACCCAGGTAGAGCACTGAGCGGGTATCGGCCATCCATCCCGCAAGCTCTGCAATGCGGGGACCCGTCTTCACCATCTCCTCGAGTTGAGCCGGGAGAGCGTCGAAATCTTTCGCCAAGGATGCCGACTCTGCCGCAGCCAAGACTCCCCGGGCTTGACCGAGGTACATCCCCAAAAGGTAGGAGGCAATCACCTGCGAGAGAAAAGCTTTTGTGGAGGCAACTGCCACCTCAGGTCCTGCGTGGGTATAGAGAGCAGCATCTGATTCGCGGGGAATCGTTGCTCCCTGGGTATTACAGATTGAGAGAGTCTTTGCGCCACGCTCGGCGGCGTAGCGGACCGCCATGAGGGTGTCCATGGTTTCGCCCGACTGGCTCACCGACACCACCAAGGTTTCCGGTCCGACAGCGGGTTCGCGATAACGAAATTCGTGCGAGAGCTCGACCGAAACGGGAATACCCGACCACTTCTCGATCGCGTAGGCACCGAGCATCGAGGCATACGCAGCCGTGCCACAGGCAATGAAGATGATGCGGGAAATCTCGGTGTCACTCGTGATGAGCGAATCCAAATCGGGAAGGGTGACAACTCCATCAGATCCGATGCGGCCACGGAGTGTGTTCGCGACCGCTTCTGGCTCTTCGGAGATTTCTTTCGCCATGAAACTCGACCAGCCACCCTTTTCCGCAGCCGAAGCGTCCCAATCGATGGTGAACTCAGTGGGAGTCACCAAGTCTCCTGCAAAGGTGGTCACCTCCACCGAGTCAGGCGTGATGGTGACGATTTGATCTTGCCCCACTGCAAGAGCTCTCTGGGTGTAGGCGACGAATGCGGCGACGTCGGAGCCCAGGAAGTTTTCGCCCTCTCCTAAACCCACAACAAGAGGTGAGTTTCGCCGGGCACCCACCACAACTCGGGGAGCATCAGCGTGCACCGCAAGAAGGGTGAAGGCTCCCTCTAACCTTGCCACCACGGCCTTCATCGCGTCCTTCACATTGCCCAGCTCTCGAAACTCTCGCGCAATCATCAGTGCGGCAACTTCGGAGTCCGTCTCGCTCAAAAACTCCTCGCCCTGGGCGAGAAGTTCCGCCTTCAATTCTTGGAAATTCTCGATGATGCCGTTGTGGATGAGGGCGAGTTTTCCCCCATCGGCCATGTGGGGGTGGGCGTTCACATCGTTCGGGGCACCGTGCGTGGCCCACCTGGTGTGTGCAATGCCCGTCTGGCCCTCCGCGAGGGGACGGGCGGATAAATCATCAGCCAGAATGCTCAGTTTTCCTGCCCGCTTGTGGCTCACGAGCGAACCTTCGGCTCCCACTATGGCGAGTCCCGCCGAGTCATATCCCCGATATTCGAGGCGCTTCAGCCCGCCCATCAGCACGTCCTGGCAGGAGCGCATACCGACGTAACCGACAATTCCACACATGCAAGCGAGTCTAGGCGATGGGGTACCACTGGCTCTTCCGGACTAGCCTGGAGACCATGGCGAAAACACCCGGGTCGGGCGAGAACGGTAGCCCCTTCGTCGAATATGACCGTCAGGCTTGGTCTGATCTTGCGCCAAAAGCTCCGCTACCCCTCTCCGACGAGGACATCGCACGTGTTCGATCCGTCGGCGACATGTTGGATGCCTCAGAAGTTGTGGAGGTCTATCAACCGCTCGCACGACTCCTCTCGCTCTACGTGGAAGGGGCGAGACACTTACACACCCTGACGCGTGAATTCCTCGGTCACGAAGTGGACCACACCCCCTTCGTGATCGGTGTTGCCGGCAGCGTCGCGGTAGGAAAATCCACCACCTCCAGGGTCCTGCAGGAGCTCCTCTCACGGAACCCTAGGACCCCGAGCGTCGCTCTTGTCGCCACCGACGGGTTTCTTCTCCCCCTTGACGAGCTTCGCAAGCGAAATCTGGTGGAGCGGAAAGGATTCCCCGAAAGCTATGACACTAGGGCCTTGCTCAGGTTTGTCTCCCAGATCAAGAGTGGAGTCGCGTCGGTCAGTGCCCCGGTCTACTCTCATCTGAGCTATGACCGCGTGCCCGGTGAAACACTCACCATCGACAAGCCCGACATTTTGATTATCGAGGGGCTTAACGTGTTAGCTCCACCGGCTACCTCGTCGGCTCTGGCCGTGAGCGACCTCTTCGATTTTGGAATCTATGTGGACGCTCGAACTCCCGATATCGCTCACTGGTATGAGGAGCGCTTCCTCCACCTACAGCGGGGAGCTTTCCAGAACCCCGACAGTTACTTTCACCGCTACGCCCTGCTCGAAGAGTCCGAAGCGCGCGCCGAGGCACAAAGAATCTGGGCGGCAATCAACGAGCCTAACCTCATCGACAACATCCTCCCCACTAAGCCCCGAGCGTCGCTCATCCTGCAGAAAGAGGCAGACCATCGGGTGGGAAAGATTTTGTTGCGCCGAATTTAGGTGCCGAGACTTTCTTTGACAACGCGAGCGAGATTCTCCGCCACTCGTTGTGCGGTTGCCTCATCGGCCGCCTCCACCATGACGCGGATGAGTGCTTCCGTTCCAGAAGGACGCAGGAGAACACGACCGGTGTCACCCAACTCCTCTTCTGCACTCGCAATCGCTGCGTCGATATCAGCGTTGTTGTCGAGTCCCGCGCGATCCACGCCCGAGACATTAATCAACACCTGCGGATATACGAGCATCACATCTGCGAGCTCTGCCAGCGACTTCCCGGTGCGAACAACCTCCCTGGCCAGCTGGATGCCAGTCAGGATTCCATCACCCGTGGTGGAGTGCTCGGTGAGAATGATGTGGCCGGATTGTTCACCACCGACACTCGCTCCGCTGCTCGCCAAATCTTCGAGTACGTAGCGGTCGCCCACCGCTGACTCCAGCAAGGTGATGCCGTGCTCGGCCATCGCTTTGCGAAGACCCAGATTGGACATCACCGTGGCGACCAAAGTGTCAGAGGCGAGCTTTCCCTCCTCCTTCATTCCCGTCGCTAGAATCGCCATGATGTGGTCGCCATCAATCATGCGGCCGGTGTGGTCAATGGCCAGTGCACGGTCCGCATCGCCATCATGGGCGATGCCGAAATCCGCGCCGGTCGACATCACCGTCTGTTGAAGGTTCTCCAGGTGGGTCGAGCCATAGCCCTGGTTGATGTTGAGTCCATCCGGCTCGTCACCGATGACGGTGACCGTGGCGCCGGCATCCCGAAACACTCGAGGGGAAATACTGGAGGCCGCCCCGTGAGCACAATCAAGCACCACATGCACTCCCGTAAGGTCCCGATCCAGAGTCGAGAGCAAATGCATGACATAGCGATCTTCGGCATCGGCGAAACGCTTGATGCGCCCCACCCCAGCACCCGTCGGAACCAGAGCCTGCTTGTCCATGGCTCCTTCGATGCGGTCCTCGACCTCATCGGGCAGCTTTGTTCCTCCGAAGGAAAAGAACTTGATGCCGTTATCGGGAGCAGGGTTGTGAGAAGCAGAAACCATGACACCGAAATCGAAGCCGCCATCGCGCACGAGGAACGCGCAAGCGGGGGTGGGAACCACTCCGGCGTCCCACACATCGATCCCCGAGCTCGCAAGCCCCGCGGACACGGCGGAGCTGAGGAACTCACCCGAGACGCGCGGATCCCTCGCTATAACAGCTCGGGGTCTGCGGCCTTCAGCCCTCAGCTCGTCCGCGTGGCGACCTTTGGTCAGAACATAGGCAGCGGCCTGCGAGAGGCGCACCACCATATCGGCCGTGAGTTCGCCGTTGGCGAGCCCACGAACCCCATCTGTCCCAAAGAGGCGACCCATGTCGGGCTGAAGAAGCGCTTAACGCTTCGAGTACTGAGGAGCCTTACGAGCCTTCTTGAGTCCAGCCTTCTTACGCTCCTTGACCCGTGCATCTCTGGTGAGGAAGCCAGACTTCTTGAGCGAAGCGCGGTTGTTCTCTTCGTCGATCTGGTTCAAAGCGCGGGCAATTCCCAAACGCAATGCTCCCGCCTGACCGGAGGGTCCACCACCGGTAATGCGAGCAATCACGTCATAGCTGCCACCGAGCTCGAGGACCGTGAACGGGTCGTTAATGAGCTGCTGGTGGAGCTTGTTGGGGAAATAGTCTTCGAGCGTGCGCCCGTTGACGGTGTAGTTGCCGGAGCCTGGAACGAGGCGCACGCGAGCAATCGCTTGCTTGCGACGACCTACTGCCTGACCGCCCACGTTGAGAGCGGGGCGAGGCTTCTTAGCAGCCACTGCCTCCGTTGCGGGAGTCTCAGTGGTGAAGTTCTGAGGAGTCTCCTCAGCGGTGACATCGGGGGTTTCGTCGGATTTAGCCACGGTATGAAGTCCTTACGGTTGGCGCTACTGCGCGATCTGGTCGATGGAGTACGGCTTGGGCTGCTGAGCCTGGTGGGGGTGCTCGCTACCGGTGTAGACCTTGAGCTTCGACATCTGCTCGCGGCCCAGGGTGTTTTTCGGCAGCATGCCTCGGATGGCTTTCTCCACCGCGCGCACGGGGTTCTTCTCCATCAGGTCTGCATAGCTCGTGGCACTCAAACCACCCGGGTAACCGGAGTGGCGGTAGGCCATTTTCTGGGTCAACTTGGACCCGGTGAGGGCAACCTTGTCCGCGTTCACGATGATGACGTGGTCTCCCATGTCCATGTGAGGGGCGAACGTTGTCTTGTGCTTGCCACGCAGGAGAGCAGCGGCATGAGACGCCAGGCGTCCCAGCACCACGTCGGTGGCATCGATAACCAGCCAGTCGCGCTGAACATCAGCGGGCTTGGGTGAAAATGTGCGCGTCATGCGACATTCCTTTACGGTTCGAGTTGTTCGTGAATCCCGCTCCGGTGGGTGTTCGCT
>JAYOYJ010000009.1:0-25826 GCA_038153485.1 Pontimonas sp. | reverse complement strand
TCGCTAGAGCGGTCATGAGAGTACCTCTTTCACTTTCTCCCCAGCCCGCAAACGGACTGAGGCACTCCTGGGGTTCACAGCAATTTCTTCAGCGCTGGTCATTTCTGCGCCTCGGGTGATTTCTCGAAAACTGGGCTGATGCTCGGGCAGCTCGGTCGGCAGACCGTGGGGTGCCGTCGAAACAGAGAGCTTGCGAAGCTCCCTCTTCACCAAGCGGTCCTCACCCGAGTGATAGGACATGATGGCCACCCGTCCGCCCACGGAGACCCGATCGAACGCGACGGGGAGAGCGCGAGACAGAGACTCGAGTTCGTGGTTGACGGCCATTCGCAACGCCTGGAATACGCGCTTCGCCGGGTGTCCCTTGTCTTTGAGCGCGTGAGGTGTGGCCTCCTGAAGCACATCCACGAGATCGCCGGTGCGAACAATCGGTGCTTGAAGTCGGCGCTCGACTATTGCTCGGGCATATCGCTGGGAGAGCTTCTCGTCGCCTAACCGATGGAAAAGATCAGCCAGGTCAGCTTCGGTGAAGGACTGCAGGATGTCTGCTGCGCTGGTGTCATCCTGAGGATTCATCCGCATGTCCAGCGGTGCGTCGTGGGAGTAGGAGAAGCCTCGCTCTGGCTTGTCGAGGTGGAGCGACGAGACGCCGAGGTCGAACAAGATGGCCTGGGGCGCACTGCCCGGTAGGTGCTCATCAAGAGCACTACCGAGCTCGTCGTAGCGGCATTGGGCGAACATGACCCGGTCTCCAAACGGGGCCAGGCGCTCGCGTGATTGCTCCAGCGCTTCGGGATCTCTGTCGATTCCCAAGACCCTCAGGGCTGGGATAGACGCAAGGAACATCTCCGTGTGGCCGCCCAGTCCCAGGGTCGCGTCGACCAAGACCGGAGTATCACCGCCGAGAGACGGAGACAGAAGCTCGAGTGCTCGCGGAGCGAGGACCGGGATGTGGGAGTAGGTGGCGATCATGGTGTCTCCGGTGTCCCTGGAGTCAGATTCCCTTCCGTGTCATGACCTGGGACCGGGGAAGGTGACACAGGGCTCACGGAGGGGAGTCAGACTTCAGGGCTATAACAGCCCGGGAATCACCTCCTCTTCGGTATCCGAGAAGGCTTGCTCTCGATCGGTGTAGTACTGATCCCACGCAGTGGTGGACCAAATCTCGGCTCGGTTACCCGCACCAATCACCGTGAGATCGCGTTCCAGTCCGGCGTAGTCGCGAAGAGCCGGTGGAATGGTGACCCGGTTTTGCTTGTCGGGGATCTCGGACGAGGCGCCGGAGAGGAACAACCTCAAGAAGTCACGGCTCGCCTTAGAGGTCAGAGGTGCCTCGCGCAAACGCTCAACGTGCTCGTCAAAGTCCTTGGCGGTGAAGACGTAGATACAACGCTCTTGCCCTCGGGTGAGGACTAGACCGTTGGCGAGTTCGTCGCGAAACCGGGCCGGGAGGATGACGCGGCCTTTGTCGTCGAGCTTGGGGGCGTGAGTACCCAGGAACATGGTACGCCCCCTTTCTTGTCCGGCCACCAGAAGCTATTCCCCACTTTACTCCATTTTGCTCCAATATCAACCACAAATGACCATTTTCTTTGCGTATGCCGTAGGCATGCCTCCACCGCAAAAATCCGCGTCCCTACAGGCATCGCAACAAAAAACCGGCCCTGTCGGGCCGGTTGCGTCGAAAGGAAGGAAGAGAGTTAGTCCTCCACTGCGGGTCTAGAGACCTTCGCCGCGCTCTCTGCGCTCCCACCGTTCGTTGAGACGATCCATGAATGATGAGGACGCTGCAGGGCTCTTCGCCTTCGGAGCGTTGCGACCAGAGGGCGAACCCTCACTCGAAGATCCAGGAATAGCGACAGCCACCATGACGCCGGCAAAGAGGACCCCAAAGCCCAAAACCCCCACCAGGGTCATGTCGAGGGAGACACCCACGACCATGGTCGCAATCCCGACCAGACCCATCAGGACACCGACTGCGATCGCGGTGTAGTTGGGAGTCCGACGGAAGTCGGACGTGTTGACGACGTCGGCCTCGTTCTTGTAGAGGTTGCGCTCCATTTCCTCGAGCAAACGCTGCTCATGCTCAGAAAGTGGCATTCCATCCTCCCCACATACGTGGCTAATAAATACAGAGTGTACGCAGAATTCCTGAGGATAGGCTAGGTGCGTGTCACCGCAGATCAAACTGGTCGATGTTGTGGACTCCCGCATCCAGTCGTTCCTCGAAGCCCGGTCTGACGATATGGCCACCATCTCCCCCGACTTGGACCACATCCTCGCTTATGCCAACAGCATGTTGCGCAGTGGCAAACGATTCAGGGCACGGTTTTGCTACTGGGGTTGGCGCTCCATTGAACAACCCGACGCAAGGGATCCACTGGGTGGCATCGAGACTCTTGAGGATGCTTCCCCCGTCATTGACCTAGCGACCTCTCTTGAGGTGTTCCATGCGGCTGCGCTGGTGCACGACGACATCATGGACAACTCCGACACTCGCAGAGGCCTACCCGCGGCGCATCGGGCCTTCGAGCGCATCCACCGCGATCGCTCGTACACAGGTTCCGCCCCACATTTTGGAACATCGACCGCACTGCTCTTGGGAGACCTTCTGTTGGCCTGGAGCGATGACCTCCTCGGCGCAGCACTCGCGGAACAATCCCCGGAGGTGGCGCTGGCCACGAGAACCCAGTTCTCGACCATGCGGCAGGAAGTTACTCTCGGGCAGTACCTAGATATCCATGAAGAGGCAGCCTGGCTTCACCACGGTGAAGACGAGCGACTTGATCGCGCACTTCGAGTCGGGACCTACAACTCAGCGAAGTACAGCATGGAGGCCCCCCTCCTGATTGGCGCATCGTTGGCAGGTGCACAGTCGACGCAGTTGGATGATCTCTGCGCCTTCGGCCTTCCGCTGGGTATCGCCTTCCAACTCAGAGACGACGTCTTGGGAGTGTTCGGAGACTCAGAAGTCACGGGAAAGCCCTCGGGAGATGATTTGCGCGAGGGAAAGAGGACAGTGTTGATTGCCAGGGCGGAAGCGTCCATGCCCGAGAGTGCTAAGAGGGTCTTCAACGAACTCCTCGGGGATCGAAGCCTGGACCCCGAACAAATCGAGGTCATGCAGTCAACCCTTCGGGACACCGGAGCGCTCGAAGAGGTCGAGAACAGCATTGAGCACTACGCCGACACGGCTATGCAAGCTCTCGACAAGGCCAACATCACCGAGGGTGCGAGAGCTGAACTGAAGCGACTCGCCGATGCTGTGACCCGGCGAAACTCCTAAAGCGCGAGGGCTTGGGCGAGCCTGCGAACCTCGGTCTTCCGACCCCAGCGAATGGCCTCGATGGGGCTCATCGCCAAGACCTCGTGAGTAGAAACAAGCCATTCAATGGCCGCCTCCGGAGAGAAACCACCATCGATGAGCACGATGGCTGTTCCCTTGAGGTCCGCTACCGGAGCTGAACCTTCCAGAAAAATGTCGGGGATGCGAAACACTCCGTCGTGCTTCATTCCCAGGAGTGCGCGGTCTTCGACGAGCCGGTGAACTTTTCCCGGAGTGAGGGAGAGGCGTTCACACACCTCTGGAATTGTCAGCCAGGAGAAGTCGGCAGAACCTGTCACAGCCCTAAGGGTCCCACGGATGAGGGTCGCTCCGCCAGCATCGAGAGCCCCTCATCCAGGAATTCTTATGTTACGAACAGATTAACTGCTGTAACATCCGCCACAGTGATTGACGCAGGTATCATCCTGTGACAGCGTTGTAGGACGGAGCGTCGCTACGGCCTTCGCCGACGCGCCACGAAACGATAGAAGACATGACCCACCAGGACGAAACGCCTGACACCACCGAGGAGACTCTCGAGCACTCGGTGTTTCGAGGGCTGTCCCCGCGCGTTGAGACGTTTGAGGCCTGCGACAGCGGCTCGGGTGCACTCTCCCGCGGCCTAATGGGAGCCCTCCCCTTTGTCATGTCAGGAACCTTGGCCACGGGTGCCATCGTGACCCCTGGACTCGTCTCGCAGACGAAAGCCGACGAGAGCGATGCATCGGCCGATGTTGCCCATGACCAGCGGCCAGGATTCGGAGAGAGACTCTCTGGAGCCTTTCTCCCGGTTGCTCACTCGGTTCTCTCCGCGGTGCGACCAGACCTGCCCGCGACGTATGTCGTCGCGGAGGGTGACACCATCTCGTCCATCGCTGACACTTTCGGAATCCCCACGCCCGCAATCTTGACCCTCAATGGTCTGAGCTGGAACGCTCTGCTTCACCCTGGGCAGGTGCTGAAACTCAGTGCTGAGCCCACAAAGAAAGCAGCTGCCTCCCCAGCGCGCGTGGCGGGGAACGGCTACCTCGTGCAAAACGGTGAGACTCTCAGCACTATTGCCGATCGTTTAGGAATTTCCACCTCAGCCCTGACTGAAGCTAATGGTCTCGAAGAATCTGCCACGATTTACGCCGGCCAAATGATCCGCATCCCCGGGAGCACCGCCCCTGTGGTTGAGCGAGAAGATTCCTCCGTCATGCCCGCGCTAGCATCGGCGCCCACGATTATCCCCACCTCGGCCGAGTCAACAGATCAGGTCATGTCGAGCGATCCCGCCCCGGAAAGTGCAGCTGAAGAAACCAGCGACGAAGAAGCGGCTTTCGACGCCGCCGACATTGAGATTGCGCAGAAACCGGCGCTCATCACGGTGAAGGTACCCACTCCGAAGGCCCCCGTCGTCGTAGAAAAGAAGGTCACACCTGTCGCTGCTCCCGAACCTGTCAAGGAATCGGAGCCCGAACCCACTCCGACACCAGCCGAATCTGAACCTGAAGAGAGCGATGAAGAAGCCGAGCCCACGTCCTCCGTGGGCCAACCGGTCTCAGGTAGCGTCACGCCACTGAATGATGAGAGGCGCACTAATGCCCAAATCATTGTGAACGTGGGGCGCGAGATGGGTATTTCGGACTACGGAATTGTGATTGCTCTGGCAACCGCAATGCAGGAGTCCTCACTGCGCAACATCAACTGGGGTGACCGTGATTCGGTCGGTCTTTATCAGCAGCGGCCATCGTCTGGATGGGGCACCGTCGAACAGATCATGGATCCCGTCTACGCCACGAAACTCTTCTTCGGGGGGCCCAATAACCCCAATAAGGGAAAGACCCGTGGCCTGCTCGATATTGCAGGCTGGGAGTCGATGCCCCTGACCGAAGCAGCCCAACGCGTTCAAATCTCTGCCTACCCCAACGCCTACGCGAAGTGGGAGCCCAGCGCCTGGGCTTGGCTCTATGAATTGACCTAATGGAGTGGCAACCGCAGGGCTCGCATAGCCCTGCGTACAATCCCAAGAATGGAAACTCCACCGACTGACCCCCTGCTCGGGAGGCTGGTGGACAAGCGCTACCTGATTGAGCGCAGGGTGGCCCGCGGTGGACTGGCTACGGTCTATGAGGCAACAGACCAGCGCCTCGAGCGACCGGTCGCAATCAAGATCATGCACCCTCATCTGGCCGAAGATGGGGACTTCACGAAACGCTTCATCCAAGAGGCCCGACAGGCCGCCCGTCTGGCCCACCCCAACATCGTCAACGTCTTCGACCAGGGCCAGGATGGCTCCATCACCTTCATCGTGATGGAGTACCTACCGGGGATCACGCTGAGAGAACTGCTACAAGACTTCGGTGCGCTCACTCCTGCTCAGACAGTGGACATTGTTCGGGCCGTCCTCCAGGGCCTGGATGCGGCTCACACCGCGGGCATCGTCCACCGCGACCTCAAACCCGAGAATGTCCTTTTGGCCGATGACGGCCGCACCAAGATTGCTGATTTCGGGCTCGCTCGAGCCTCGACCCACAACACCGCCACATCGCAAGCCCTCCTTGGGACAATTGCGTATCTGAGCCCCGAATTGATCAGCCGAGGCGAGGCAGATCTTCGCAGTGACATTTACGCGCTCGGCATCATGATGTTTGAGATGCTCACCGGTGCGCAGCCTTATCAGGGCGACCAAGCGGTCACCATTGCCTATCAGCACCAAAACGACATCGTGCCTCCCCCTAGTTCGAAGAATCCCGCAATACCTGCGCTCTTCGACGAACTCGTCGATTGGTGCACCAGGCGCTCAGCTGACGAGCGGCCCCCGCACGCGAGAGCAGTGTTGGAGCATCTCGTCGAGGCGGAGAAACTCTTGGGCGCTGAAACACTAGCCACGGCCACGATGGATCTCAACCAGACGATCGCGATGACACAGCGAATGTCTCCCATGGATATCCAAGTCACCGAAGTGTTAGATCCCAAGTCCGCAGTGTTTGAGGGACTAGAACCCGCCCCCACCCAGAGCGTTGCGGTGGGAGAGGCTCCCCCGCAGGAGCCGGTGCGAGAGCGAAAACCACCCCGAGGGAGGCGTTTGGCGACTCTCGGAACAATTGTGCTTCTTCTCGTACTCGGTGGTGGAGGTGCTGCGGCGTGGTGGTGGTTCACGGGACCGGGAGCTCTCGTCACCGTTCCTGACGTCGCTGGGGGCTCAGTCCTCGAGGCCACGGCAACGCTTGTCGAAGCTGAGCTCAGCGTCGCGGACACAGTGCTCGAAGAATTCGACCTCGTTCTTCCCGAGGGAACCGTCAAGGGAACTAACCCTTCCGCTGGAGCAGAAGTCGAGAAACAGACTGAGATTCGACTCATCGTGTCACTCGGGCCCAATCCCGTCGCTGTTCCCGCCATTTCGGGGCAAAGTCTCGCCGAGGTGGAGCGTGCCCTCCAGGAGGTCAACCTCATCCTGGGATCCACTTCAGAGGAATTCAACGACTTTGTTGATGAAGGTTCGGTTCTGCGACTGGTCGATGAGGACAACGAGACCCTGGCGGCTGGATCTCAGGTCCTCGCAGGCTCTACCCTCAATGCCGTCCTCTCCGCAGGACCACTGCCCGATGTCACCGGCTTACCCGTAGACGAAGCGAGGGAAATACTCGATGCGGTCGGCGTGACCGGCGTGGTGGGCGGTGATGGCGCATTCTCCGACACAGTGCCCGAAGGCTACGTTGTCGAGGTATCGCTCCCGGCGGGTGCCACCATTCGTCCGGGAGACACCCTCACCCTGATCGTGTCCCGAGGCCCCGAACTGGTCATGATTCCCGACCTTGTGGGCGAGACCATTGCTGATGCTAAAGAGGTCCTTGAGGGACTCGGTTTCGAAGTGGAAGTGCGCTCAGAGTTTCCCGAGTCAGATTGGGATAGGTCGTTTGCACGTGTCACCAGCTTGAGTCCGAGCTCAGGTCAAGAAGTCGCCAAGGGAACCTTGGTGATCATCAGAAGCTTCGTCTAGCTTCTGCTCAATTCCTCCGCCACCAAGAAGGCAAGTTCCAGCGACTGCTGATGGTTCAGGCGCGGATCGCACAAGGACTCGTACCGTGTCTCCAGACCCAATTCATCGATGTTCTGTGAGCCACCCAAGCACTCGGTCACATCGTCTCCCGTGAGTTCCACGTGAATGCCACCGGGGTGAGTTCCCAAATCGCGGTGAGCTTCAAAGAAGCCCTTCACCTCGTCCACGACATCATCAAAGCGTCGGGTCTTGTATCCGGTCTGAGTGGTGATTCCGTTCCCGTGCATCGGGTCGGAGACCCACAGCGGGGTGATGCCTAGCTCCTGTGAGGCCTTGAGTAAAGGCGGTAGCTTCGAGCGAATCTCGCCCGAGCCCATCCGCGTGATGAAGGTGAGACGACCCATCTCGCGGTCGGGGTCGAGTTGGTCGGCAAGCTTCTTCAGGGTGTCCGGCGTGCTCGAGGGGCCCAATTTCACACCAATGGGGTTTCGGACCCTAGAGAAGAAGTCCACGTGGGCACCATCGAGATCTCGGGTGCGCTCCCCAATCCATAGGAAATGACCTGAGGTGACGTAGGGCAAACCGGTCCTCGAATCCACTCGAGTCAGGGCACGCTCGTACTCCATGAGCAAACCCTCATGGCTGGCGTAGAACTCGACACGCTTGAGCTCATCAAAATCAGCTCCCGCGGCTTCCATGAACTTCACTGCCCGATCGATTTCTCGGGCAAGCCCCTCGTAGCGAGCATTTGCCGGATTTTCAGCAAACCCTTTGTTCCAGCTGTGCACCATACGAAGATCCGCAAACCCACCCTGCGTGAAGGCGCGAATCAGGTTCAGCGTCGATGCCGCAGTGTGGTAGCCCTGAAGCATCCTCGCGGGGTCTGGAGTTCTCGCCTCGGGAGTGAAACCGTATCCATTGACGATGTCGCCGCGGTACGCGGGAAGCGTGACGCCGTCTCGTGTCTCGTCGTCATTCGAGCGCGGCTTGGCAAACTGCCCGGCCATACGCCCCATCTTCACAATCGGCAAGGAAGCTCCGTACGTCAAAACCACCGCCATCTGCAGGATGGTCTTGACTCGGTTTCGAATCTTGTCAGCCGTCGCGCCCGCAAAAGTCTCCGCGCAATCCCCGCCCTGAAGCAGGAACGATTCGCCCCGCGCGACTCGCGCCAGACGGTCACGCAGGATGTCTACCTCACCCGCGAAAACCAGCGGCGGCACGGTGGAAAGCTCTGCCACCACAGCGGCAGCTGCGGCCGGATCTGGCCATTGAGGCTGCTGCTTAATGGGCAGAGTTTTCCAGTGGTCGAGGCCCTCGATAACCCGAGGGTCAGGGGCCACGACGTGCTCGTTGTGCTCCACGGTTTCCATTTCTCTTGACGCCGATGAACAGCCTACTTCAGGCCCTGGAAGAGCCGAATTCTCAGGCCTGCTTGCTCCTTATGGTCGACGCGTACACGTCGACATATTCCTGCTCGCTCAACTTGTTCATCTCGTAGATGATTTCGTCCGTGATCGAGCGCAACACAAAACGATCGCTTTCCATTCCCTCGAAACGCGAGAAGTCAAGAGGCTTCCCAATGACCACACCCACCCGATGGACTTTAGGGATGGTCGAGCCCAGCGGCATCACCTTTTCTGTCCCGATTACAGCGGCAGGGATGACCGGAACGTGAGCCTCCAGAATCATGCGAGCCACACCCGTGCGCCCCCGGTACATGCGTCCATCGGGACTGCGGGTGCCCTCGGGATAAATCGCCAAAACACCGCCTTCGGCGAGAATCTGAAGGCCTGCGTTGAGAGACGCTTCGGATGCCTTACCGCCGGTGCGATCAATCGGGAGTTGCCCGGCTGAGGTCATAAAAAAGCGAACCAACCACCCTTTGATGCCCTTCCCCGTGAAGTAATCGCTCTTGGCAAGAAACGCCATCTGCCGATCAATCATGAGGGGAAGAAAGATGGAGTCCACAAAAGACAGGTGATTACACACCACGATGATGGGTCCCGTGCGGGGCACGTTCTCAAGCCCGGTGACCCACGGCCGAAATACAGTGGTGAGTAAGGGTCCGATAACCCAATGTTTCATCAACCAATAAAACACTTGAGCCTCCCCGGTGAAGCTTCCAGACTAGGCCCCAGGCTGGCTCTTCGCACGAGCTAAATCAGCGGCACCCACAACACCGGCGGTATTTCCCATGGTGGCCACCGCGATATCCGCAACCGGTCTCTTGTCACCAGCCCCATAGGTCTCTTCAAAACTTGCTCGAGTCGGTGCGAGAAGGAGCTCACCCGCACTCGCGACTCCTCCCCCGATGACAATGCGCTGAGGGTCAGTGACCGCCACGAGTGACGTAATCCCTCGACCCAGAGCTCGAGCCACTGAATCGAGTGCACTCAGCGCGACGGGATTGCCATCCTTGAGGAGCTCCGTCAGGGAGGCCTGGGTGAGAGAATCATCGCCGAGAAGTTCCCGCGCCTGTCTCATGAGAGCGGTTCCCGACGCATACTGCTCCAAACAACCCCTATTTCCACACCCACAGAGCAGTCCCCCAGGCTCGATGATGATGTGACCCAGTTCGGCAGCCATGCCAAATCCGCCCACAATCAAACGGCCGTCATCGACCAGTGCCCCTCCGACCCCCGTACCGATGGTGAGCATGAGCATCGAGCTCACATCACGACCAGCCCCGAAACGGAACTCTCCCCAGCCCGCTGCGTTGGCATCGTTTTCAACTACTGCGGACACCCCCAGGCGATCGGATACTGCGCTGGCCAGGGGGAAATCGCGCCAGGAGATGTTGGGAGAAAAGTAGAGACGATCCCGCTGGGCATTCAAGAAAGCCGCAACAGCCACTCCCACGCTCGGGAGCGTCTCCTGGCCGCCCAGTTCGTCATAAATTTCGGCCAGTGCGTCGAGAATTCCTTCGGGATTCTCGGGAGTGGTGGGGCGGGAGGTGTGGCCGACAACGGCACCACCCTCATCTACGCGGGCACCCGCAATCTTTGTCCCACCAATGTCTAAGCCCAGCGCATCCACAGCGGATAAGTCTAAGCGGTCTGCACGAGCTGCTGGGCCGTCGCTAGGACGCGGCACCAAACCAGTCTGATTCGCGAATCGCTCTGAGGGCGTCCTTCTTGTGTTCGGGTTCAAGCCCCTGGAAATACAAGATTCCCTCCAGATGGTCGAGTTCGTGTTGCAGGGCCTGAGCCATCAAACCCTCCCCCTCGATTTCTATCCGTTCGCCCTCCAGAGTGAAACCCTCTGCGAGTGCATGGGGGTAGCGCAGGCGCGGATACGTCAGCCCCGGAACCGACAGACACCCTTCGGACATCTCTTCGGGCTCTCCCCACACCTTCAGCAGCCGAGGGTTGAGGAGATACCCGATGGTGCCATCAATGTTGTAGCTAAAGGCCCGAAGGCCCACACCGATTTGGTTGGCAGCAACACCGGCTCGCCCGGGAAGCTTCACAGTATCGAGCAGATCAGCTACGAGTTCTGGGGTGCGCGGGGAAGAGAGGTCCACGGGATCCGTGGGACTCGTCAAAATCGGGTCACCGAAGAGTCGAATAGGCCGCTCGGCCATCAGCGAGAGGAGGACTCGTCAGCTACGCTCTCGACCACTAAGGCCGCGAGTTCACGCGCGGACTCGCGGGTGTAAGGACTTAGGCGCGACCAGTCCACAATGGATCCCGCTGCGAGGTAGGGGTCATAAGGAATACGGACAACGTCGCGAACGCGAGAGAGGAAGTGTTGCTCGATTTCATCCAGCTTGACCACATTGGTTCCCTGGGTCGCGGTGTTCAACGCAACAACCGCTCGCTTCACGAGGTCTCCATAACCGTTCGCTTCGAGCCAGGTCAGAGTCTCCGACGCGAGTCGTGCCTCATCCACGCTTCCCCCGGACACAATCACTAATCCATCAGCGCGCTCGAGCGTGGGTCGCATGACGGAGTGGACCACGCCCGTTCCACAGTCGGTGAGAACTATGGAGTAGAACCGGGCAGCTTGGTCCGCCACGACGTTGTAATCATCCTCATCAAAGGCTTCCGAGAGCAGAGGATCGGTATCTGAGGCCAACACGTGAAAACGGGTTTTGTCCTTGGACACCAGCTCAGCGAAGTCTGTAAAGGAGGAAATGCCCGACGCAAGATTCACCACATCTCTGACGGTAGCTCCAGTGGAGCGGGCTACTCGCTCGGCGAGAGTTCCCCGGTCAGGATTGGCATCAATTCCCAGGACACGATCATCGCGAACTTCGGCCAGGGCCATCCCCAACAGTGTGGTGACTGTTGTCTTCCCTACTCCCCCTTTTCGGGTGAGAACGGGGACAAAACGTGTTCCCTGCTCAAAAGGGTGAGAAATTCGGCGGTCCATCGCTTTGCGCTCACGGACGGCCCTCGAATCTCCCACATTGATGAGATGGAAAGAAATCTCGTACAGGAAGCGCGGCCAGAACCCTTCGGGAACTTCTCGGTAACGTCCCGATGAATCGATGAGACGATCGTCGGTCAGCATGGCCGCCGGCTCAGGGGCGTCACCGCGCTCCTCTGGGCGACGGTAATAGAGGTCCTTCGCGACGGGCGAGACGTCCACCGTCACGCTGTCACCATCAGCCACCTCAGATGAGCCAGCATCCACGGTCTCCTCATCGACAGAGACCTCGACTGCGTCGGAAGTGTCCTCAGCAGTCGGTGTGGAGTCTGATTTCTTGACCATTCAACGATCCTCTTCTGGTGAACCTGGTAACAGGTGAAGTCTGATTCTAATGGCTGGAGAGGAAAATAAAATTCGCTTTAGTCTGCGCCTATTTCCAGAATCAAGTCCCCAGCCTCGACCTGCTGAGTCTGGGGAATCGCCCACCGCTTGACGACCCCAGAAACCGAGGTGCTGATGCCGGCCTCCATCTTCATGGCCTCAATCGTCGCCACAACCTGACCCTCAGACACGGTGTCACCGACCTCCGCAGACACGGTCACAACACCCGAGAACGGAGCAGCGATGTGGCGCGGGTTGGCCGGGTCTGCCTTCTCAGCCTGGGTGACCTGAACCTCGATCGAGCGGTCCCGAATGCTAATTGGTCGCATTTGACCATTCAACGATGCGACGACGGTCCGCATACCCCGGTCGTCGGGTTCTGAAATCGACTCCAGGGACACGTACAGGCTTAAACCCGGCGCGATATCCACCACGGACTCTTCTCCTAGGGGAAGGCCGTACAAATAGTCTCGAGTCTTAATGACCGAGACATCACCGAAGGACTCCACCACGTCCCGATACGCAGCGGTAGGAGCGGGGAAAAGCAAGTCGTTGAGCATGTCTTGACGCTCTCTCCCCGGGACCTCTAGCGCGGCTTTCTGCTCGGGTGTGAGCTCTGTCATCTGGGGCTTGCGAGTCTTCCCCTCCAAGATTTTCGACCGGAAAGGCTCTGGCCAGCCTCCAGGGAGGTCTCCCAGTTCACCCGCCATGAAGCCAACCACAGAGTCTGGAATGTCGTAGGCGCCGGGGTTTTCTTCGAAATCTGCAGGGTCAACATCCATCGCGACAAGATGCAGTGCCAGGTCACCCACGACCTTGCTCGAGGGGGTCACCTTGGTGGGCCGACCGAGCATCCGGTTGGCGTGGGCATACCAGTCTTCGATGTCCTCAAACCGATCGGCGAGACCCAGAGCGATTGCTTGCTGGCGAAGGTTGGAGAGCTGTCCCCCGGGAATCTCGTGGTGGTATACACGACCGGTGGGACCGGGCAATCCTGACTCGAATGGCTTGTAGGTCTTGCGGACCGCCTCCCAATAGGGTTCCACTGCTGACACGGCCTCCAGTGACAAGCCCGTGTCTCGCTCGGTGTTTTCTAGAGCAGCCACCAGAGCTGACAAGGAGGGTTGACTTGTGGTTCCCGCCATGGCCGCATTGGCCGCATCCACCGCATCGACTCCCGCGGCACTAGCGGCCAAAATGGTAGCGAGCTGCCCACCCGCTGTGTCGTGAGTATGGAGGTGAATGGGGGTGTCGAATCGCTCACGAAGTGCCGACACGAGCTTCGCCGCGGCTTCTGCCCTGAGCAGTCCGGCCATGTCTTTGATGGCAAGAATGTGCGCTCCCGCGCTCACCATCTCATCCGCAAGTCGAAGGTAGTAGTCGAGTGTGTAGAGGTCTTCAGAGGGGTCGAGAAGGTTGCCGGAATAACACAAGCCCACCTCAGCGACCGCGGTGCCTGTCTCGAGGACTGCGTCAATCGCCGGCCGCATATTGGTGACATCGTTCAGTGCGTCAAAGATCCGGAAAATGTCGATTCCACCGGCTGTTGCTTCCTGGATGAAGGCGTCCGTGACCGCCGTGGGGTTGGGCGTGTACCCGACCGTGTTACGACCTCGCAGGAGCATCTGGATACAGACATTCGGCAATCCTTCACGCAACGCGTGAAGACGCTCCCACGGATCCTCACCGAGGAAGCGCAAGGCAACGTCATAGGTTGCACCACCCCACGCCTCGATGGAGAGGAGCTCCGGCGTGGTCTTCGCCACCACGGGCAACACATCAACCAGGTCCCTCGTTCTCACTCGCGTCGCGAGCAACGATTGATGGGCATCTCGGAATGTCGTATCGGTGACAGCGAGGGCAGTGGACGCACGCAGAGCTTCAGCGAAGCCTTGAGGGCCAAGCTCCATCAGACGCTGTTTCGAACCAGAAGGCGGTGGCGTGTCGTCCACCTGGGGCAGCTTGGTGACAGGCTCGACAACAGAGGGTGCGTCGCCGTGGGGTTTATTGACTGTGACATCAGCAATCCAGGTGAGAAGCTTCGTACCCCGGTCCTTACTGGAGCGGGAGCGCACGAGGTGAGGCCTCTCGTCGATAAACGAGGTGGAAACATCCCCAGCGAGGAAGTCCGGATCATCGACGACTGCCTGCAAGAACGGAATGTTGGTCGAGACTCCACGGATACGGAACTCCGCGAGACCCCGCCTCGCTCGAGACACGGCGATATCGAAGGTTCTCCCCCGCGTCGTCATTTTGGCGAGCATGGAATCGAAGTAGGGAGAAATCTGAGCTCCCTGGTTGACCGTTCCTCCATCCAGGCGGATTCCGGCACCTCCAGGAGAGCGGTATGTCGTGATCTTTCCCGTATCGGGACGGAAGTCCGCGGCCGGATCCTCGGTCGTGATCCGACACTGCATCGCAAAGCCGCGCGTCACAATCGCGTCTTGACTCAGACCCAGCGACTCGAGTGACTCGCCGGAGGCCACCCGAATCTGCGTGTGCACAAGATCGACATCCGTGACTTCCTCTGTGACGGTGTGTTCGACTTGAATACGCGGGTTCATCTCGATGAAGACATGTTGCCCCGCGCGCTCGCCTGCGGTATCCACGAGAAACTCCACCGTTCCCGCGTTTTCATACCCAATGGACTCGGCAAAAGCGACCGCATCTCGCACGATGCGCTGCCTGAGCTCGGGGTCCAAGTTCGGGGCGGGGGCGATCTCGATAACTTTCTGGTGGCGACGTTGGACCGAGCAGTCACGCTCAAACAAATGCAACGTCGTGCCTTGCTTATCCGCCATGATCTGGACTTCGATGTGACGGGGTCGAACCACCGCCTGCTCGACGAACATGCGGCCGTCACCAAAGGCTGTTTCCGCTTCCCGCATGGCTGCCTCGAGTGCTGGTCGGAGCTCGTCAGGGTTGTCAACCCTGCGCATTCCTCGACCACCACCACCGGCGACGGCTTTCGCAAAGATCGGGAAACCAATGTCCTCGGCAGCGGCCACGAGCGCGTCGATATCGGTGGTCGCCTCGCTCGAGGCAAGAACCGGAACACCGGCTCGAATGGCGTGCTCCTTGGCCGTGACCTTATTTCCCGCCATTTCCAGGACCGACGCGGGCGGTCCAACAAAGACGATGCCCGCTTCTTTGCAGGCCCTGGCGAGGTCAGGGTTTTCACTGAGAAACCCGTATCCGGGATAGACAGCATCAGCGCCAGCCAGTTTTGCCACGCGCATGATTTCGTCAATGTCGAGATAAGCCCGAAGGGGGTGGCCGGGTTCACCAATCTGGTAGGCCTCGTCAGCTTTCATGCGGTGCAACGAGAAGCGATCCTCGACGGGATACACGGCAACAGTTTTGAGGCCCAATTCGACAGCAGCACGGAAAGCTCTGATCGCAATCTCACCGCGGTTGGCGACCAGAATCTTGCTGACCATCGAGCGTTCCTCTCCGAGCACCCGACACCTCTTCACCCAGGTCCTCAGCCCTAAGCCTAGCCAAGGCTAAGCTAGCCACAATGCGCGTAATCAGTTTGAGCTCCCTCAAGGGTGGTGTGGGGAAGACCACCGTGACTCTGGGGCTCGCCTCTGCCGCTTTCGCGAGAGGCCTGCGGACTCTGGTTGTCGATATGGATCCTCAGTCTGATGCTTCCACGGGAATGGATGTCATCGTGGGTCGCCACCTCAATATCTCTCATCTGTTGGCGTCTCCCCGCACGTCGCAGGTCAAGAACGCCATCGTCCCCAGTGGCTGGACGAGAAGCCACAAAGGAACCGTTGATGTCTTGTTGGGGTCTCCCTCGGCGATGGCCTTCGATTCACCGAGTTTGACCAAACGCGAGATTTGGCGCCTGGAGGAGATTCTGGCGGCAGTGGAGGACGACTACGACATTGTCCTCATCGACTGTCCACCGTCGTTGAATGGGCTCACCCGCATGGCCTGGACCGCGAGCGACCGAGTCGCAGTGGTGACTGAACCTGGATTGTTCTCAGTGGCCGCGACTCAGCGAGCCTTTAGAGCGGTCGACGAGCTCCGACGAGGGGTATCACCTCGACTCCAGCCACTTGGGGTCATCGTGAACCGGGTGAGGCCCCAATCGATTGAACACCAGTACCGCATCGACGAACTGAAGCAAATGTTCGGAGCCCTCGTACTCCAACCTGAACTGCCAGAGCGGGCCGCCCTTCAACAGGCACAGGGCGCTGCGAGTCCGCTCCACATTTGGCCAGGTGAGAGTGCAGAGGAAATGGCCATCAACTTTGACCTGGTGCTGGACCGAGTGATTCGCTCAGTCCAGCTCACGACACCGGAACCGGCTTAGCTGGCGCGCTGGGTCCGCCTGGCGGCGAGCTCATCGCGCGGATCGATGCCCGCGTTGGTGGCTTCCACCGAGACGAGCGACGATTCGACCTCTCGCAGGACTTTGCCAACAGCGATTCCGAACACTCCCTGACCGCGACTGACGAGGTCAATGACCTCATCGTTGGATGTACACAAATACACGCTGGCGCCATCCGACATCAGAGTGGTTTCGGCGAGACCGGTAATGCCCGCAGCCCTCAGCTGATCAACGGCAACCCGAATCTGCTGAAGAGAAATCCCGGTGTCGAGCAGTCGCTTGACGAGCTTGAGGACGAGGATGTCTCGGAAACCGTAAAGACGCTGGGAACCGGAGCCATGTGCGCTTTGCACGGTCGGCTCAACCAGACCGGTGCGGGCCCAGTAATCGAGTTGACGATAGGTGATTCCTGCAGCGCTCGCCGCGATGTGACCGCGGTAGCCCTGCTCTTCTTCGATGATGGGCAGGCCATCGGTAAACAGTAGGTCTTTCGCATACTGCTCACTGGTGTTGTCTGACGAAGCCATCTCTCACCTAACCTTAATGTTCAACTTGACCCTTAGGGGTGCCCGATTACGATACCCGCAACCGGAAAAAGTCTTGGCTAACCAGCCATTCTGTCCTCTGGCGTGTCGCCTGAGGGAGCTTTAAGACTCTAGCTTGTTGATGGCGTCTCGGGTAAGGACCTGCCGCAGAGTTCCAAGAATGTCAGAGAGCTCACGGCCTTTTTCACGGAACTCATCTTTCGACACCTTCTTGCTCCCACCTTGAGATGCCGCGACAGCTTGCGACACCAATCCCACTTCGCGATCGACAGCGAGACGCATACCCCGAAGGTGTCGAGGTTCGAGACCAAATTTGGATGCGTCGACGATGGACTTCAACACCACGGCGTCGTGTTCAGAGTAGACACGCTTGGGCTCGATGAGCCCCGCCGAAATCGCTCCATCGAGAACGCTGGCGAGGGCGCCCGTGTGCTCGAGAAGCTCTTGCTTAGTGAGCCGCTGAGAATCGACAACCGGAATGCCACCGGTCACGGGGCCAGCGTGAGGCAACACGGGGCTCTTCCCCTCATCAACATCGTCGAGGTACTGCTTGATGACCCGCAGCGGCAAATAGTGATCGCGCTGGACGGTGAGGACAAAACGCAACCGATCGACATCTGCTGGGGAATACGTGCGGTATCCGGCAGGAGTGCGCCCCGGCGAGACGAGCTCCCGGTCTTCGAGGAATCGAAGTTTCGACGGTGAGAGGTCGGAGAACTCTGGGGTGAGTTTGGCGAGCACCTGACCAATAGACAGAAGCGCCGGTCGAGCGCCACTGGTGGCCGGCTTTCGTGCCGCACTCGCACTCACGAGGCCTGGCCTCCTGCACCCCGCTCGGAGCGAGATGCGTAGAACGTCATACGAAACTTGCCTACTTGAACCTCCGCACCATCGTGGAGGAGAGCCTGATCAACCAGGACACCGTCGAAGTAGGTGCCATTGAGAGAGCCCATATCTTTTACCTCAAAAGAGCCACCGTGTCGGACAAATTCAGCGTGACGCCTGGAGACTGTCACATCATCGAGAAAGATATCGGCATCCGGGTGTCGTCCCGCAATAGTCGAGTCCTGGTCCAACAGAAACCGAGCCCCCACGTTGGGACCCTTGCGCACAATTAGTAACGCCGAGTCCGCAGGAAGAGCTGCGATGATTTCTTGTTCTTCGAGTGAGACACCTGATTCGAGGCCTTGCAGCTTCTGCTGGAACTCCGGGCCAAACTTCTGTGTTGGGTCGGGGGCTCCTGGGCTGTCCGGGCCGGTCGGTGTCTCGCTCATTCCACTCCCTCGATGGTCGAGTTCACCCTATCTCAAGAATTGTCTTGCTCGCGAGTCGCCTTCCGAGCGATAGCGATGGCATCGAAAAGGTACGAAAAACCCACTACCCAATAGAGGACAACAGTGATGATGGCGATCGGCCATGCGACCATCATGAGCACCTCACCCACCGACACTGAGACGTGTTCACCGATCATCATGCTCAACAAGAACAGTGGCAAGACAAAGAGGAGACCGAAGGTGGCGACCTTCCCCCACCACTTGACAGGCAGAGTTCCCGCGCCGTAGGGACGCATGACCAATCCCCCGATACCAAGCAGTGCATCACGCAGCATGACCAGGACAACGAACCACCACGGCACGACGTCTTGAATGGCCAGGGCGATGACGGTGGCGGCGATAAACAGGCGATCGGCGAAGGGGTCGAGAAACTGCCCCAAGCGAGTGATCTCATTCATACGCCGGGCAATCATCCCGTCGACAAAATCGGTCAGCACGGCAACAACCAGGAGAACGAAGGCGGGAAGCAGCCGGTCTTGAATGACCAGCCAGAGAAAAACAGGAATGGCCATCAGTCGCACAACGCTGACCGCGTTTGCGAGAGTCCAGACTTTTGAGCTGACGGCCTGCTCCTCCACCATGCGCTCAGTGTAGAAGTGAATCGTCAATTATCAGGGACTTCTCAGCGCCACTCGGCCCTCGTTGCGAACGTATGGCGGTCCCGGGGTTTACCCTGGGGGAATGTCGTGCATCCGATTCAACACCACCGCGATGAAGTCGCAGCTGAACGAGGCTCGCGTAGTGGGTCTTGGCGATGACCCCGTGGCGTCTTTCCTCTCACCAGAAATTACTGAGTCGAAGGTGAAAAGGATTGTCACGATGTCCGAAGACCCTAACCCCAAGATTCGAGAGAGCGCTGCGCTGTCCTACCATGCCCCCCTCTCGGTCTACGAAAAGTTGGCGAAGGATCCCGACGAGGGCGTTCGGAGCTGCCTTGCTCGTAACCAAACAACGCCCTGCGATGTTCTTCGGTTGCTGGCCCGTGACTCATCGGAAAATGTTCGTGCTTTTGTTGCCGTGAATTATTACGTCCCCGAGGACGCCATGGAGGAGTTGGCGCAAGACCCGAGCCCCACAGTGCAGAAACTTGTCGCCTGGAAGGCGTCCCTCAAAGACGACGCCGAGCTCGTCTCCGCTTAGGACCCCCCTGGTGCACGCGCTTCGGCAGGAGCGCCGCAATGGCCACTAGCGTTTTGTATCGCAGGCTCGGAATGGTGACCGCGCGGCCAGCTTCGACTGCCCTCAGCGAGCGCTCCACCACGTAAGGCGCGCTCAACCAGAGGAACCCCGGGAATGCGCTGATGTCCATGCGCATGCGCTGATGAAACTCTGTGCGCGTGAAGCCCGGCGCAACAGCGCTTACGTGGACGCCCCGAGCCTTATAGGTCGCATTGAGCGAGCGAGCCATGCTGAGACCCCACGCTTTATTGGCAGAGTATGAACCCCTCGCCAAATAACCCGCCACGCTCGAGACAAACACGATGCGTCCCTCCCCACGCTCGAGCATTCCCGGCAGGACAGCTTTCGTGAGCTCCAGCGGAGTAGTCACGTGGATGGCGAGATGGTTTCGTTCCGCTGAAAGGTCGCTCTCAGCCAGGTTGCCGGCAATGCCGTAGCCGGCATTGTTGATAAGCACCCGAACCGGACGGCGAGTATCACCCAGTCGTTGTCCGACCTTGGCCACATCGGAGGGATTATGGAGATCAGCGACGAGCACCTCGGTAGACACTCCAAATTCGTCCGCTACCTGCCCCGCGACTGACTGCAATCGGTCACCATCTCTGGCGACCAACACGATGCCGTGGCCAGAGCGGGCGAGAGAGCGAACGTATTCGACACCAAGACCGCTGCTCGCACCCGTGACGAGAGCCCAGCGCGGAGAGTTCATGGTGAAAGTCTAAGAGTTAGAGATTTGGTGACTCTGATCGCGCAAGTGCACGCTGAGTCACGATCATTCCCACCACCACAAAAAAACCTGCCGAGGCCAGAATGGCCACCATCGCGACATCGGAACCTGGTGCGAGCAAGTCACCTGTGGGCCCTTGCCATGGCCACAGGGCACGCAAAGAACCCAACATGAGTCCGGACATGATGGCCAGGGTGATGGCGAAATGATTCGCGAGCAGCCACTGCAAACCTCGCACAAACAGACCCAATCCGAGAAGGGCACCCAGAACAAACACCGCGAGGTAGGCGACATCACGATCATTGACGGCAGACAGAGTGGGTTCATACATACCCAGTGTCAACAGCAGGTATGAGCCCGACACCCCGGGGAGGACTAAAGCGCACACAGCAAGAGCGGCAGCCGGTGCGACCCAGAGAAGAGAATCACTGGGGAGCGCAGCACCCGGAAGGCCTAGCGCGAAGAACACCGCGGAGGCACTTGCCAGCGCAGCGAGGACCAATGCCGGTGTCCACCGGGAGCCCACCATCTGGAGAGGAACCCACAGCGAGGCCAGAATCAGGCCGGCAAAGACGGCCCTGGTCAAGACCGGATAGTCCTCCAACACGGGCTCCAAATGCCACGCACCCAAGAAGATTCCGGTCACCATTCCTACCCCCACCGGCAGAACAATCGACCATGAGATGTCTCGCCACGAATCTCGCGAGGCCGAGGGTCCTGAGCGCAAGCCCGCCATGAGTGCCTGAACCAGACTCGACGCCGAGCGAATCAGGGTTTGGTAGACCCCCACGATCAGCGCAACAGTTCCGCCGCTTACTCCCGGGACGATCTCAGCGAGCCCGATCAGGAATCCCCTCAGGCCATTGAGCAAGGAGCCAATAACCCTAGTCATGCGGAACTACCTTTCACGGGAGCGAGAGCGCTCCCTGATGGGAGCGTAACGAAACCCCATATCAGGGCGTGCTTCTACTCGCCGAAAAGGTCGATTATCTGCGGACCGGCCACGATAACAACAGCGAGTGCCGCGATGACCCAACCCACAATGCGCCAAGCCCTCGCTCGCTTGTCCATTGGATCTGGCATCGCCCCAGTGTATTGGGGGATCAAAGCCGTAGGCTTCGGACCATGAAGCGCGGCGTAGGAAGCTGGATTGTCATCGGTGCTTTCGCACTCAGTGGGGTGTGGCACCTGATCTCCCCGACATCATTCCTCTGGCTCATGCCACCCTGGCTTCCGCTGTCACTGGAACTTGTCTACCTCTCGGGCATCGCCGAGATTCTGGCCGTTGCGGGTCTCCTCATGAGACACCGTCTCGCGCCCCTCTTCACGGTGCTGGTTCTGTTGGCGATTTGGCCGGCAAACTGGTGGTTCGCAATCGACTCTGTCACCTCTGGGGATGCAATGACGGTACTTATTGCGTGGCTGCGACTGCCTCTTCAGATTCCGCTGATCTGGTGGGCCTGGACGAGCCCAGTAAAGCCCCGACCGCAGTCGACTACTACGCTCGAGGGTCATGAGTAACTACAGCGTCACCGAAATCGGTCCCCTCTCTACATGGCGAGACCACTACGGAGGGTTTGTTCCCGAAACAACGAGGGATGGCCGAAGGGTTGTCGACCACGAGTTAGGAGGGGAAGTCATCGGGGTCTCGGCGACGTCCTACGAGCCGGGCGAGGAAGCCGGGTACTGGCACAGTCACTCAGAAATCGACGAGGTTTACATCTTTCTCGAAGGTAAAGGGCAAATGGGGCTGGACGACGATGTCGTCGATGTCGGACCCGGCACCGTGATTCAGGTCGGAACGGGTGTTATGCGCACCTGGCGCTGCACACCCGATAGCCGGACCAACCTCAAATGGTTGTGCGTGAGAGCGGGCCAGAAACCCTTGCCAGCGATTCCCGATGATGCAGTTCCGATCCGCGACATCCCGATGCCCTGGTAGGGCTACATCAATTTTCGCGGGGCGCCTCCCAGGGCGACTGCGTCTATCGCCATCGCTAACCCAGGTAGTCCCGGAGCACGTCTTCCTGCCAGCTCCCGTTAATTTCGGCAGCATCGGGCATCATCGGTGGGCTATCCAGGACAAAAACCCCCGTGGAGTCAGCACCCCACCGCTCAATGAGATCTTCGAGACACTCGGTGGGGGGTGACTGCGCAACATCACCAATCTCGCTGATGAAGACTGTTGTCACACCCTGCTCTGCTGCCTTCTCGATAAACCAATCACCCTTCGCCGTATCATCCTCGAAACAGCCATAAGAAATCCACGAAATTCCCAAAGCATCAATCGGGCCGAGTTCTGGCGAAAGCTGTTCGCTATAGAACGAGGGTTCTCTTTGAAGAATGTTGGGTTGGGAGTAGAGGACTCCGTTGAAGACTGGCCTCGCCGCTTCGGCGTAACGAGGGAAGAAAGAGTTATGTCCCTCGATACCTGCGTACTTATCGAGCTCCGACACGGGAGAGAAGTACTCTGCTTTGACCTGCTCTGCAGCTTCCGCCATGAGGGGGATGAGGTCAACACTCTGCTCGAGGACGCTCTCTCGAATGGGCTCGGGGATAAGACCCGACTCGCCGTCGACACCAGCCTGCTGAAATTGGCCCCAGACCGAGACGACAAGCCCCGCTTGCTTGGCTTCAACCACCTGACACTGCATCGACTGAATCCATCGTTGCTGTGATTGGTCGTCAGTCGAGCCGTTTCGATCGAAAACGATAGATCCATCCTCGGTATAGAAAATGCCCCAGCCGATGGACACTGCATTGAGCCCCTGAGCGGCGATCTCCTGAGCCGACGAGTAGGACTGGAATTGGAAACTACCGGAGGGAAAAAGCACCCCAAAAGGAATATCTGATGAACGCACTAGCTCAGCGGGAATGTCGCAGACCCCCGGACCCCCTGGCCGTTCCGAACTCCCACCTCCCTGACCAGAGCTGTCCCCTTGACTGGGCCCTGTAGGTCCTTGTGGCCCGCCCTGGCAACCAGCAATCAACAGTGTGAAAGCCATCCCAAGACTCATCACCAAACGCCGCGGCATCAAATAATTCCTCTCAGAGTTGGTGCTCTAACGCTAGACAGAATGCCCGAACAACTCAAACACTCAAGTACCGCCAAGGCGAAAGCACCGTAGGAGGAGTCAAACCTTGGATGAATCTAGTGTGTCGGGCTGACAGGATTTGAACCTGCGACCCCTTGACCCCCAGTCATCAGCGCAGGGTTCCCTTACTTCCACAGACGGCCAAAAGACGGGCGAAAATCAGCTTCTCCACTCTCCCGGATAACCACGGACAGCGGTGGAATTGAGAAAAAGGAGTCCCAAAAGGGAGTCCCAATGTCTCGACATTTTTTGCACTCATGGGCCTCCTTGATAACAAGATTGTCGTGGGCTCGATGAACCGTGGCGGCCTTCAGGGTTCAGTCTTCGAATATGACGACCGGTACACCGCCTACACAATTTCTCGAATTGTGGAAGACGGCCTTGATTTTGCGAAGAACCTAGTTCGGATCAATCTTGGGGACCCTGCCACAGCGCGCACCCTCGAACTTTCCGCTATAGCAGTTGACGTGGCTGCAAAAGCAAAGGTTCCGCTCATGATCGAGCCTTTCCTAAGCACGTGGGTGGATGGCAAAGCGCAAAATGTTCTCTCAGCAGACGCTGTTGCTCTTACAATTTCTATTGCACAGGGTCTCGGCTCGTCGAGCGCCTACTCCTGGCTCAAGGTACCCGTCGTTGACGGGATGGAGCGCGTGATGGAAGCAACGACTTTGCCCACCCTCTTGCTTGGGGGTGAAACTCATGGTCGACTGGACTCGGCGTTTGCATCCTGGCAAAGCGCTCTTACTCTTCCGGGAGTGAAAGGGCTTGTTGTGGGACGTAGATTGCTGTATCCAGCTGACGGGAACGTAGAACAAGCGGTGGACATCGCAGCCGCAATGGTCCACCCAAACCACTAGACAGGGAATGAATCACATGGCCACATCATTAGTTCAGCACTTCGTCGGAGGAAAAATATTCGCTGGTGAGTCACAGCGCAGCGCGCCTGTATTTGACCCGGCACTCGGGGCCCAAACTAAGCAAGTAGCATTGGCGAGCACCAAAGATGTTAGCGATGCTGTTGCGGTCGCTAAAGCTGCGTTTCCTGCCTGGCGGGACCTCTCGCTAGCCCGTCGAAGCGCAATCATCTTCCGTTTCCGCGAACTACTCGACGCACGTAAAGCTGAACTAGCAGAAATCATCACCTCTGAGCACGGGAAAGTTGTTTCCGACGCACTCGGTGAGATTTCTCGTGGCCAAGAAGTCGTCGAGTTCGCTTGTGGTTTGCCTCACCTTCTCAAAGGTGAATTCAGCGAAAATGCCTCGTCAGGTGTGGATGTCTTCTCGCTCAAGCAACCTCTCGGCGTCGTGGGAATTATCAGCCCGTTTAACTTTCCTGCGATGGTTCCGATGTGGTTCTTCCCGGTTGCACTCGCTGCAGGAAACACCGTTATTTTAAAGCCCTCCGAGAAAGACCCCAGCTCCGCAATCTGGATTGCGGAGCTGCTGACCGAAGCTGGTCTTCCTGATGGTGTCTTCAACGTCGTCAACGGTGACAAGGAAGCTGTAGGCGCAGTCTTGGAGCACCCAGATATCCGGTCAATTTCATTTGTCGGCTCGACTCCTATCGCTCAGTACGTCTACGAGACGGGAGCTAAGAACGGCAAGCGGGTTCAGGCCCTTGGCGGCGCAAAAAACCACATGCTGGTGTTGCCAGACGCCGATCTCAATCTCGTTGCTGACTCAGCAGTGAACGCGGGATTTGGTTCAGCGGGAGAGCGTTGCATGGCAATCTCAGTGATTGTTGCTGTGGAGCCTGTTGCAGACGAACTCATCGAAAAAATCACAGAGTGTATGGCAACAATCAAGGTCGGTGACGGCCGTCGCTCGTGCGACATGGGCCCCCTGGTGACCGAGGTTCACCGCGACAAAGTTGCGTCGTACATCGACATTGCCATTCAAGACGGCGCTGAAGTTGTTGTAGACGGCCGAGGAATTGAAGTTGATGGAGACAAAACCGGGTTCTGGTTAGGCCCAACTCTGATCGACCGAGTTCCCCCCTCCTCCAAGGTCTATTCCGAAGAAATTTTCGGCCCAGTGCTCTCTATCGTTCGGGTGTCGAGCTACAACGAGGGCATAGAGCTGATCAACGGGGGAGCCTTTGGCAACGGAACCGCCATCTTCACCAACGATGGTCGCGCCGCTCGCAGATTCCAAAACGAAGTCCAGGTGGGAATGATTGGAATTAACGTTCCTATCCCAGTGCCCGTTGCCTACTTCTCATTCGGAGGATGGAAGCACTCGCTCTTTGGTGATTCGCGTGCGCACGGTGAAGAAGGTTTCCGTTTCTTCACCCAGCAAAAGGTAGTCACCTCCCGTTGGATGGACCCCAAGGGTGGCGGACTTAACCTCGGATTCCCTCAAAACTAGAAGCCTTCTCTCATGACCTGTTATAGACCGCGCGGAAGATGATGGAAACCATTCACGCTCTGGCTTAGAAAGGAGTCCCAAAATGGAGTCCCACCGATTTACGGTGGCTCTACTTCCCAGTCGGGCTGACAGGCTGTGAACCTGCGACCCGTTGCCCCCCAGGTTCAGG
>JAYOYJ010000008.1:16147-26576 GCA_038153485.1 Pontimonas sp. | reverse complement strand
GAAACATCGACATAGTCGACGAGGTCGGGGGAAACCAGTTCCACCTCTCCACCCTTCTTACGCACAAGAACCTTGTCTTCCGCGAAGGTGCCATCGGAGTTCAGCGGAGTACCGGCCTGGGCGACGACGAACTCGTCCTCATCGCTCGCGGTCAAGTAGTCGATGTTCTTCGACACCTTGCCCTTCACGACTCGGCGGTACGGGGTCTCAATGAAACCAAAAGCGTTGATGCGCGCGAACGACGCGAGCGAACCAATCAGACCGATGTTCGGACCTTCAGGGGTCTCAATCGGGCACATACGTCCATAGTGGGACGGGTGAACGTCACGAACCTCCACACCGGCCCGCTCACGGCTCAGACCACCTGGTCCTAGCGCCGACAAACGACGCTTGTGTGTCAGACCCGAGAGGGGGTTGTTCTGGTCCATGAACTGCGAGAGCTGGCTGGTGCCAAAGAACTCCTTGATGGCAGCTACGACGGGACGCACGTTGATCAGGGTTTGAGGGGTAATCGCCTCAATGTCCTGTGTGGTCATACGCTCGCGAACCACACGCTCCATGCGCGAGAGTCCGGTGCGAACCTGGTTCTGGATCAACTCACCCACGGCGCGGATACGGCGGTTACCGAAGTGGTCGATGTCATCGACGTCCAGACGGATGTCGACCTTCTTACCCGCGCGGCTTCCCTCGATGTGGGTGCGTCCATCGTGGAGAGCGACCAAGTACTTGATGGTCGCAATGATGTCCTCAAGGGTGAGCACCGTGGTGTCTAGAGGAAGCTCAATACCGAGCTTGCGGTTGATCTTGTAACGACCCACCTTCGCCAGGTCGTAGCGCTTCGGGTTGAAGTAGAAATTGTCCAATAGCAAGCGAGCTGCCTCCGCAGCAACCTGCTCACCCGGACGCAACTTGCGGTAGATGTCCTTGAGGGCTTCCTCTTTGGTGAGGATGGTGTCCTTCTCGAGCGCTTCCTCGATGGAGGCAAAACCAGCGAAGTGCTTCGCGATGTCCTCCGAGGTCAGACCGAGTGCCTTCAAGAAGACGGTGACGGACTGCTTACGCTTCCGGTCGATACGCACACCCACCTGGTCGCGCTTGTCGACCTCGAACTCGAGCCACGCACCACGGCTGGGGATGACTCGGACCGAGTGGATCTCTTTGTCACTGAGTTTGTCGAGAGCGGTCTCGAAGTACACACCGGGGCTTCGCACCAACTGCGAGACAACGACACGCTCGGTTCCGTTGATGATGAAGGTTCCCTTTTCGGTCATCAGGGGGAAGTCACCCATGAAGACCGTTTGGGTCTTGATCTCACCCGTCTGGTGATTCATGAACTCGGCTTCGACATAGAGCGGAGCGGCATAGGTCTTGCCACGCTCCTTGCACTCGTCGAGCGAATACTTTTCCTCTTCGAGGTAGGGGTTCGCGAAGGAGAGCTGCATGGTCTCAGAGGTGTCTTCGATGGGAGAGATCTCCTCGAAGATTTCCTGAAGACCGCTGCGCTCGGACACAACGGGCAGCCCTTGGGCTTTCGCTTCCGCTACGCGCTTCTTCCAAACAGGGGAACCGACCAGCCACTCGAAGCTCTCGGTCTGCAACGCGAGCAGATCGGGAACCTCCAGGGTGTCGTTGATTTTGGCGAACGAGAGCCGCTGGGCGACTCGACCGTTCTTGGCAGTGGATGTAGATGCAGAACGAGCAACAGCCAAGAGAAATAACCTCCAGGGCTCACCGAGGGAGCCTCATCGTGGGTGACCAAACCGAACCGGACGCAACCGCTGGAACTCAGCACAAAGAGTTCACCCCGCCGCTATACTCGGGGCTCTCGTGTCGACCGCAATATGACGGCACAAGAAGTCAGGGAAGCAAACCTCTAGTGTATACGGGTTTATAACAATTTGTCTACTTCTTCTGGCGCGACGGGCTGGGGATAATCTCCGCAAGCGAGCGGTGACCCGGTTACCCTGACCCCGTGGCGGATTCATCGTGGGTGGAAGAAGAAGCAGTGCGCCTGTTTGCCCTCCACGAGCTCACCCACACCTGGTCCTTCGGATTCGATCGTGCCACCACTCGGTTGGGGCAGTGTGACCACCGCTCGAGGACTATCTCGGTCTCGCGGCACCTCACCCACAAGGCCACCCCCGATGAGGTCACCCAGGTACTGCTGCACGAAATCGCGCATGCGCTGGCTGGTCCACGGGCAGCGCATGGTCCCCGCTGGAGAACCATTGCCCACTCCATTGGTTACCGCGGTGGTCGAACTCACACGGTCGAGCCAGCACTGGAACGAGCGAGGTGGCGTGGTGTCTGCCCCCAGGGCCACGAGGTGATTCGATTTCGCAAACCCAGCAAGCCGGTGTCGTGTTCGAGATGCGATCGAAGCTTCAACCAGGCCTACCTCGCGGCCTGGAGCGCCAGAGACTAATCCTCGACGGTGACGTCTTTCCAGAAGGCGACATACCCGGTGAAATCCACTCCAACGCGCTCAATGGCTCCCGGGCGAAGGTCGTCGTAAGAGAAAGCGCGGTCCTGATAGGCCTGCCCGTCCACGCTCAGCGTGTAGTAGTGGCACTCGCCTTTCCATGAACACGTGTAGCTGGTGGGGCTATCGGAGAAAAACTCTCGGTGCAGTGACGACGGAGGGAAGTACCAGTTGCCCTCGATCTTCACGAGGTCCGACTCTGGGGCCTCGGCAATCACGGTGCCCTGGATGTGTGCTCTCATAGTCTGAACAGTAGTCGCCCAACCTGATGATGGTGAAGGAGCCCGATCGGTATGAAGTTTGCCCTCGAAGTCTCTCTATCGTGCACGGTGTCCGAAGCTTTCGACGCACTCCACAATCCCGAGGTTTTTGTTGCCGTTTCGCGCCCTTTCCTGGCCTTCGAGCCCTTCTCACCTGCTCCGTTTCCCACCCGATACGACTCAGGTAAGTCTTACGTGGTGCGAGTCAAAGCCCTCGGGGTCGTGAGTCTGGGCAGCCAAGAAATCAATCCGGTCAGTACCTCAGAGGGAATGACCCGAACGTTTCAGGACAACGGTCGAGGACTCACCGGCCTCCTCGCCCGAGTGACCAGGTTTCGCCACACCATGACCCTTCGACCAAGCGGTGTGGGGCCCACCATTCTTCGCGACGAGCTTGATTTTGATGCGGGTGTTCTGACTCCCCTACTGGGGCTGAGCTTCCGATTGTTCTGGTGGTGGCGGCACGTCATGATGAAGAGGCTTGCCCCCCAGTGGCAGAGCGAGACTACTCGTGCGTGGGAGAGCCGCTATCGCTCCACGATGTGGAGCGGGCGAGTGAACCCGACCCTCATGTCGGGAGTCGACCTTCTCACTCCAGGGACTGCCCTGGATGTGGGGTGCGGCGAGGGAGCAGACGCCCTGTGGCTCGCCGAGCAAGGCTTCGAGGTCACCGCGGTCGACGCTTCACCGAGAGCGCTGGCCCGGGGCGAGGCGGAGCGTGTGACCCGGGTGAGGAAAGACGCTCGGCCGCGATCAGTTCGGTGGATTGCCTGCGATGTCGTGAATGACGCACTCCCCACACCGCCCGATCAGTTCGACCTTGTCACCGCACATTTCCTCCATATGCCCGCTGCCGATCGAAAAATTGTGTGGACGAAACTCGTGGAAGCTGTTGCCCAGGGCGGAACCATGCTAATCGTCGGGCACGCTCTCGAAGACCTCGAGGCAGGGCTTCGCAGGCCGCCGGCGGAACTCATGTTCGACACAAAAGAAATGCTGGCGGCCATGCCGAAGAACTGGAGCGACAGAGAGGTCACGGTGATGACAAGAGAGCAGAGCCCATCTGACGGAGCCACAGTCATCGTCCACGACATCGTGGCGAAAGGTGTTCGCTAAGGCAAAGCCCCCACGCTCGCCAGGGCAGCCTTGACCAGCGAACCTCGACCACCCTCCATCTCGACCAAGACCTCGTGGGAGGTTGCCTGCTCGGGGCTGAGCCAGGTGAGCTCCAGTGCGTCCTGTCGGGGTTCACACGTTCCCGTGACCGGGACGACATAGACCAGAGACACGGCGTGCTGGCGATGGTCTTGATATTTCGCTCCCGGATAGGGGAAGTACTCGGCAATGTGAGCTGGTTGCGGTGTCGGGGGACTCTGAGGGAACGCCATCGGACCCAAGTCTTTTTCGAGGTGGCGGAAAAGGGCGTCTCTGACCGTTTCGCCAAACATCACCCGTCCTGCAACGAGTGCTCTCGCAATCGAGCCCTCAGACGAGACGCGCAGGAGCAGTCCCACCTCACTGACGTTACCCATGCCATCGAGTCGAACCGGAACCGCCTCGACATAGAGAAGAGGCAAGCGCTGGCGAATTTCGGCGAGCTCGTCGTCCGACAGCCACCCGGGATTGGGGTCAGGAGTTCTCGTGGAGGACATACTTCTTTTTTACTCCGAATCCTTCTGCTGGTGAAGAGCTCCCGCCTGCACAAGGGCTCCCCGGAAAATCTCTTCGTTTACTCGCCAATAGCCGTGCTCGACACCGTCAATGAGAATGACCGGAACCTTGTCGTTATAAAACTCGAGCCATTCAGGTTTTTCCTCGACCAAACGCTTCTCGAGAACAACGTTCGCATAGCGAGGAAGCACAGACTCAATCAGGTCTGTGGCCTCCTCACACAGGTGGCACGCCTCCCTGCCGATCACCGTGACCCGAACATTGTCCATGCCAAAAGCCTATGCTGAGACACGATGACTCCTCCCCGGAACTCCTCGACTGGTTCGCCCCCGGTCATGGTGTTTGTCGATGTAGACAACACACTGGTCAAAGGGGCGACCATATATATGTTCGGTATCGAGGCATGGAAGTCCGGCTTCATCAAATGGCATCACGTCATACCCGCACTCTTCCAACAGCGCTACTTCATTCGGAAGGGCGAAACAACCCATCGCCTCAAGTCCACGAGAGAGCGTGCACAATCTCTCGTAGCCGGGCATCAGGTCAAAGATTTCGAGAAAGTAGCCGAGGTCGCCTGGCGCAGGTCCATCGCACCCAAAGTCTTTCCCGAAATGATTGAGCGCCTCAACTGGCACAAGTCCCAAGGCCATCAAACCTGGTTACTGACTGCCAGTCCTCAGGGGCTCGCCTCCGTGATGGCGCGCGACCTCGGTCTCACCGGAGCGATGGGGACCACTTTGGAAGTGAATGATGGTGCTTTCACGGGAGAAATCGACGGTGAACTCTTGCACGGTCCACTCAAAACCGAGGCCGCCCTGGCCAAAGCCTCAGAGCACGGAGTGGATCTTCGAACCTGTTACGGCTACTCGGACTCCGCAGCAGATATTCCCCTTCTCGAGAGTGTGGGGCACCCCGTCGCTGTCAACCCCGACCACACCCTGCTCTCTCACGCCACCGCGAAGTCGTGGCCCGTCATCTGGCCCGAGGCAACCAACCGTCACCAAGCGCATCGCTCAAAAAAGGCAGAGAAAAACGCCGGTCGCTAGACAGTGACCGGCGTCCCCCAGTGATGGTCGCTACTTCTTATTGCGACGCTGGTGGCGAGTCTTGCGCAACAACTTGCGGTGCTTCTTCTTCGCCATGCGCTTGCGGCGCTTCTTGATAACAGAACCCATGAATTTCCTTTAGACCTGATGTCGTCGGTGTTGATCTGCCAGCAGACAACTTAGGGAGTCTAGCGCAGAGCCGAAAGCTCAGCCGACCTCGCCCATTTCCCGCACCTCACCCGCTTGGTAGACAATCTGCGACACTGCTGATTCGGGAATGCGGAATGACCGCCCAAACCGCACCGCGGGGAGCTCACCCGAGTGAACAAGCCGATACACCGTCATGGTCGAGACACGCATCATCTCTGCGACTTCACCGACGGTGAGAAAACGCAGGTGGGATAGTGGCTGGGACATAGCGGCTTTCTGAGGTGATAACCCGATAACCCTAGAGCTCAGGCAGGTGGCTGTAAAGACCTAGAGTCGAACGTTTGCCAAAACGTCATCAAGCCACGCCATGACGTCCTTCGCGAGAGAACCCACAGCAACGCCCTGTTCGCGCAGGTCAACATAGGGCTTTGTCGAGTCCCCCGGTACAGAACCCCCCACCCAGGCCTGAACGCTTGCCAAGGACGACTCGTCGAAGCGGTAGTAGCGGTGTTGACCTTCTTCTCTGGCCACGACAACACCCGCATCGCGCAACGCTTTCAGGTGCTTGGACACTGTCGGTTGGGTGATGCCCAGGGCCTCCACTAGCTGCCCCACGCTCTTCTCTGAGCCTGCACGTAGCAAATCAACAATGTCTCGACGGGTGGGGTCAGCAAGCACATCAAATACGTCGCTCATAAAGGGGTAGCGTACTCGCACCCTGTTGGGAGTACCATGGCTGGCGGTTGTCTAAAGGTCAGATGAGGAAGAAGGCCACGTGACGTGTCGTCATGGCTAGGAACACTCAAGCGCCGCTCCACCAGGCGACGCTCCCGCCGGGTCTCCCCCGTCCCGGGACTTGCCCCCTACTCGAGGCCACCTGGCGTGAGGGGTCTGCTCTTTCGCGCCCAAGCTCTGCTCGGTGGCGGGGCGGCAACCGCCACAATCTTCATTTTCCTTTTTCTGATCACCGTCACAACGGTGATGCTGATGCTCCCGATGGCTTCTGCCTCGGGCGAGATCACACCGCTGTCTGACGCTCTGTTCACCGCTGTCTCCGCAATCTGTGTCACGGGTCTGACGGTCGTCAACATGGCGACCCATTGGTCAGCCTTTGGTCACCTGGTGGTTTTCCTTGGTCTCCAAATCGGAGGAATTGGAGTCATGACCCTGGCGACGATTCTCGCCGTCATTGCCTCGAAGCGTTTGGGGCTGTCGGTGCGCAAGATGATGGCGGGAGACGTGGACCCCTCTCGCCTCCACGAGCGTGAGGGTCAAGACTCACACGGCATGCGCCTGTCTGAAGTAAAGGGTCTTCTCAAGACCGTCTTCGTCAGTGTGATCGTCATCGAGCTGGCCCTCGCAGCCATCATTGTTCCCCGTCTCATCGTGTGGGGCCTCGACCCCATCACCGCACTCTGGCAGGGGGGCTACCTCGCAGCCTCTGCTTTTACGAACACTGGTTTCGTCCCACTCGTGGATGGTCTCTCACCGTTCGTGAACGACCCCATCATGGTGTTCACCATGGGCATCGGTGTGTTCTTGGGCAGCATCGGATTCCCCGTGATCTACGCGATCGCCCGGGCACTCAAGACAGTTCGCCTGCGCAGACTGCACCGCACTTTTGCTCACGCACGATTGGGCATCCACGCCAAACTCACACTCACCACCACCACCATCTTGTTGGTCATCGGTGCGCTGGCTATTGGAGCACTCGAGTGGGGGAACGAAAAGACGCTGGGGTCCCAGCCCGGTGCGTATCGACCGATGACCGCGCTTTTTGTCTCGATGATGTCTCGCTCGGGCGGCTTCAACACGGTCGACACGTCTGAAATGAATGGCGCCACGCTGTTGGTTCTCGACATGCTGATGTTTGTGGGCGGAGGTTCAGCGTCAACAGCGGGAGGAATCAAGGTCACCACCTTGGCGATTTTGTTCCTCGCTGCGTTTGCTGAAGCGCGAGGCGACCAGGACATCGTCGCCTATGAGCGACGGATTCCCTCCGACACTGTTCGTCTGGCGGTGAGCGTGGTTCTCTGGGGTGCGAGCATCGTCGCGATTGCGACGATTGCCCTGCTCCGGATTACTGATGCGCCGCTCGATCGAGTCCTCTTCGACGTGATTTCCGCGTTTGCTACCTGTGGTCTCACAGCTGGACTTACCGCCAATGACCTTCCCGACTCCGCCAAATACGTGCTCTCAGCAACCATGCTGTTGGGACGTGTTGGTACAGTGACACTCGCTACAGCACTCAGCGGAACCCATCGCCAGACGGTGTACCGCCGGGCTAAAGAAAGGCCGATCGTTGGTTGAGAAAATTCCCCATGACGCCCCTGTCCTGGTTATTGGTCTGGGACGATTTGGTGCCGCAACAGCAGGAGAGCTCGACAAGCTTGGGCGCGATGTGCTCGCCGTCGACGAGGACCCGGCTCTTGTCCAGAAATGGTCGGACCGTGTGAAGCACACCGCAGTGCTCGACGCGAGGAACATGAATGCTCTCGAGCAAATCGGTGCCAGAGACTTCCCCATTGCCGTCGTGGCGACAGGTTCCTCCATCGAAGCCAGCGTGCTCATTACGACCAACTTGGTCGACATGAAGATCCCGCAGATTTGGGCCAAAGCGATTAGTGAATCGCACGGAAAGATCCTGACTCGTATCGGTGCCCACCGCGTGATCTATCCCGAGCGCGAAGCTGGTGAGCGCGTGGCACACCTGGTGTCGGGTCGCATGATCGACTTCATTCGCTTCGATGACAACTTTGCCCTGGTGAAGATGTATCCGCCGAAGCCAATTCGCGGACTCTCCCTCACCGACTCTCAGGTGCGCTCGAAATACAACATCACCGTGGTCGGGGTTAAGTCACCCGGCAAACCCTTCACCTACGCGACAGAGAAAACGGTGGTCACCAACCACGACCTCATCATCGTGTCGGGGACCAACGAAGACATCGAAACCTTCGCGGCACTCGACAAGTAGTTAGCCCTTCGCCATCTCCTCGGCACGCGCAATGGCGGCGGCACTGGCCTTCCGAATAATCGCGCTGAGATCAGCTGCCTCGTAGACACCCAGTGCAGCTTGAGTCGTGCCGCCTGGGCTGGTTACCGCTTCACGGAGCTCCTCGGGAGTTTTGCCGGAGGATTCAAGGAGTTCCATCGCTCCAGCGAAGGTGCTCTGCACCATGGTGGTCGCCTCCTCGGTCGAGAAACCATGCTCCTTGGCGACCTCGACGAAACGCTCAATAAAGAAGTACACAAACGCTGGTCCCGAACCAGAGAACGTGCTCAAAGCATTCAGGGAGGACTCTTCGACTGGAAGGACCGCTCCCACTGTCTCGAAAACTCTCATGACAGCCTCCCGTTGCTCCGGGCTCACGCGACTACCCACCGAGAGACCGGTCACCCCGTGTCTCACCTGGGAGGGAGTGTTGGGCATCGTGCGGATCACGGCCCCTGGCCACACAGCCTCCATCTGAGCGACCGTGATGCCAGCGGCAATACTGACCATGACCGCAGACGCAGGAGCATGGGGTGCAACCTCCTCGAGGAGCCCCAGGAGGTAGTGGGGCTTCACGCCCAGCACGATGATGTCGGCGCCTTCGATGGCCCATTGGTTCGCTTGCGCGTCCTCTTCGAGGCTCTTCGCCTCCACTCCGGGACCAGCAGGAGAAGAGGCAGTGGCAGCCGAGGCACTCGTCACTCGAATTCCCGACCACGAGTCCGGGGTTTGTTGCAGACCGCCAAGAATTGCACCGCCCATATGTCCGGTGCCGAGAATTGCAATACGAGAAAGTGAGTGTGCCACGGTGCCAGTGTAGATTGGTCAGACGTTGTTGGCAGTGACGCTAGGAATGGACGAACATCATGGGTGACAAGAAGAAGTCCCAGGACTCACTTCCTCCCCGCGAACCTATCCTCGCCGCCCTCCTCGAAGGCTCAGACGCCGATGCCGTCTTGCGTCTGTCGACAACCGCCGAGCCCGATGGTCATTGGGTGATCGCAGCTACTATTCAAGTGGCAGAGGCTCTTCCCAACTACGTGCTCGCTCACGCACTCAACGACGCTAAGCGTCGGGTTCGTGAGGTGGTGGGTGAAACCACCGAAATCTATATCGAGCCAGAGCTGGTGAGAGACACATCAGAGACGCAGCCAGAAACTGATGTCATAGTTATTAAGGCATCAGACTAAGAGGAGACCCCCGGACCTCGTTCGTGATATCACGCTCGTCGTCCACTTCATCGGACTAGCACTGATTATCGGTCCGATCATCGTGCAGATGCGGGCGCACTCCGGCTATTCCTTCGGCTGGGTACTCACCGGAGCGAGCATTCAGCTGGTGACCGGTCTGCTCTTGACGGGTCTGGCCGAAATGCGTCTCGCCGATGACCCCGACATGGCGGTGAACCACGCCAAAATCGCGGTCAAGAGTGTCGTCGCGCTCATCATTTTTATCGTTGCCCTCGTGGCCTATCGCAAACAAAAGAAGATGACGAGTGGAGACAACGAGCGCTCACTGTTGCCGCTTCTCCACACCGCCGGCGCTCTGGCGGTGACCAACACAGTCATTGCTGTGGTGTGGTCGGGAGTGGTGCGCTAACTACTTCGTCGAAAAGAAGTCGGTGAGCAGCGCTCCACATTCGCTCTCGAGAACACCACCGCGGACTTCCTCCACGCGATGGGGAAGGCTTCGATCCCGCACGAGATCATGTTTGCTTCCGGCGGCGCCGGCCTTGTCATCCCACGCCCCAAAAACGAGTCGGGAAATCCTGGCCTGCGTGATGGCACCAGCACACATCACGCACGGCTCTAGTGTCACAACGAGCGTG
>JAYOYJ010000008.1:0-16137 GCA_038153485.1 Pontimonas sp. | reverse complement strand
TGGCAACCACAACTCCCGCAGGGTCCACCACGAGTGCTGCAACCGGAACGTCACCCGTGGACAGCGCCTGGGATGCTAGCTCCAGTGTTTTTCGCATGAGCTCGGTGTCGTCAACCACGAGCCCACCTTATCCAGTGACTCTCCCTCGGGTAGTGTGAGGCTCATGCAGGTGCACGTCGCAGACCACCCCCTCATTTCCCACAAACTCTCCATTCTTCGTGATGAGGCAACACCCTCTCCGGTGTTTCGCGCTCTGACCTCGGAACTGGTCACGCTGCTCGCCTATGAAGCCACACGCCACATCCGGGTCGAAGACCACCCGATTAAGACCCCCGTCACACAGACCACGGGAAAGAAGCTCGCCAAACCACGGCCGGTCGTCGTCCCCATCCTTCGAGCGGGACTGGGCATGCTGGAAGGAATGACCCAGCTTCTCCCCAGCGCTGAAGTCGGTTTTCTCGGTATGGTGCGCGACGAGACAACTCTGCAGCCCAGCGTCTATGCGGAACGTCTACCGGAAGACCTCTCTGATCGGCAGTGTTTCATCCTTGATCCCATGTTGGCTACGGGGGGGTCACTCTTGCAGGCCATCAACTTTGTGTTCGACAAGGGAGCTATCGATGTCACAGCAGTGTGTCTCCTCGGTGCACCAGAGGGTCTTGCCGCTTTGGAGAAAGCCACTGAGGGTCGTGATGTGACCATCGTCTTGGGTGCGCTTGATGAAAAACTCAACGAACACGGCTTCATCGTTCCTGGTCTCGGTGATGCCGGTGACCGTCTCTATGGCACTGTCGGATAACGTCATCGAACTTGACGCCCCTTCGCACATGGCCCGATAATCAAGCCATGCAGAGCCGATACGTATCCCTGGCGATGGTGATTCGCCGCGAGCTCTGTTGCTGTCGAATGTGTGGCTAACACCCTCCTGACCGACCTCGGGCCTGTGGCCCCTTTCAGAATCGACAGACTATGACAACCTCTCCTCGCGAACCACGAGGGTTCGCTCTCTATGTGGGCATCAGTGAAGCTGACGCTCACGCAGCAGGAATAAGCCTGCAGCAGCTCGTGACTGACCTAAAGAAAACGGTCGACGATCACGTCCCTGGCACAGAAACTCACGCGGCTATCGCCCTGGCACCAGCAGGTGCCGGAGGTAAACACCTCGATATTGTGCGGATGGCTCTGCACGACCCGATTGCCCTCGGAGAATTGGGGAAGAGCACCCCGACCCCTGAATCTGAAGTCGTCATCGATATTTCTCGAAAGCGCGTGCTCATCGATGGCGAGCAGGCTGCCCTGACCTACAAAGAGTTTGCGCTCCTGCAATTCCTCGTTCTCCGTGAAGGCCAAACAGTGAACCGGGAGGTCATCATTGATGCTCTCTGGGCTGAGGGTGATGAGGATGCACCGGAAGCTCGAACCATCGATGTTCACGTCCGCCGACTGCGCTCAAAACTGGGTCGGTACGAGGATATTGTGCGGACTGTGCGCGGGGTGGGCTATCGGTTCGATCGTCACGCCGATGTCACCATCAACTACGGTGTGGCCCAGTCTCCGGACATGATTTAGGGGCTTTCCACGCCTTTTTCACTATCACTAGACACCGTTACCATTCTGTTATATATTCGTCACATCGTCAGTTGTTTGCTGTGACAGCTCTCGTGAATGTGATTGCAAAACACTCTTGGTGCAAGGGAATAGGGTCGGCCGCTCGCCTCAGCGGCCGGCCCTTATCATTTCCCCAATAGTCCTCCCAGCAGCAAGTCCTACTCTTGGTCTATGACCACAGGCCCTGCACTAGTGTGGCTACGGAGCGATCTCCGACTGGCCGATAACCCTGCCCTCGACGCAGCCATCGCCACCGGTGGAGAGGTTGTCGTGGTCTATATACGCGATGAGGTGACCGACAGGTCGCGTCCGCTAGGAGCAGCCTCCCGGTGGTGGCTTCACCACTCCCTCACCGCGCTTGCGTCTTCGCTCGAGGCCATCGGTGGCTCCCTCGTGATCCGCACGGGCAGCGGCCCCGACACCATTCGAGACCTCGTCTCCGAGACTGACGCCTCCGCAGTGTTTTGGAACCGCCGCTACGGTCTTGCCCGGGAAGCAGACGCACAGCTGAAAGAAGATCTGCGAGGCAGGGGCATCACCTGTGAAAGTTTTGCGGGCAATCTCTTGTTTGAGCCGTGGACGGTTCGGACCGGTGATGGTAACCCGTTCAAAGTGTTCACGCCGTTTTGGCGAGCAGCCCTGGCGGGTGAACCTCCCCGCGCTCCGCTGCCAGCCCCCACGCAGATGAGGTCCCTACGGGACGTGACCTCCGAGAACCTTGAATCGTGGAATCTGCTTCCAATACGGCCCGATTGGTCCGGCGGACTCCAGGAGATGTGGACTCCTGGAGAAAAAGGTGCCCACGAGCGGCTTGACGATTTTGTCGAGAACACCCTTCGGCTGTATCACCGACGAGATGAGCCCGGCCCTGTGACGACCTCACGGCTCAGCCCCCACCTGCGGTTTGGTGAACTCAGTCCCCACCAGATTTGGGCAAAGCTCGATCGGACGCTTCCTGCTGATGCCGACAAGAACAAAGCAAAGTTTCTTTCCGAAGTGGGCTGGAGAGAGTTCTCCTACAACATCCTTTTTCACTTCCCGGAGCTCGACACGAAGAATTTCCGTCCCGAATTCGATCACTTCCCCTGGGGTGATGCTGACCCCGAGCTCATCACCGCCTGGCAGAAAGGGAAGACGGGGGTTCCCCTGGTGGACGCAGGGATGAGAGAGCTGTGGGCCACCGGCTACATGCACAACCGCGTCCGCATGGTAGTGGCCTCCTTCCTCATCAAGAACATGTTGGTCGACTGGCGCGTGGGCGAAGCATGGTTCTGGGACACCCTGGTGGATGCCGATGAGGCCAACAACCCCGCGAGCTGGCAGTGGGTCGCCGGCAGTGGCGCCGACGCCGCTCCGTATTTCCGGGTGTTCAACCCGATGCTCCAGGCGGAGAAATTCGATCCACAACAGGAATACATTCGCCGGTGGGTTCCAGAATTCGGAACCCCCGACTACCCCGCCGAACCCATTGTCGATCTCAAAGCGAGCCGTGACCGCGCACTGAGCGCGTTTGAGGAGCTCAAGGCCTTGCGCCAGGCTTTGTGATGCACTGTGCTGCGAGAGAATTTCCTCGCGCAATCGCATCAGGGAGCGACTCACCCTTCACTAGACCGGCCAAGAGACCTGCGTTAAAGGAATCACCCGCGCCCGTGGGGTCCACGCTCTCAAGTGGTTGGGCGACGGGAATCATCTGAGCATCACCACCCTCGGTCAACCAGACACCCTGTGAGCCTTGCGTAATAACAGCGCGAGAAAAGTGGCTTCCCAGAAACTCGACGGCGATCCCCAGTGAATCTGTACCGGCGAGAATCGCAGCTTCATCTTCGTTACATCGCAGGAGCGACACCTCTCGGGTGGCTTCCAGGAAGCGCTCCACACCAAAGTCGTGGATGAAACCACTCGAGGAGGCATCCACGCATACCTGCGCTCCATGTGATCGAGCGCGAGAAATGAACTCCGCAATCGTCTCAGGGTGGGAGTGATGAAACATGCTGTAGCCAGTGAGGTGCACCCAGGATGCGCCGTCCACCAGTTCTCGCTCGATGGCAGCAAAATCAAGCTCGGTGTTGGCTCCGCGATCGGTAAGCATTGTCCTCGACTCTGCCTCCACCACGATCACGATGGTTCCCGTGGGTCGACTCTTACCGGCAACCAGGTGGGGTGTCACGCCGGCCTTCTGAAACTCCTTGGAAAATCGCTCCACGTCACTCGCACCGACTCGTCCAACAAAGTCGACCTCGATGCCGGAGGAGGCAAGCCACACGGCGGTGTTCGCAGCAGATCCCCCCGAACTCTTGACGATGCTGGCCGGGGTGTCGGTGTTGTGTCTCAGGGGCATCGAGATGGTGGCGAGGATGTCATCGATGACATCGCCTACGACCAGGACTCGAGACTGTGTCACGGCCGGGCTGACCAGGCCGTCGCTATCTCTACCGCAACGGCGATGTTGTTGCTGACCAAGTCCAGGTTCACACCCAAGCTCGCACCCTTCGAGTGCTCGACGATGTAGGAGAGGACATAAGGAGTCACGTCTTTTCCGCGAATTCCGTCCTGGGTTGCGCTCGCGAGGGCCTCCTCGAGCATTCGATCGTGAGTGGCCGGGTCCCACTGCTGGTCATGGGGAACGGGGTTGGCGACCACGATGCCGTGCCGATAGCCCAGCGCATCACGAGCCTGCATGATCGCGGCTACCTCAGCACCGCTCTCGACTCTCCAGTCCAATGAATAGTCGCTCTCGCTGAGCCAAAATGCCGGAAAAACATCGGTCCGATAGCCCACCACGGGGACGCTGAGGGTCTCAAGACGCTCAAGCGTCGCAGAAATATCCAGAATGGATTTCACTCCGGCGGAGACCACGGTGATCGGGGTGGTGGCGAGTACCGACAGGTCGGCTGACTCGTCAAAAGTTTCATTCGCTCCCCGGTGCACACCGCCTAACCCACCCGTCGCAAAGACTCGAACACCGGCAAGTGCGGCGAGCGACGCAGTCGAGGCCACCGTCGTCGCGCCGGAGATACCTTTACCAATGACAACGGGGAGGTCCCGCACACTGGCTTTATCGATATCTTCCGTGGCAATGCGCTCGAGCTGCTGGGAACTGAGCCCCACGGTGGGAACACCATCGATAACCGCCACCGTCGCCGGTGTGGCGCCAGCGGCGCGAATCTGCTTCTCAAAGCGCTGTGCGGCAGCGAGGTTATCTGGCCGGGGAAGCCCGTGGGCAATGATGGTGGATTCCAGAGCAACAATGGGAGTTCCCTCAGAGAGAGCGTCCTGGACTTCTTCAGATGTCCGCACCAGAGTCATACTTCTAGCGTATTCGCCTGGGTACCCTGCTTTGCTCTCTATATACCCCCTGGGGTATGCTGGAGCTGTGGCGCGCACCCAGGAACAAGGCTTTGACTTTGGCGAAAAGGTCGACGGCATCGACATCCCCGTTTTCAATGAACGGGCTGTGCGAGCCTCTGCCGGAATCCTGTTTCTCCTCGGCTTCAGCGCGGTGTCCTACGCCTTATTCACGGGCGACTTCCAACCCGTGCGCGGGTTCGCCATTCTCTTCCTCATCGACATGGGTATTCGAATAGGGCTTAACCACCGATTCGCACCCTCCATGGCTCTCGGTGCCCTGATTGTCCGACGCCAGCGCCCCGAGTGGGTCGGAGCAGCTCAGAAACGTCTTGCGTGGTCGCTCGGTTTTGGCATGGCATTCGTCGCGTGCATGGGGATGGGTTTCCTGGGTCTGCAAAACGAATACATGCTGCTGTTTTGTGGGTTTTGTCTGAGCCTGATGTTCCTGGAAACCGCGTTTGGAATATGTGTGGGGTGTGAGCTCTACCGCGTCTTCTCGAAAGAAAAGCCGCAACTATGTCCAGGGGATGTTTGCGACTACACACCTCCGACGAGAAAGAGCCTCTTCAGCACTGAGACCCACACTCACTAGAGCTGGCTTCGAATAGCCCACAGATCAGGGAACGCCGGGTTGAACAGAGTCGAGGCGAGATAACCCACACCGGAAGATCCCCCCGTCCCTGGTTTTCTCCCGATTGTTCGCTCTACCATCTTCACGTGTCGATAGCGCCATTCCCCCAGACCCTCATCGAGGTCGACCAATGCTTCACACACGAGCGCTGACTCTGGATCGCTGTGGTGGAGAGACACCAAGACGCTCTGGACGTCCTCTCTGGGCTCCCACGGAGTCGTCACATCACGGTCTAGAACGTCATCTGGCATCTGATGTCCTCGAATATGGCAGTAGCGCAGAGCAGAATCCCACACGCTGGGCCTCGCCATCGCTGCCTCAACCCGAGTCCTCGCGGGCGAGCCTGGCACCAAGTGCTCGGCCATCTTCATCCCGGTGCCCTCCTGGGCACCCTCGCCCGCGTGATCTCTTCGACCCAGGACCGCTTCCACCTCACGAAACTGCGCGGACTGGAACCCACTGGCCGAAGATAAACGAGCTCGAAACGATTGAAACTGGAGCGGAGTCATTGTCTCCAGGACATCAATCTGCTGAACACAGGTCTTCATAATCGAGCGCAACCGACTCAACAGCGCGAGTGACCGATGGGTGTCACCCGTTTCCAAAGCCGGTTGAAGAGCGGTGAGTTCGTGCAAAATCTGCTGAAACCACAGCTCATAGACCTGGTGGATCGTGATGAAGAGCAACTCATCGTGCTCAGGTCCCTCCGAGAGGGGTTGCTGAAGCGTGAGCAACTCATCGACCTTCAGATAGGTCGTGTAGGTAACGGCTTTGTGGTGATCGGCAGTGGGCATCAGGTAACCCTACTCTCGGAAGCGCCCACCTCCCGATATGCTCCCGACTCCATCAGTCCTCGTAAACGATCAAATCCATCCCACACCTCGGTGTAAGACGTAGGAAGCGGAGAAATAGCGAGGCGAATGGCGTCGGGTTGGCGATAATCGGGCACCACATTCACCATTTGGCGGAGCGCAAGCGCGATAGTCGCTGCTTCTGGATGGCGAACGATGATGTGGCCACCGCGATGAGCCGCCTCACGTGGGGTGCCTAAGGTAAAACCGCGAGGTGCTAGCCACGCATCAACTAGTTCAATCATGAGCTGGGTTCCGAGCGCCGCCTTCTTCTCGATTTCCGCAATCCCCGCACGACGGATCATCTCGTAGCTCGCCTGGACACCGCGAATACCGATAATCGAAGGGCTCGCAATTTGGAAACCTCGGATTCCTTTCGCCTTCTCAAACCATGGGCCCATCGCAAATTGGTCACCTTGAGCGAACCAACCACGAATGGGAACCTGCAGCTCCTGCTGGAGCTCATGTCGCACAAACAACCATGCGGGAGAGCCGGGACCTGAGTTTCCGTACTTATAGGTACAGCCCACCGCGAGATTGATTTTGTTCCCCTCGAAATCCAGATCAATTGCTCCACCCGCGTGAGAGCAATCCCACAGCATGTGTGCGCCGATATCTGTCACGGCGGCTTGGATTTCTGCCATTTCCGATCGAGCCCCCGAGCGGTAGTTGATGGCTTGAAGGGTCACCATCGCAACGTCCTCAGTGAGATAGGGAGCAAGCACTTCGGCCGTCACCCGCTCGTGTTCGACCTTCACCGACACGGCGCCTGGACCACCCTGACCATCGGTGTCCAGTGTGATCATGGTCAAGCCCAGATCGCGGGCAATACCCTCCAGGATGTAGCGGTCAGTCGGGAAATTAGCGGAGTCAATAATGACCGTCTTTCGACCGGGTCTCGAGCGGATGGCTGCGATAGCGAGTTGGTAGAAATTGACCGAGGTGGTGTCACACACCAGCGTCTGACCAGGTCCGGCACCCAATGTCGCGGCTGCGAGCAGGTCACCCGCTACCTGGGCCTCATCTATCCAGTGGGCCCACCCTTCGACAAGTTCTGTGCCCCACTCGTCGTTCACAAAGGACGCGACAGATTCCTTCGTTGCCAACGGCAACTTTCCCAAAGAATTGCCATCGAGATAACACTGGTCAGGATCAGCGTGAAAAAACTCCGACCGAAACGATGCCAGAGGGTCCTGGCCATCAAGAAGCTCTGCGGTGGAGCGCTCCGTCGCGACTCCCGGTAGTTCTACCGTCATTCCCCCAGCTTAGGGTTCGGGAGTCAGGCGTTTACCCGAATTTGCCAGAGACGTAATCCTCTGTCGCCTTCACTGACGGGTTTGAGAACATTTTTTCTGTGGTGTCGTACTCGATGAGCTTGCCCGGCATTCCAGTTCCGGCGATGTTGAAGAATGCCGTCATGTCACTCACCCGACTCGCTTGCTGCATGTTGTGAGTCACAATCACGATCGTGTACTCCGACTTCAGCTCCTCGATGAGATCCTCAATCGCGAGTGTAGAGATGGGGTCCAGGGCCGAGCACGGCTCGTCCATCAAGATCACCTCTGGCTCTACCGCAATTGCTCGCGCGATACAGAGTCTCTGCTGTTGTCCCCCAGATATTCCAGAACCCGGTTTGTCGAGGCGGTCCTTAACCTCTTCCCACAGGTTTGCTCCACGCAAAGACTTCTCAACAAGATCCTCAGCATCCGACTTTGAGATGCGACGGTTGTTGAGCTTCACCCCCGCGAGCACGTTGTCCCTGATGGACATTGTGGGGAACGGGTTAGGGCGCTGGAAGACCATGCCCACTTGGCGACGAACCAAGACGGGGTCGACATCATCGGCATAGAGGTCGTTTCCGTCCACCAAGACCTGGCCCTCGACATAGGCGCCGGGGATGACTTCATGCATTCGGTTAAGCGTCCGGATGAGAGTGGACTTTCCGCACCCAGAGGGACCGATGAAAGCTGTCACACTGCGGGGCTCGATATCCATGGTCACGCCCTCAACGGCCCGGAACTTGCCGTAGTAGACGTTAAGGTCCTTAATTTCAATCCGCATCGACATGAGTAATTCCTTGTGCTTTCCTATCGGCTGATCTTGGGGGCAAAAATTCGAGCAATGAGGCGTGCACCGAGGTTCAACACCATCACAATGAGGATCAAAGTGAGGGCGCCTGCCCATGCCCGATCCAAATAGGCCTCAGGATTCGACCCTTGTGCAACGTATGAGTAATACACAAAGTTCGGCAAACTCTGCATTCGATCCTGGAACAAATTGAAGTTGAAATCATTCGAGAAGCCGGCAGCGATCAGCAACGGAGCTGTCTCGCCAATGACACGAGCAATAGCCAACATAATTCCGGTTGTGATACCCGCAATCGAAGTCGGGAGAACGACCTTCAGAATCGTCAACCATTTAGGAACTCCCAACGCATAGGAGGCTTCCCTGAGCTCATTCGGGACAAGCCTCAGCATTTCCTCACTCGATCTCACGACAATCGGAATCATCAGAACCGTGAGCGCGGCCGATCCCGAGATTCCCACGCGTGTTCCCGGTCCCAGCAGAATTTCGAAGAGCGAGTAGGCGAACAACCCGGCCACGATAGAGGGAATACCCGTCATGACGTCAACGAAGAACGTGATCCACTTAGTCAGTCCTTTCCCTGCGCCGTATTCCACGAGGTAAATCGATGTGAGAAGACCAATGGGCACTGAGATTGCACTCGCGGCGAGCGTCATAATGAGCGTGCCGACCATGGCGTGAGCCGCGCCGCCACCCTCGCCGACAACATTGCGCATCGAAAGAGTGAAGAAATCGGCGTCGAACCGAACCACGCCATTAGTTACCACGGTGAAGATCAACGAGACCAGCGGAGTCAAAGCGACCAGGAAAGCTGAGGTGACAAGAATTCCGGCGAGCCGATCGACAGCTCTGCGTCGTCCCTCGACTCTCAAAGAGGCAACGAAGACAAGAAGAGCAAAAATGATGACCGCCACAATCGCGACGAGGGCGAGGCTAATCTCGTACTCTTCACCCTCGGACGGTTGGAGAAACGTGAAGAGCAGCCACGACAGAATCACTGAGGCGACCGCAGTCAGACTCAAAAAATAAGTAGGAAGAGTGACGCCAGCAAAAGTGTTGACGGGACGCGCTGCCGAATAGAGGTTTGTCATCAGTTCGCCCCGGAAAAGTCGGCTCGACGATTGACAATCCAGCGCGCAATGGAGTTGACGACGAGGGTGATAGCAAAAAGTATCAGACCTGATGCGATGAGAGCGTTGACGTTGAGCCCATAGGCCTCAGGGAAACTGAGCGCCACGTTAGCCGCGATGGTGGAGGGATTCACGGAACTGATGAGGTTCACCGTGATCACTCCGGTCGCCGAGAGCACCATCGCCACTGCGAGGGTTTCGCCCAGTGCTCGACCAAGACCCAGCATTGCGGCAGAGATTATTCCTCCCCGCCCCACCGGCAAGACGACAGTGCGAATCATTTCCCACCGGGTGGATCCCAGCGCAAGCGAGGCTTCCTCGTAGAGAACAGGTGTCTGGAGGAAAACCTCACGAGAGACAGCCGTAATTATCGGCAGGACCATGACTCCCAAGACAACCGCGGCGGTCAAAATGGTCCGGCCTGTTCCTGAAGCTGGTCCGGCAAAAAAGGGTATGAAGCTCAGATTCTCCGCAAGCCAGGTATATGAAGGCTGAAGTGCAGGAGCAAGAACCGCACCACCCCACAAGCCGTAGACAACCGACGGGACGGCCGCGAGGAGGTCGACTATGTACCCGAGGGTGGTCGCAATTCGACGAGGTGCATAGTGGGAAATAAAGAGGGCAATCCCGATGGCAAGAGGAAACGCCATCACGAGCGCCAATGCCGCCGCCCAGAGAGTTCCGTAGACCAACGGAAACACCCACTGCCAGAAATTCTCCCCATCAAAAAGTCCAATTTCAGCAGGATCGGCAGCTAGTGCAGGGAAGCCCTCAACCAGAAGGAAAGCGGAAACCGCCGCGAGCATGACGAGGATAAAGGTTCCAGCGCTTCGGGCCGATCCAGAAAATATCCGATCCCCGGGACGCTCTGAGGCCTTGCCTCCCGCTGTGCGAGCTAGTGCTCTCTCAGCTGGTTCATCTGCCATAAGGTCCCACTCGCTATAGATATTGAGGCACGGTAGAAGAAAACGGGCGTGATAACACTTTCGAGTGTAGAGGGTGGTGCCCTGGAGAAAATTCCGCGGACACCACCCTCTTTTGCGCGTGGGCTACTGGATTGTGCTGAGGATTGCCTCTGCTTTGGCACGGGTGTCAGCGGATACTGGTGCGTTACCAGCATTGGCTTGGGCTGCAAGCTGACCCTCTTCACTCATCACATATGAGACGTAACCTGTAACGAGGTCAACGACGCTGTCGTCTTGGTAGTCGTTGCAACCAATGAGGTAGCTCACCAGGACAATCGGGTACGTTCCCGAAGATTCCGTCGCGCGGTCTAGCTCAATAGCGAGGTCATTGTCTCCACGCTCACCGGGATCGGCAAGTGGGGATGCATCGACAATCTTCGCGGCAGCTTCGGGGCTGTAGGGCACGTAGACCGCACCAACCTTCACGGACACAACTCCCAAGCTCCCTGCGCGCGAGGCGTCAGCGTAGCCGATAGTTCCGACTCCGTTGGTAACAGCATCGACCACGCCTGAAGTTTGAGGTGCGCCTTCACCGCCCCACTCTTCGGGCCAGGCCTCAAATGATCCCGCGTTCTCTCCGCCGACTAGCCAGTAATCCGGAGATGCCTTCGACATGTAGTCCGTAAAGTTGGCGGTCGTTCCCGACTCGTCTGAACGGTGCACCGGAGTTATGGCGAGATCGGGCAGGTCAACCCCAGGATTCTGATTCGCGATGGCCGAGTCGTTCCACGTACCAATCTGGCCGGTAAAAATTTGAGCCAAAGTGTCCGCATCCAGGTTCAGTGAGCCAATGCCATCCAGGTTGAAGATAACGGCGATTGGGGAAATGTAGGCGGGAATCTGCCAAATTCCCGCATCAGCAACACAAGAACCAAAGTTTCCTTCGGCAATCTCGTCAACTTTGAACGCCCGGTCTGAACCAGCAAAAGACGAAGCTCCGCTCTGGAAGGTTTCCCGGCCTCCACCAGAGCCAATGGGGTCATACGTCACGGTGACATCAGGGTTTGCGGTTTGGAACCCCGCGACCCAGGCTTCTTGAGCCGCACCTTGCGAAGATGCTCCGGCTCCAATCAGAGTCCGATTAGCTTCGCCTGAGCCTGAGCCTGAATCAGCATTGCCCGCGCACGCTGAAAGGGCAAGCGTTGCAGATACAACGAGAGCCACTCCTGCGAGGCTTTTTGTAGGTGTGATCATGGTGTGAGTACCGATCCTTCGTTGTCGGAAATACGGATTGACACGTCTGTGTCGACCTGAATCTCGCGCTCTGAGGTAACCCTCACGGTGATTTTCGGTGAATATAAGGTGAACAATTTCGCAGGTCTATTTGTGCCAGAGTGTTGGAATGGTCGTTACTCCCACCGTCGTAACACTTACGCCTTCTCCTGCATTCGATAGAACGTACGTGCTCGAGTCCTTGGTTCCTGGAGAAGTACACCGGGCACAGGAGGTTCGATCTGAACTTGCCGGTAAAGGTGTCAACGTGACTCACAACCTTCGGATAGCTGGTATTCCGTCTGTTGCGGTCCTCCCCATGAAGCAAGAGGAAGCATCACTACTTGGCCACAACCAGATTCATGTTTATCCCGTGGAAGCCGCAACGAGAATCAACGTCACCCTTCTGGACCACGCAGGTCAGACCACCAAAATTAATGAACTAGCGAATCCGTTGAGTTCGAATCAATGGTCGGGTCTTTGTGAGATGGCGCTCAATCTGGCCAAAGAATCTTCTAACCCTTGGCTACTGCTGGCTGGCACTATTCCGCATGACCCCTCAGGTAACCCTCTTGCGGTGAGGAGTCTCTTCGAGCAAGCCCGCGTCCGCGGAATCCGCGTTGGGCTCGACACGTCTGGCTCCGCTTTGTTCGAACTAGCTCGCTCCGGCTTGCCCGATGTCATCAAGCCCAATGCACCAGAGCTTGCCGAGTGTGTCGGCCGTTCTCTCCGCACTATCGGTGACGTGGTGGCTGCTGCTCACGAAGTCCACGAGTGGGGTGTCACTCATGTGTTGGTCTCTCTGGGGCCCGATGGAATGGTGGGTGTCTCGTCCTCCGGAGCCGTCCATGCGTCGACTCCTCCTGTGACGGTGCGGAACACAATTGGTGCTGGCGACGCGAGCGTGGCGGGCTTCCTTTCACACTTCGTTAGTCACCCCGATCAATTTGCGGAATCAGTGGGAGTCGCAGTCGCGTGGGGAGCTCTCAAAGTTCAAGAGGTGAGCTCTCAATTGCAGAGCCTGGAGGGCTTGCCTGAGGTGTCCATCTCCACCTCGCCCGACCTTGATCGAAACCTCCTAGAACCGGGGCTTCTCTAACCTTCAGCCAGCCAATTATGGTTTTTTGTGGTTTTGATTGTGGTTATTTGTGGTTTTGTGCTACTTTCCTGTCAGGTAATTCATAGAAAACTGAAGGACAACAAAGATGTTGGCAGAAGAACGACGACTTCTCATCGTCGACTGGACGCGTAATGAGGGTCGCCTCAACGCCGCCGAAGCTGCCATCAAACTCAATGTAGCCACCGAGACAGTCCGTCGCGATCTCGACGTTCTCCAACGACGAGGCGCTCTCCGCAAAGTCCACGGTGGAGCCATCGCGATGGAGCGCTTCGCTCACGAATACACCATTCCCGAGCGGCAGAACCTGAACCCGGATGCCAAAAAGCGCATCGCCGAAACCGCTGCCCAATACATCCCGGAAGAAGGATGCATCTTCGTCGATGGTGGAACCACGACCGAGTTCTTGACACCGGCGCTTCGGAACCGACCAGACCTCCTTGTGGTCACCAACAGCGTGACCCTCGCATCCCAGATCTCGGATAGCTCCACCAAGACCTACATGCTCTCCGGTCGTGTCCGACCCACCACGCTCAGCTCAGTCGGTGCGCGAACGGTCGAAGACCTCAGTCAGCTCAATGCCGTAGTGGCATTCGTAGGAGCTAACGGAATTTCCAAAGACCTGCGCATCACAGCCTTCGACACCGACGAGGCGCTGGTCAAGAAGGTGTTCATCTCTCACTCGGCGGAGACGATTCTGCTCGCCGACAACAGCAAGTTTGGCTCGACCTATCCAGCATCGTTCGGAGAGCCCTCAGATTTTGATCGACTCGTCACGGACTTGGAAGCCGATTCCTCATTCATTGAGGGCTTCAGCAAGCGTGGCGTCGAAGTGGTGGTCGCATGAGGCCCCACACACTAGGTTTCGTTCCCAGCCCTGGGGACGGAAACGCACGAGAAGCCAGAGAGGGGTGCTTATTCTCCCTGAGCTCCCCACTCTGGCAACTCGGGCACACAATACAACCTCTCGAAGGAAGGTAGTACCAATGAGTGAATTTGTTCCCTCTGGCGCAGACGGCCAAACCGGCTGGCGCGCTGGATTGCAGAAACTCGGCGGCAACCTCGCGGGAATGGTGATTCCGAACATCGGAGCCTTCATTGCCTGGGGTCTGCTGACAGCTCTGTTTATCCCAACAGGGTGGTTGCCTAACGAGAACTTCTCGTCCATGGTCGGCCCCATGATTCTGAACCTGCTTCCGATTCTGATCGGATACACGGGTGGTCGAATCGTTCACGGTCAGCGCGGTGCGGTGATCGGTGCGGTTGCAACCGTCGGTGTGATTGTGGGATCGGACATCCCCATGTTCCTCGGCGCCATGATTATTGGTCCGCTGTTGGCATGGATCCTCAAGTACATCGACAAAGTACTTGACCCCATCACCCCTCCCGGCTTCGAAATGCTTATCGGCAACTTCTCGCTGGGTATCGCCGGAATGCTCGGCGCCATGCTTGGATACTTGGGAATTGGTCCGATCGTCTCGGCCATTACCAACGTTCTGGGTGGCGGTGTGAGCTGGCTCGTGGACAACTCTCTTCTCCCGATCGCATCAGTGCTGATTGAGCCGGCGAAGATTCTGTTCATGAACAACGCGATCAACCACGGTGTCCTGGGACCGCTCGGTGTGGTTCAGGCTGAAGAGACGGGCAAGTCCATCCTCTTCATGCTCGAGACCAACCCTGGTCCTGGTTTGGGAATTCTGGTGGCCTTCTGGCTGGCTGGACCCAAACTGCTCCGTGGCTCCGCACCCGGTGCCATCATCATCCACTTCCTCGGTGGAATCCATGAGATCTACTTCCCCTACGTGCTGCTGAAGCCTCAGGTTGTCCTGGGTGCAATCGTCGGTGGCGCCGTGGGTGTTGCAACCTTCATGGTGACTGGCGTGGGACTGGTAGCAACACCGTCGCCCGGATCGATCTTTGCTTACTTGGCAGTGACCCCTCCTGGTAACCACCTCGGTGTGCTGCTCGGTATCGTTCTCTCCGCCGCTGCGTCCTTCGTTGTGTCGTGGTTCATCCTCAAGCTCTCGAAGGCTGACTCCTCCGAGGCTGAGTTTGAAGCCGCCAAGCAGCGCAGCAAAGAGATGAAGGCTGGCAAGTAGCCATGGCCTCCGTATCGGCGAGTGACGTCAAGCAAATTGTTGTTGCCTGCGAAGCGGGCATGGGCTCCAGCGTTATGGTGGCCCGGCAATTAGCGAAGCAACTCAAGAGTCAAGGAATCACCGTGGTGCACTCCCCGGTGAACCAACTGGCAGAAACACCGCACGAAATCGTGCTTGTTCACCGGGGCCTCAGTGCTCGGGCGAAACAAGCCGTTCCCGATTCGGTGGTGATCATCTTCGACATGTTCTTAGGTGATCTCAACATTGCCAAGCTGGTCGGGGCTCTTCAGAACGGAGACACCATCTCTGATGGCTGATTTGCTCCAACTGGCCGGTATCACGCTAGGTGCGACGGCCTCCTCGAGAGAGGAGGCCGTCCGCATCTGCGGCTCGCTTCTCGTGGAACTGGGGGCAGTGTCCCCCGAATACGCTGAGGCAATGTGGGAGCGGGAACAAATCTTCCCCTCCGAACTCGGTGATGGCTTTGCCATCCCCCACGGGACCGACGAGTCTCGACAGTACGTAAACTTTGACCAGCTCGTCTTCGTCCGCTTCACCACTCCGATTACCTGGGTGAACGAAGATATCTCTGTATGCGTAGGCATTGCCTCGCAGGGAGATGGGCACGTAGAAATTCTCGGCAACCTGGCGGACCTCCTGATGGACGAGGACTCCGCACACACACTTCGCACAACCACGGATACCGAGGTCATTAGAGACCTCATTTTGAAAGGCGCGTAGATCATGAAGGCGGCACTGTTCCAAGGACCCGGCGACTTGAGTGTCATTACCGTCGACACCCCCAATGCAGCGTCGGACGAGCTGAAGATTCGAGTCGAATCCTGCGCGACATGTGGAACAGACGCCAAGATCTTCCACCACGGACACCCCCGTCTCGAGCCACCGCAGATTATCGGTCACGAGATTGCGGGAGAAATCATCGAAGTGGGAAGTAACACTTCGGGCTACTCGGTCGGTCAACGGGTCCAAATCATTGCCGCTGTGCCCTGCGAGGAATGCTGGGCCTGCAAAGCGGGAAAACAAGGAATTTGTATCAACCAAACATCCATGGGGTATCAATACGCCGGAGG
>JAYOYJ010000007.1:0-27146 GCA_038153485.1 Pontimonas sp. | reverse complement strand
GAGAACGATGAGCGACTGAAGGCGGATAAGCCCCCGCACTACTAGCTGGTTGAGGCGGCGGGAGTGCTCGAGGATTCCTTCTTCGGTGCTGGCTTAGATTCCGTTGATGACGAGCTCGATTTTTTCGCTTCAGCTCGGGAATCAGTCCGATAGAAGCCAGAGCCCTGGAAGGTGACACCCACGGCGGAGAAGAGTTTGCGCAGAGTCCCTCCGCAGCTCTCGCACGTGGTCAGCGATGCATCGGAGAATTCTTGCTGGATATCGAAAGCGACACCACACTCGGTGCAGCGATACGAATAGGTGGGCATAGAAATCCTTAGGACGACAGAGCAAAAGAAATCATACGCTCTGGCGTCACGGCACCCTTCACAGGTTGATCGTGGACTTCCCGGGGGACATCATCGACAACCTCGTGGTCATAGAGCACCGCATAGGTGGGTGCTTCGTTCTGGAGAGCACCCAAGGCCCGATCGAAATACCCTCGACCCCACCCCAAGCGCATCCCATCGCTGGCAACCGAGGCCGCTGGCACAAAAATAAGGTCCACTTGGGAGAGCACGAGGGGCCCATAGGTCTCGTTATCTGGAACATCGATTCCGAGCGGGTCCTGAATGAGTTCATCACCTGCCTCATAGAGCACCCAATCCATCAGACCGTCTTCCCGGGCGGAGGGAACCAACACGGCAATGCCCTCTCTGGTCGCCCAGTCAATAAAAGCGTGTGTGGGGGGTTCGTCTTGTTGGGAGAGGTAACAGGCAACTTTTCCTGCCGCATACTGATCGACCAGGAACTGCATGTTGGTGAGTAGCTTCTCGGCAGCGCTCTCCCGCTCAAGCGGGGTCATAATCCGGCGTCTCTCCCGGATTTCCGCGCGCAAGGCAGCTTTGCTGGGGTGAGTGCCCTCCGACATTCCCCCAGTGTAAGGCTCGGCACTACGATATGGGGATGCCCCTCAGCAAAGCAGTGATCCCCGCGGCGGGCCTGGGAACCAGGTTCTTGCCCGCGACAAAGGCGATGCCTAAAGAGATGCTTCCCGTCGTCGACAAGCCGGCTATTCAGTATGTGGTGGAAGAAGCCGTCAAGGCAGGCCTCCACGATGTGTTGATGATTACCGGGCGCAATAAGAACGCTCTGGAGAACCATTTCGACCGGGCGACTGAGATCGAAGCCCAACTGGAGAAAAAGGGCGACCAGCGGCGCTTGCAGGAAATCCTGCACTCCACCCATCTCGCGAACATGCACTATGTGCGCCAGCTCGACCCCAGAGGTCTCGGTCACGCCGTGCTGCGCTCACAGATGCACGTGGGGCAGGAGCCCTTCGCTGTCCTCCTCGGTGATGACCTCATCGACCCGAGAGATGTCCTATTGGAGCGGATGGTCGAGGTCCACGATCAGAATGTCGCGAGCGTCGTGGCATTGATGGAGGTGGAGCCTAGCCAGACCCACCTGTATGGCATTGCCACTGTGGAACCCACTGATGCTCCAGATGTGGTTCGCATCACGGGCTTGGTGGAAAAGCCTGACCCGAAAGACGCCCCCTCGCGCCTGGCGGTGATTGGCCGCTATGTGTTGCAGCCCGACATTTTCCCCATTTTGGAGGCAACCGAACCAGGGTCTGGTGGGGAGATTCAGCTCACTGACGCGTTGAATTCGCTGGCAGCGTCCAACGTGAACGGCGGAGTGTTTGGCGTGGTCTTTAAGGGCCGGCGCTATGACACCGGGGATCGCCTCGACTACCTCAAAGCCATCGTTCAGGTGGCGGCGTCGCGAGATGATCTGGGCCCGGACTTCGTCTCCTGGCTGAAGTCGTTTTCCAGCGCTGTCTGATGGTGGCTCTCCCCACACTCGAGCACCGGTTAGTGACGGCGCGCGGTGTGCGCGTGCGAGATGCGAGAGCGCTCGATAAAGCGCTCGGGTCGAATCGAGCGTGGCTCGAGCCGTGGGAGGCAACAACTCCCCTGATTCGGCCAGGAACTCTTGACACCAAGTCCAGCATTCGTGGACTCCTGAAGGCGGCGAAAGAGGGCACAGCCTTACCTCTGGTGTTGTTTCACGACCACGAGGTGGTGGGTCAACTCAATGTGTCCCAGATCACCTATGGCTCCCTCTCGTCGGCAACGCTCGGCTACTGGGTCGTAGAGAAGGTTGCCGGTAGAGGAATCACCCCCGTCGCTGTAGCGATGGCGACCGATTACCTGTTCTTTGAGAAGGGTCTCCACCGCATGGAGGTGTGCATTCGTCCTGAAAACACCGCGTCGTTGCGTGTCGTGGAGAAGCTCGGCTTTCGATACGAGGGATTCCGGCGCCGCTACATCCACATTGATGGCAAGTGGGCCGACCATTTCTGTTTTGCCTTGGTCGCGGAGGAGGTTCCCACCGGCGTTCTCACCCGCTATGAGAAAGGTGCCGTGCCACCGGGAGTGGCCAGCATTCCTGAACTGGATTGGGTCAAAGCGCGTAACCCGCTGTCGTTGCCGCCACGATAGAACTAGCGCGCCAATCCGGGGTTTTTGCCCTGGTGGCTCATACCCTAGAGCCCGTGGAAACGTCTGGCACAACCCTGCTGCTGCTCCTTGCTGGAGCCCTGTGGTTGGTCTATCTCGTTCCGCTGTGGCTGAAGCGCAGCGAGTATTACGCCACGGAGCGCAACGCTGCCAGGTTAGGTCAAACACTGCGCTTGCTGGCCAACACCTCGGAAGTGTCCTCGGAGATCAAGGCAGAACTTGAAGCCCGCTCGATAGCTCGGAAGGAGCGGGAGGCTCAGCGCCAGCTGAAGATTATGTCGTCACCGGTGCTGAGCGCGGCAGAGCGTCGCCGGCGCACCAAACAGGTGTTCTCGGTTCTCCTCCTGGTCGGTATCACCTCAGCGGTGACCGCCTATCTTGCTGCTTGGCCACTCCAGGTGATTTGGGCCTCGAGCACGATCAGCACAATTTCGTTCGCCGTCTTGGGTCGTGTGAATCGTGTGACAAAGACTGAAGCCAGTGCCGTGGCGAGCGCGAGGGCGAGTGCACCGGCAGAGGCCCCTGTTTCAACAGAGTCCGCGTGGCGGCCTCCGGCTCTCCCGGAGCCCCTGGCCAACAAAGTGGTAACGGAGGCGACCCCGTTGCCCAGCCATGACGAGCTAGTTCGGGCGGCGAGAGCTGCGGCACTGGAAAACCGACCAGACGATTTCACGGACGAAAAACTAGCCGTAGTGTCCTCCATTGATACCCACGAGGAAGCTCCAGCGAGGAAGCTGGAGAAGCTCAATATCGATGAAGTTCTCCGCCGACGACGGGCGGTCTAGAAACGCAAAGGTGCCACGTGCGATCGTGTATTTCGGTGTGAAGCGCGCTCGGCAACTATGGGAGAGGATGACCGGCCACCCGGGCGGTGCTAACCTTTCTCATCCACGGGCCTGTGGCGCAGTTGGTAGCGCGTCTCGTTCGCAATGAGAAGGTCAGGGGTTCGATTCCCCTCAGGTCCACTGGTGAAACTTCAGGGCGTCAATAACTCATCTCGGCATCACAACCGAAGCAGTGAAGGTCCGGTTGGCCTGGCAGCTGCCGTGAATCAGGTCCGCAGTAGAACCGGCGCCAATCACACTTGGGGCACTCCACAAAATCGGCGATGAAGCCTGGCAATTCGGTGCCACAGGTGGAGCACGCTTTTCCTTGGGCATCGGAGGTATTGCAGTTCGAGAAGTTGGGGCACAGTTGTGACCAGTAGCTTCTGCTCATCACATCGCGGGGATCGATTCTTTCCGGACTTGTTCCCATAGGAATGACCTTTCTGGATGTTGACGCTCAGCGTAGTCCTCCGGGAAGCCGCGGACGGAATTTCGCAGATTGAACTGGTTCGGTCCGTCGATGTGGGCCGCCTGTACTCAACGAAGAGTCGACTCCCCTACGCGTGATGTCAGAAATCGGCAGTGATCTGAGCGTTCATCTCAACCTCTGGTAGCCAAGACAGTCCAGTCCCTCACTATCGCGTGTGCGAGGTCCATTCTGGGTAGGGTCAAAGTACACATACAACGACGTAGGGGATCATCGTGAAGCGTTTGTTTCGATCAACACTGGCAGTCTCGGTTCTTCTTGCCCTCACCGGGTGCTACGGCATCGAGGGGCTCATCCAAATCGGCGAGGACGATGGGGCGGGCACGACAGTCTCCATAAACATGGGTCAGGGAGTAGATCGGTCTATTTTTCAAGACGACGATGCTCGAGCGATTGCCTACATCTCGGAACTTTATGGAGACGAATGGTTGCGGGAACCGTTAATTGGGGGAAGCGACTTTGCCACATTAGTGCTCGGCCAATCGATGGAGACCCCTGCGGAGTTCTCCGATAAAGCCGGAAATAATACGGTCACCGTCACCCGGGGAACTGCCGAGCAGCGACCTGACGGCCGCCCCGAGTATGTGCTTGCCATGGATCTGAACCTTCCGCAACCGCTAGAAAACACGTCGTACATTGGTGTTGGTTTTGTCCTCGAGTACCCCGAGGCGTGGCAGATCCGAGTTCTCAGTGATGGGGGGGCCACTATCACCCGAGAATCTCCTGGTGTCGCTCGAGTAATCATGACCGACCCTGGGGAGTATTCACCCCTCATCGTGTTCTTCCCGCCGTGGGAACCCCCACCGCTGGAGGCGGAACCCGCCCCAGAGGAAGTGGCGGAAGAGGACCCTGATGCGAATTTGGGTGGCGAGGAGCCACCTCTTGTCGAGCCAGACGATGACAGTGCTAGTGGACTTGTGGACAATCGTGATCTGGAATCTGCTGCCAGCTCCGAGGGAACTGAGGTCGAAGAGCTCAATATTGAGGGCGCGCTTGCTGAAGCGGTAACCGAAATCACCCGAGATGGGGGAATGGTCGAAGTCGAAGGCGCTCGCTTCCCCGCACGGTCCCTCACCGGAGTCATCCCAGTGGGAGCGACCGTCGAGGTTCTGGGCATTGGTGACACTTACCTTTTTGTGCAAGAGGTCGAAGAAGAATCCGGGACGGGTTTTTGGATTCTCGTCGGGGTTCTTGTTCTGCTCCTGGTAGCGGCAATTGTGATGATTGTGGTGGTCCTGAGGAGGAGGCAATCCCCAACATCGACCACCACATGAGCCCCGTGTGAGAGTGAGCGCCCGCTATAGGAGATGAGGATGACGAGAGAATCCGAGTTCGGGACGCTTCTTCGTGTGCCGTGGGATCGGGTGCCCTTCAGTGTCTTCAGTCAGCTCACCTGGGCGCTTCGGCACGAGGTGTCGCTCTATGACGCTGCTTATGTGGCCTTGGCTATGGCGCTCGGGGTTCCCCTGGCCACCAAAGACAGGAAGCTTGCTCGCGCCTCCACCCGCTACTGCGAGGTCGTCATCCCTGGGGAGTAAACGGTGAGCCCAGCTCCTTGAGCCGCCTGAATGAGTCTTTGGTCGTAGGCGACTAAGGGAAAACCGAGTGTGAGTGCCGTCGCGAGATGGAGCGCATCGAGGGTGCGCAACGTCGTGGTGGCCACCAGTCCCGCGAGATCCATGATGTGGCGATCAATTGGAGCGAACCAGAGGTGCGACATGACCTGGCCGGCCACCACCTGTGCTTTCGGGGAGATGCGTGCTGCGGCTCGTGTGACCTCTGTTTTTCCGAGAAAGCTAGTCCCCCAGCGAACAGGCTCTCCCCACGGATTTTCTCCGGTGACAAAAGACGTGAGCGCAGGAGTCTCCTTTTCCTGGGTCACCATCTTCATGAGCGCTGACGAGTCGCCATAGAGCTCTACCACCGCTCTTCGTCTCGCATTTCTTGAAGGACTTTCGAGCCTAAAATCTCGGATTCCACCGGCTTGTGGCGGGCAAGAAACTCCTGGAGATCGCCACTCGGGGGAGTGACCTCTCCGGATGCAATCATCTCGTCGAGACTGGTGCCTGTTGTGTAGGGGACAAGGCGGGCAACGGGACGCCCATGCTCGGTGACCACCAGAGATTCTCCCTCCTTGACGCGTGCGAGCACGCGGGAAACATTCTGACCTAGGTCACGCATACCAACTGAAGTGTTATCCACAGTTCTACAGTGTAGAACAAACGGACAGAATCATGACGAGATGGAAATAAGAATTTCCTCCATCACGCGGAGTGTTGCAACCGTGTCTTCGTGGGTGTGCACGGGGGATTCGACCAGACCCTGACCTACGTAGTCAGCAAACCAGGTTGCCTGGTAAGCCAAACCCTCGTGGCCGGATACTCCGGTTGAATCTGTCCAGGTATTCCCTTCAGGGTAGAAGTCTTTGCTCATGACGCTGATAGCGGAGGGAATAAAGAAAGGAGCGGCCAGGCTTAGCTGGCCCTTCTCGAACGAGCAACTGGCAACCTGCGGAAGGCTCGCAATTCCCGACACAAGAAGGTGCGCGCGCGCTCCGGAGTCGTAGGTGAGAGCGACCGACACTTCTTCTTCAATGCCATCGGGACGAAGGATTCCCGAGCTGGAAACTGTGGCGGGGTTTCCCAGTATTTGCTGGGCCATTGCCACGGTGTAAATGCCCATGTCAAAGAGAATCCCACCTCCGCCGGGGGTCCACAGCCGTTCAACCCCGCGATTGTCGGTACAGAACTGGGCTGAAAAGAGTTCGGGTTGGCCTAATTCACCCGATTCCAACACAGCGCGAAGAATTGCCGACTGCGGGAGGTATCTCGTCCACATTGCTTCCATGGCAAGCAGGCCCTGCGATCGGGCAAATTCGAGAAGTTCGGCAGCCTGGTGTGACTGAAGCGTTAGAGGCTTTTCTACGAGAACGTGTTTACCGGCTCGAAGAGCCAGCATTGCATGGTCGAAATGATCAGAGGGATAGGACGCGATATAGATGGCGTCAATATCGTCTCGCTCAACGAGCTGGTCATAGTCATCGCAAACATGATCGAGAGAGAACTTCGTCGCAAAATCCGATGCCCGGCCAGGAGTTCTTGAAGCCACCGCAGCGACATGCTGCCCTGTGTGCTTCTGGACGGCTCCTACCCAGGTTTCGGCTATCGCTCCAGGGCCGATGACCCCCCATCGGAGCACTGGTACAGCGTGAGGGTCAACGATGGCAGGCGCGGGAAGCTGCATTCCCCCAGACTACGCCGAGGTGTCGTTTCTGGCACCTCGTGAGGGGACGACGACGGACATTGTCGGCTCGGGCAAGCCCCTCTCGCTCGCTCGCTTTTGGGATGCCCTTCCCAAGCTTTCTACCTTGTCGGTGACCACCAGAGCGATGACCGATCCACCAAAGCCACCGCCGGTCATGCGAGCCCCCAGTGCTCCACTTTCGAGTGCCACCTCTACGTGTTCATCCAGGACATTGGTCGAGATTTCGAAATCGTCGCGCATAGATTCATGAGACTCAACGAGAAGTACTCCTACGCGGGCTAGGTCCCCTTGACGCAGAGCATCGACCGTGGCGAGCACTCGCTCATTCTCGGTAACAATGTGTCGCGCTCGCCGAAATGTCTCCTCATCGACCAGCGATTTCACACGCACCAGGTCTTGCACCCCGAGATCTCGCAACGCCGTCACACCGGCAGCAGCAGCGGCCCTTTCACAGGATGCCCTTCTCTGCCCGTACTCCCCTCCTGCGTGGGAGTGGCGGGTGTTGGAGTCAATCACCACAATCGACATCCCCGCTGCGCTGACGTCACAAGGGATGAGTTCATGGGTGAGAGAGCGACAATCCAGAAAAACAGCGCTTCCTTCCTCACCCATCATGGAGGCCATTTGGTCCATAATTCCCGTTTGGGCTCCCACAGCGGTGTTTTCTGCCCGTTGGCCAGCTAAAGCCAAGGAGACGCGGTCGAGGCCCAACTCCCACAGATCATTGAGTGCTTCGGCCACGGCCGATTCAAGTGCAGCTGATGACGACAAGCCAGCCCCGAGGGGAACGTCGGATGCGATGGCGATATCCACTCCCTGGAATCGAGCGCGCTGGGGTTTTGCTTCCCTCAATGCCCATGCGACGCCCAAAGGATAAGCGGACCACCCACTGACAGCATCAGGAGCGAGATCCTCCAGCGCGTGTTCAACGGTCTCTCCCAGTTCAACGCTGTGAACGCGAAGGAGCTGGTCGGGCCGTAGAGCGACGCTCACGCTTGTGCGCTGAGGTATCGCGAAAGGAAGAACGTATCCGTCGTTGTAGTCGGTGTGTTCACCGATGAGGTTCACGCGACCAGGGGCGGAATAGTGGGCTTGGGGCTGACTGAGAAACTCGTTCTGGAATCCCTGGTGGGCGCGATGGAGACTCATCGGTCAAACAAACCGGTCGAGCGAAGAAGGCCTGCTTGCTCTTCGGGCGTGACATCCGCGATGAATGCTCCCATAGCTGCTTCGGAGCCAGCGAGAAACTTCAACTTGTCTGCTTGTCGACGGGGAGAGGTGATCTGAAGCATCAACCGAATAGAGTCCCTCCCCCGATGAATCGGGGCCTGGTGCCAGGCCGCAATGTAGGGTGTGGGACTGTCATAAATCGCATCCAAGGATCGAACCAAGTTCAGGTACAGCGGAGCTAAGTCAGCTTTTTCGTCATCTGATAGTTCGGAAAGGTCGTGGATATGGCGATGGGGTAGGAGGTGAATCTCGAGGGGCCAGCGAGCAGCGAAAGGAACGAAGGCGCTGAAGTGTGCCGTGCGAGCGAGCAGACGCTCGCTGGACTGCTCATGGTCGAGCAGAGTGGCAAAGAAATCCGGCCCGACCTGCTCGATCACCTCGAGGAGGCGCCGAGTTCGTGGAGTGATGAAGGGGTAGGCATAAATTTGTCCGTGTGGGTGAGGAAGCGTCACCCCAATTTCCTGGCCTCGGTTTTCAAAGACGAAGACTTGCTCAATACCGGGCAGCGAGCTCAGGGCATCTGTTCGGTGCGCCCAGGCTTCAATGACTGTTCGCGCTCTCGGCTCCGACAGCGAGCCAAAAGAACCCTCGCTCTCTGGACTGAAGCAGACCACCTCGCAACGGCCCACGGCAGGTCGCTCGTGACCCCACCCCATACGGTACAGCTCGTCTCGTGCACTCTCATCTAGAGCATCCTCTGCTAAGTCAGGGCCAAAGGATGGTGACTTGTTTTCGAAAACGGCAACGTCATAGTTGTCAGGAACTTCGCTCAGATTCTTCTCCGTTTGAGGGGCAAGCGGGTCAGCCTCTTGTGGCGGAAGGAATGCTCGATGTTGCCGTGTGGCCGCGATGGAGACCCATTCCCCGGTTAACGGGTCCATTCGCATGACAGGTGTGGCAGGCCTGGCATCGAGTGTTCGCCGGTCGATTGAGCGAGCTTCGGTCAAGGACGTATCCACATCATCGAAGTAGAGAATTTCGCGCCCGTCTGCGAGGCGAGCGGACTTACATCGAACGGACACGTTGCTCATTATGGCTCATCGTTAGTCTGGGGGAGTGCCTAGACAATCGCCTCCCACTGCGTGCATCGAGATATCTCTCGTGACTGAATCGGGAATTCTTACCGCTTCGATCGACCCCACGGCTGCGGCTGTGCGAGAGCTCACGCTCGGCGACTCACCACTCATCCAGTCCTATCCAGAGGGGGAGGACGCGCCTTTTTTCGCTGGCCATACTCTTCTGCCGTGGCCAAATCGGGTAGCGGGAGGACTCTGGTACTTTGACGGGCACACTTTGTCCTTGCCCATCAACGATGAAGAACATCGGGCAGCTCTTCACGGGCTTCTCTACTCCCGCGTGTATGACGTAACAGAGGTGGCGTCGTCCGCCGTCGTCTTGACTACGACTCTGGAGCCTTCAGAGGGTTACCCCTTCACCCTGCAGGTCGCTGTTCGCTACGCCCTCGAAGACTCTGGCCTAAGAGTCACCTATGACGTGACAAATGCAGGGACGGGTGTAGCCCCCTTTGCGGCCGGCGCCCACCCTTTCCTGAGGGCAGGGTTCCGCGATCTGGCGGATATGGAGCTCGTTTCACCAGTTCAGAGCTACCTCGTTACCGATAGCGCCTTGACTCCTGCTGCAGAAATTGACTTGGAGGCTGGCGATGCGCTGAATCTGTCGGAGGGTCGGATTCTCTCAGACATCACCTTGGATACCGCGTTTCGGGTGTCGGGAGATGCCCAGGGGGCGGTGACGCGTCTTTCTTCACCCTCGGGTCACGTGACCGAACTCTGGCAGGACGTAGCGTGGGGCTGGGTCCAAATCTTTCTCACTCGCCAATTCCCCGCACCGGAGGGGGCACTTTGGGCACTGGCGGTTGAACCCATGACGTCACCGCCCAACGCCCTGGCAACGGGAGACGATCTCATCAAGCTTGCTCCCGCGCAAACCTGGAGTGCATCCTGGGGGATCCGTGGAAGCTTTGCCAGCCGAGACTGACCACTGACTTTTAGCCGGCGGAGTGTTTTCAGTAGTGTTAGCGGTAACACACCGCTGGCTCGCGGCGGGAGAAGCGGAGTAATCATGGCCCAGGCGTCACGCTCTATTTGGTTCCTTACGGGAAGCCAATCACTTTACGGTGAGGACACTTTGAAGAAGGTGGCTGACCAGTCACGGACTGTGATGGAGGAACTCAAGGCCGGTTATACCGGACCCGCTCACTTGGAGTGGAAGCCCGTAGTTCTGGATTCAGAATCAATCCGACGGGTGATGATTGACGCGAGCTCCGACGATAACTGCATCGGTGTCATCACCTGGATGCATACATTCTCACCCGCAAAAATGTGGATTGCAGGTCTGGAGGCTCTGCGCAAACCTCTCTTGCACCTCCACACTCAGGCAAACCAAGCGCTTCCGTGGGCCACCATCGACATGGACTTCATGAACCTCAACCAAGCCGCTCATGGGGATCGCGAATACGCTCACATCCTTACCCGCATGGCGAAGTCTCGAAAGATTGTCGTGGGACATCCCAGTGACCCGGTAGTTCGTTCTCGGGTGAGTGATTGGGCTTATGCCGCTCAAGGTTGGACGACCTCACAGTCGCTCAAATTAGCTCGCTTCGGCGACAACATGAGGTATGTCTCGGTGACTGACGGGGACAAGGTCTCAGCTCAGACTCATTTGGGAATCTCGGTGGAAAGCCTGGGGGTGAACGTCCTCGTTGACGAGGTGGCAGCGGTTTCGGACGGCGAGGGGGAGAATCTCGCCCTCGAGTACGAAGAGGCCTACGAAATTGCCCCCGAGTTGAAGGCAGGAGGAGACCGACGAGACTCGCTGGTCTATGGAGCCAAAATTGAGATTGCGCTTCGTCGCATCCTTGAAGCGGGTGGCTACCGAGCTTTCACCTCAAATTTTGAGGATTTGGGGGCTCTACGACAGTTGCCTGGTCTTGCAGTTCAAAGGTTAATGGCAGACGGCTATGGCTTTGGTGGAGAGGGTGACTGGAAAACCTCGGCACTTCTGGCGATTATGAAGTCGATGGCGCCGGTTGGGGGCGCTACCTCGTTTATGGAGGATTACACCTATCACTTTGGTCCGGGGGCTCCGAAGGTTTTGGGTGCTCACATGCTGGAGGTGTGCCCCAGCTTGACGCAGGGCACCCCACGAATCGAGGTCCACCCTCTTGGGATCGGAGGAAAAGAGGACCCCGTTCGCATGGTATTCACTGCTGACCCTGGTGCGGCCAGAGTGGTGTGCTTAGTCGACTTAGGTGATCGGTTCCGGATGGTGTCCAACGAGGTTTCGATTGTGGAGCCGACTGAGGACCTTCCCCATTTGCCGGTAGCCCGGGCGGTGTGGGAGCCTCAGCCTTCTTTGGCAGAGTCCGCAGAAGCGTGGATGCTGGCTGGCGGATCTCATCACACTGTTTTGAGCTCGGCGGTGCCTCAGGAAACCTTGGAAGATTTCGCTCTCATCTCACAGACCGAGCTGGTCACCATCGATGCGAGTACGACCCGTTCTCGCTTCGCGCAAGAGTTACGGTGGAGTGACGCCTACTACCGTGGTAGCGCTCGCCGCTAGAACCTTGGACAGGAAGGAAATGCTCGTGGACGATGCTTCCCTTCGGTGGAGTATCCGAGGACCGGTTCCGGAATCACCCGGCCCGAGTTGGGCAGTCCTGGTCCTCGCTTTTCTTGTCGGGTTCGAGACTCTTGTGGAGCGCGGGGATTCCTATCCCGTGTACTTATCAGTCGCCGTCATCCTCTCCGCAGGATGGCTGGTGTACTCAGGAATTCGGAAGAAAGCACTGTTGGCTTTCGGGGCAATTCCTCTTGCAGCCCTTTGGCTCGATTCTTTGGTGGGAGGAGCACTCTTCGTTGACAACCTCGCCTTCTTCTTTGTTGCACACTCGCTGTATGCCCTCTACCTTGCAGTAGCGGGATACACGTTCATGTCGTATTCCCGGAAAAAACGATGAGTGACTTTTTCGTAGGGTTTAGACCTTCGCCCAAGATGCCCAAAGGACTCGTTCCCTTCCGGGCCGAGCACACGATTGTTTGGCAGGAGTCCCCCGGAGCTGTTTTCAACTTCCTCACCCAGCGCGAGTTTGTGGATCAGTGGCTTTCGAGGTCAGTGAAGTTTGATGCGCGACAGGGCGGCAAGCTCAAGTTCAGCACCGCGGAGGGAGAAGAGTTTGGCGGGACCTATTCGCGCCTCGCCGTGCCTCGTCATGTTGTCCTGCAAACCGAGTTGCACGGCGAGCTCAAGTTCACTCTTCGCGAGGTGGGGGAGCACGGCGAAGCGGACCTTGTCGCGACTAGGCTCGGCAAACCGGAGGAAAAAGAGGCCTGGCACTCTCGTATTGTGGAACTGGTAGCCAGCTTGGAGAGGTGTCACTCATGACGAACCTCGATCGTCAGCCCAACATGTATGACGTTGCGAAACTGGCCAAGGTGTCGCACCAGACCGTATCTCGTGTGGTGAACAATTTTCCCAGCATGCGGCCCGAAACCAGGGCTCGCGTGGAGCGGGCGATGGAGGAGCTGGGGTATCGACCCAATAAGGCTGCCCGAGCACTGGTCACTCAGCGCAGTCGAATGGTGGGAATTCTTGCGTCCGATTTGTCCTTATTCGGCCCGTCGGGCATGTTGCAGGCGATGGAATTTATGGCGCGTCAAAACGATCACATTGCTGTGTCGTGCAGCGTCGACCCAGAGTCAGATGAGTCCGTCGCTGAGGGTATTGAACACCTTGCCGATTTGGGAATTGATGGTCTGATTGTGCTGGTGCCGCAGACCAAGGCCGTGGCTGCGGCTCGGAAGAAACTCGGCAAAGTCCCCGTCGTAACCGTCGACAGCATGTATCGCCTCGATGAGCTTTCCGTTTCAGTGGATAACTTCAGTGGCGGGCAAACCGCTACGCAACACCTCCTATCCCTAGGACACACGAATATCGTCCATATCAGTGGTCCGAAGTCGTGGTTTGAAGCGACTGCCCGCTCCTCGGGGTATGCCGCTGCCATGCTTGCTGAAGGTCACCGCCCCTACATCGTTGATGGTGACTGGACTGCTGATTCTGGGTATTCCATCGCGTTAGAGATGAGTTTCGCCAAGCACGGGGTCACCTCAGTATTCGCAGCTAACGACTACAGCGCACTAGGTGTTCTCAAGGCTGCAAGCCAACGAGGGATTCGCGTTCCGGAGGACCTCAGCGTGGTCGGTTTTGATGATGTACCAGAGAGCGGGTATTTTGTGCCCTCTCTCACGACGATGCGTCAAGATTTTGCTGAACTGGGGCGACAAGCGCTGAGTCTCTTGCTCGCTCAACTCGATGGCAATCCCGAGTCTCACTCGCGTCCCATCGTCCCCACGTTGGTTCTTCGTGACTCGACAGCACCGGCTCCTTGATTGACATTCAGAGAGTTGGCGCCGTAGTTTTGTTATCGCTAACATAAATCCACCGAAGGAATGGCAAGGTAGCCGATGTCAGCTCAGTCTCGCGAGAGTTATGTCGTTGGAGTTGATTTCGGCACTCTCTCCGGGCGCGCGGTTGTCGTGCGAGTCAGTGACGGAGCTGAACTGGGTTCAGGCGTCCACGAGTATGAGAGTGCCGTCATGGACAAGGCGCTGCGCTCGAGCGGAAAGCCGTTGCCTGCCGATTGGGCTCTCCAAGACCCGCAGGACTACGTCTCTGTGCTGAAGAACGCCGTGCCCGAAGCACTCCGAGAGGCCGGCATTTCGCCCGAGGATGTGATTGGTATTGCGACGGATTTCACCGCGTGCACCATGGTGCCGGTGAAAGCTGACGGCACTCCACTTTCGAGTCTTGAGGAATTTCGTGAGCGACCCCACGCGTGGGTCAAACTGTGGAAACACCATGCTGCTCAGCCGCACGCCGATCGCATTAATCAGGTCGCCAGGGAGAGGGGCGAAAGCTGGCTTGCCCGATACGGCGGGCAGATTTCCTCGGAATGGGAGTTAGCCAAAGGCCTCCAAATCCTGGAAGAGGACCCTGAGGTCTATCAGGCGATGGATAAGTTTGTCGAAGCGGCAGATTGGATTGTCTGGCAGCTCTGTGGCGAGTATGTGCGTAACGCCTGTACCGCCGGATATAAAGGAAACTTGCAGGATGGTTCCTATCCCAGCAAAGACTATTTTGCTGCCCTTAACCCGGACTTTGCCGCATTCGCTGAGGACAAAATCGCTCACCCCATTGGTGAATTAGGGACACGAGCTGGAGGACTCACCCCCGAAGCCTCCCAGTGGACCGGGTTGCCTGTCGGGATTGCGGTCGCTGTGGGAAATGTTGATGCCCATGTGACAGCACCCGCAGCCAAAGCTACTGAGCCTGGCCAGATGGTGGCGATTATGGGTACCTCCACTTGTCATGTGATGAACGGTGAAGCATTGTCCGAAGTGCCGGGAATGTGTGGCGTCGTCGACGGCGGGATTATTTCGGGGTACTTCGGCTACGAGGCAGGACAGTCGGGGGTTGGTGACATTTTTGCGTGGTACGTGAATAACCAGGTACCAGGCTCGTATTTCGCTGATGCTGAGACAGCGGGAATCTCAATCCACGAGCACCTCACCAATCTGGCTGCAACTCAAGCTGTGGGTCAGCACGGACTCATTGCTTTGGACTGGCATTCCGGCAATCGTTCAGTATTGGTTGATCACGAACTTTCCGGGGTGATTGTCGGCCAGACGCTTGCCACCACTGCCGAGGAAGGCTATCGAGCGCTCCTGGAGTCGACTGCGTTTGGCACTCGAATGATTGTGGAAACTTTTCGAGACTCTGGAGTGCCTGTCACGGAGTTCATTGTGGCGGGAGGGCTCCTCACCAATTCATTTTTGATGCAGGTCTACTCGGATGTCACCCGACTCCCGTTGAGCGTGATTGACTCCGAACAGGGCCCAGCTCTGGGATCCGCAATCCACGCTGCTGTAGCAGCCGGCGCCTATTCGAGCGTTGGCGAAGCGTCGGGAGCAATGGGTCGAGTAAAGAAGGCGGTGTACATGCCCCGTGAGGAGGCTTCCCTGGCCTATGACGAACTGTATGCGGACTATGTCCGCTTGCATGACTATTTCGGGCGGGGAGCCAACGATGTCATGAAGCGTCTGAAATCGAGACGGCGGGAGCTGGTGGGCAGTGACTAAAAACACTCACCATGACGCGCGAGTAGAGCTCGCCGAGTTGCACCAACAGCTTCGCAGTGCTGGGCTCGTCGTGTGGACCGGTGGCAACATCTCCACCAGGGTTCAGGGTGGTTTTCTCATCAAGCCCAGTGGAGTGTCCTACGACGAATTAGCCCCCGAGCATATGGTCTTGTGTGACCTTGAGGGGAATGCGCAAGATAGCGACTGGTCTCCGTCGAGTGATACCGCGGCGCACGCATTCGTGTATCGAAACATGCCTGACGTCGGTGGAGTCGTGCATACACACTCGAATTATGCGTGTGCGTTTGCTGCGGCGAGCCGGCCCATACCTTGCGTCTTGACAGCAATAGCAGACGAGTTTGGTGGAGAAATCCCCCTAGGGCCTTTTGCCATCATTGGCGATGATTCCATCGGCCGCGGAATTGTCGAGACTCTCTCCAACCATCGGTCGCGCGCCGTCATTATGGACAAGCACGGAGTCTTCACGATTGGCGAGAACCCTCGTGCTGCACTGAAGAGCGCCATCATGTGTGAGGACAACGCGAAATCGGCGTGGTTAGCGTCGCAGCTGGGAAAACTCGATCCAATCCCTCAAGCGCAGGTTGACTCTTTATTCCATCGTTATCAAAACGTGTACGGACAGTGACCCCCTAGGGGCAAATTAAGGGATTTTCAATGCCAGAATTATCGACTGACATCCAAAATGTGAGCGTTCACTTTTTTGGTTGTCGGACAGGTTTTCATCGCGAAGGCATGATGCCGTTCGTGATGGGAATGGGCTCGCGGGTTGGATACGTGAGCCCACAAACAGCCGCGGCTGATCCGGCCGCAATAAGAAAGGAATACCCTTGTTCAAGAAACTGATGGGACTGGTGGCGCTGGGTTCAGCTGCTGCACTTGTCCTTGCAGGTTGCGCAGCGGGAACCACCGAAACAACGACCACGACCGAGTCGGCTGACGACACGACCGCGGCAGTTGCAGGTGGCCTCATCGGCGTTTCGATGCCGACCCAGTCCTCGACTCGTTGGATTTCCGACGGTGAGAACATCAAGAGTCTCATGGAGGCCGAAGGCTTCGATGTTGACCTGCAGTACGCAGAGGACGACATTCCCACCCAGGTTGCTCAGCTCGAGGCAATGCTGACCAAGGGCGCTAAGGCCCTCATCATTGCTGCAATCGATGGCACACAGCTCACCGACATCCTGCAGTCCGCTGCGGACGCCGGCGTTCCCGTGATTGCCTACGACCGCCTTATCCGTGACAGCGAAAACGTTGACTACTACGCTACGTTCGACAACTTCCAGGTTGGCGTGCAGCAGGCTACGTCCATGCTCGTTGGAATGGGCGTTTACGCATCCGAAGACTCCACCTCGGCTGACGGCGAGAACGCTGCTGGTCCGTGGAATGTTGAGCTCTTCGCTGGTTCTCCTGACGACAACAACGCCACATTCTTCTTCAATGGAGCAATGAGCGTTCTTCAGCCCCTGATTGACTCAGGTGTGCTGGTTGTCAAGTCCGGCCAGACCGACTTCGAGCAGGTCGCAATCCTCCGTTGGGATGGCGCCGTTGCCCAGAAGCGCATGGAGGACATCCTCGTGGGAACCTACGCGAGTGACACCGTTCATGGTGTCCTCTCCCCCTACGACGGTCTGAGCCGTGGAATCATCGCCGCACTGGTTGACGGTGGTTACGCAGCATCTGACCTCCCCGTGATCACCGGTCAGGACGCAGAGGTGCTCTCTGTTAAGTCCATGCTCGCTGGTGAGCAGTACTCCACCATCTTCAAGGACACTCGTGAGCTGGCAGGCGTTGCCTCCAGCATGGCGATTGCACTCTTGAACGGTGAGGAGCCCGAGGTGAACGACACCGAGACGTACGACAACGGCGTCAAGGTTGTTCCTTCCTACCTCCTGACTCCTTACATCGTCACGGTGGACAACTACGAGGCTCTCTTGATTGAGTCTGGCTACATTGCTGAGGCTGACCTCGGCTAAGTAGTCCCTGTGGGTTGCCCATCGCTGATTAGCGGTGGGCAACCCCATCGGGGGATAATCAAGACACAGATTTACGGGTTATGCAAAGGAGCATCCATGGCCGACACGATTCTTGAGATGCGGTCAATCACCAAGGAATTCCCGGGCGTTGTTGCACTCGACGATGTGAGTCTGAACGTCCAACGTGGCGAGATTCACGCGATTTGTGGCGAGAATGGGGCTGGGAAGTCCACGCTCATGAAAGTTCTGTCGGGCGTTTACCCGCATGGTAGCTATTCAGGCGACATCATCTATGACGGGAAGCCACGCGAGTTTTACAACCTTCGCGATTCAGAGGCGGAGGGGGTCGTCATCATTCATCAGGAGCTCGCTTTGAGCCCTCATCTCTCGATTGCTGAGAACATCTTCCTCCGTAACGAGATAAAGAGATTCGGCATCATCAACTGGAACGAGACCAACAGTCGGGCCAAGGAGCTCATGGATCGTGTCGGTTTGAAAGAAAATCCGAATACTCCGATCAAAGATATTGGAGTGGGAAAGCAGCAGTTGGTAGAGATTGCTAAGGCGCTCTCCAAAGAAGTCAAGCTTCTCATTCTCGATGAGCCCACCGCAGCTCTGAATGACGAGGACTCCGCGCATCTCTTGGGTCTCCTCCGGCAGCTCCGAGATCAAGGAATTACCTCCATCATCATTTCTCACAAACTCAATGAGATTGAGATGATTGCCGACACGACCACCATCATTCGAGACGGTCAGGTCGTGGAGTCCTTGGACATGAAGGGATCTGCAGTCAGTCAGGAGCGCATCATCAAGGGGATGGTGGGCCGTGACATGGAGAATCGCTATCCCGCTCGGGTTCCAGAACTGGGTGAGGAAATCCTGCGAGTCGAGAACTGGACTGCCTATCACCCGCAGGATCACTCCAGAAAGATTGTTGACGACGTCTCGATCGTGGTGCGTCGAGGCGAAATCGTCGGGCTTGCGGGAATTATGGGGGCCGGGCGAACCGAGTTCGCACGTAGTCTCTTTGGACATTCCTATGGGGTCAACATCACGGGGAAGGTTTTCGTCGGAGGTGAAGAAGCCAACGTTAAGACGGTTTCCGATGCGATTCGCAGCGGAATCGCCTACGCCACCGAGGATCGGAAGCGATTCGGCCTGAATCTGATTGAGGACATCAAGCGCAATGTGACGTTGGCCTCCTTGAGAAACTTTGTCAAAGGTTTCCTGGTGAGCTCAAACGAGGAGTTCCGTAAAGCGAACGAGTACCGCGAGAGCATGAACATCAAGGCGCCCTCTGTGCTCACCGTGACGAATCAGCTTTCTGGAGGTAACCAACAGAAGGTGGTCTTATCGAAATGGATCAACGTAGATCCCGAAGTTCTGATACTTGACGAGCCCACCCGCGGTATCGATGTGGGAGCGAAGTACGAGATCTACCTGATTATTCAGCGACTCGCCAGCGAAGGCAAAGGTGTGATCGTCATTTCGTCGGAGCTCCCTGAACTAATTGGTATTTGTGACCGCATCTATGCGATTGCAGAAGGTGCAATCACTGGCGAAGTAACCCGAGAGAACGCTGACCCTGAAACATTGATGAAATTCATGACCGCTGAAAAGGAAGTGACCCATGTCTAACACCGCAACCACCAAGCCCTCTGTGATGGCGTCTCTTCAGGAGCGCTTCAAAGGGGTTAACCTCAGGCAGAACGGTCTCTTCGTTGCGCTCCTTGCTCTCGTGGCTTTCTTTGCTTTCACGACTCCTGATGCCGCTTCGCTGACACCGGCTAACTTCTCCAACCTCGTCGTTCAAAATGGCTACATTTTGGTCTTGGCCATCGGTATGGTCATCGTGATTATTGCGGGACACATTGACCTCTCCGTGGGCTCTGTTGCGGCATTCATTGGTGCGGTTGCGGGAATTCTCGTCGTGAGACCTTTGGAACAAGACGGCTGGGATTGGCTTCCCGCGTTGCCCTGGTGGGCGGGAATTTTGGGGGCGATTGCCGTTGGAGCTCTGGTGGGTGCCTGGCAAGGTTTCTGGGTTGCCTACGTAGGGATCCCGGCCTTTATCGTGGGTCTTGCCGGGATGCTTCTCTTCCGCGGTCTGGCACTGATGACACTTCAGAACACAAACATTGGTCCGTTTCCGGATGAGTTCCGCGCCATCGGTAATGGCTTCTTAGACAAGGAGCAAGCTCTCAATGCGGTGCTGGGTGTCCCGCCCGAATTGAACGCCACAGCGCTCGTCGTCACTGTGCTCGGGATTCTTGCCCTATGGGTGCAACAAATGCGTCAGCGAGTGGGGCGAATCAAGTACGAGCAAGCGGTCGAGCCGGTTACCTGGTTCTACGCTAAGAATCTGATCCTGACCGCGATGGTCGCTTTTGTTGGTTTTCAGCTTTCGAGAGCAAACGGGATTCCCTACACCCTCTTGTTGTTGGTCTTTCTCGTAGTCGCCTATTCGGTGTTGATGAACTCCACCCAGTTTGGACGATACGTCTATGCAATCGGAGGAAACCTGAATGCTGCGATGCTCAGCGGTATCAACGTTCGACGAGTGAATTTCTGGATTTTCGTCAACATGAGCTCGCTCGCCGCGCTTTCCGGCGTGCTTATTGCTGCTCGAATGAACTCTGCCGTCCCCAAGGCTGGCGATGGATTCGAGCTCGATGCAATTTCCTCTGTATTTATTGGTGGTGCGGCGGTCCAAGGTGGAGTGGGAACAGTTGTTGGTTCGATGATTGGTGGAATGATCCAAGGTGTTCTTGCCAATGGCATGAACCTGAACTCTGTTGGAATCGATACGCAGATGACCATCAAGGGTCTTGTGTTGCTTCTCGCCGTTGCTTTTGATGTGTGGAGCAAGAACCGCAAGTAGTTCGATAGTCCCTTCGGAGACCCGTCCAGACTGAAACTGGGCGGGTCTCCTCTTTAGTCTTGCGGGAAGCCGAGGTTCAAACCACCATGGCTCGGGTCGAGCCAGCGGGAGGTCACCACCTTTTGGCGGGTGAAGAATCGGAATCCTTCCTCACCGTGTGCTCTCGAGTCACCGAACAGTGAGAGGCGTATCCATTTTGATGCTCTGGCGCCTCGGATTAAGACTCCACGGGCAAGGCTCGCTAGCCTTGTGCGGTGAGGTTTCGAGCGAGTGCACTGCGATTCATCAGCGCGCTCGGGATGGGGACGGTTCTAGCCCTCGGTGCCTGCACACTGCCGACTCCCGCTCCGGTTGAGGACTCCGAGCCCGTGGTCATACAACTCGAGCCCGACATCCCGCTCGATTTACCAGCGGAACCCGAGCCAGAACCAGAGCCCGAGCCGATAGACCCCACACAGCAGCGCATCGACGAGGCAATCGCGGTGATGGACCTTCGGTCGAAGCTTGCAGGACTCATGGTGGTGACAATCTCGGGCATGGACCCGACCGTTCAACAGGAGTTTCTCGAGCGGGTGCCCGCCGCGGGATTTCTGCTGTTGGCGGGCAATCTGCGAGGTGATGTGTACACCATCCGTGACTTCATTACCGCTTTGCACGGCTCCTCTGATTTTCCTCTCGTGATTGCGGTGGATCAGGAGGGGAATCCGGTGGCCAGGATTCCGGGGGACGAATTCCCGGGAGCACGGGTCTTAGGCGCAGGCGATATCGAAACAACCGCGGAAGCGTTCCTCGCCCGTCAGCAACTCGTCGATCGCGCCGGCGCCAACGTTAACTTTGGAGTCGTTGCCGATGTGAGTCTCGGTTCTGGCGCCTATATCCACTCTCGCTCGTTCTCGACTGACCCCGTCGTGGCCTCGGAGCACGTCGCGGTGGCTGCCAGCGCCGAAGTGCCCGAAGTCGCCCAAACCCTCAAGCACTTCCCGGGGCATGGTCTCGTGTTTGCCGATTCCCACCGGGTTGTTCCGAGCTCCGATATTTCCTTCGAGGAATGGCGAGCCACACACGCGCTTCCCTTTGAGGCTGGCATTGCTGCTGGGGCCGAACTGGTGATGACCGGTCATATCCGGGTGCCCTCGGTGAGTAAAGATCCGGCATCGCTGTCTGATGATTGGGTGCGCATTCTTCGCGAGGACTTGGGATTTGAAGGTGTGGTCATTACCGATGACCTGCGAATGCTTCGGAACTCTGGCGAGGAGCAATACCGCGAACCAGCGGCTCTCGCCGTGGCAGCCCTTGTCTCCGGTCATGACCTGATCATGTTGGCCGTCGATCCCGCGGCGGACCCCACCTACGACACCTACACCCAGATGCTCGATGCGATGGAGCAAGCGGTCCTCGACGGGCAGGTCTCGCTGGACCATGTCGAGCAGTCTCTGCGCCGAGTTCTCACACTGCGCAGTGTGCTGGGAACTCCTTAGTTATTCGACGTCGCGCCGAATACTGACCACCAAGGAGGCAATCGCGAAGACCAGCGCGTAGCCCAGCAGTAACAGGGTTGCTGAGACCGGGTCGGTGAAATTCGCGGTGTCAAAGTTGAACTGATCAGATTCGACGTCGAGAGCCATAATCGCTGTAATCAGGCCCTGGAGGAAGAACTTCCCTTGGTCGGGGAAGAGTAAGAGCAAAATTGGCTCGATGGCGAAGAGCCAAATCAGTACTCCGATGAGCGAGATGATCTGAGAGCGCAGAAGCGCGGCAATGGAGGCGCCCAGAACTCCCAATACCGCCCCAGAAACAACAGCCGCAATCGAGGTGTTCACAAAGATGTCAACACTCGGGTCGGCGGCTTCTGGATAGAACTCCAGCGCGATGAGTCCCGCGAGGATTCCGCCGAGCGTGGAGATAATCATGAGCACTACACCCGCAACCACTGAGGCCACGAGTTTCGCCACGAACACTTGCCCCCGACGCGGTGCTGCCACGTATGTCGCCACTGCTGTTCCATGGCGGAACTCTCCCGCAACAATCAACACCCCCACCAAGATGGCGAAGATGTAGCCCGAAATGGCGTTGGCATAGACCGAATCAACAACGCCCTGATCTTCGAGGGTTCCAAAACCGAGACCATCGCTGGTTTGATCAAAAATGACCGGGGTCGAGGCTGTTCCCAGTGCTGCAAAAGCAACAGCAGCAACCAGCAAACCCCACATGGCCCTCTGATAGGTCAGTTTCCGAAGCTCAGCCGCGAGGAGTCTCATGAGCTCACCCCGCTGGTGAGTCGCAAGAAAGCCTCTTCCAGAGTCTGGCCACCGGTAATCTCCTCGAGAGTTCCTGACGCCACGAGTTTCCCGCGGTTGATGATGATCACATCGTCGACCACGTTTTGAAGCTCGGCCAACTGGTGGGAAGACACGAGAACGGTTTTTCCGGCCTTCGCCTGGTCCGCAATAAACCCTCTCAACCACGCAATACCGGCAGGGTCGAGGCCATTGGCGGGCTCGTCTAGGATCAATACGTCAGGATCGCCGAGGAGCGCTGCAGCCAGGGATAGTCGTTGCTTCATCCCGAGTGAGTAGCCCTTGACTCTCTTGTTTCTGGCCTCCGTGAGCTCCACATTGGCGAGCACCTCATCCACTCTGGATCCCGGGAATCCTCCCATTGAGGCCAACACCCGGAGATTTTGGTAGCCGGTGAGACCCGGGTGGAAACCCCTCGAATCCAGCACCGCTCCCACGTGGTGAATCGGGTTTTTCAGCTGCGGATAGCGCTTCCCCAGAATCCTGGTGCGACCTTTGGTGGGCCTGGACAGTCCTACGAGACAACGCAAAGCCGTGGACTTTCCTGCTCCGTTGGGGCCGAGAAAACCGGTGACGCGACCGGGCTGAACTTCGGCCGTGAAATTGTCGACTGCGGCGACGCCTCCATAGATTTTCGTCAACCCTCGAAAGGCAATCGCTACCATCATCCGACTTTCCGTATGTCTATCCTCCAGCCTAGCTTCTGCGACGGATCCTGCGTACGACCAGGATGATGACGACAACTACGGCAACGAAGCCCAGCCAGGGCACCAGGATTCCCGCCCACACAATCGTTCCCGCGAAGAAGGCGAGAATGCTCTCCCAGCCCCGCACAATGCCATCGAGGAAGCCATCGGGCTCAGCTGGTGTGGCATTAGCGGGGGTGATCAAAGAGATGCTGAGTGTGGCAAAAAGTGTCTGGTCGCTCAGGTAATCGCGCTGTGACTGGAGAGAATCAAGCTCGGCTTGGCGCTCCGACAACGCCGACTCCACAGCGATCAAATCAGACGTGCTGGCTGCTTCGGCGAGGAGCTCGTTCAGCCTCTCAATGGCCGCCTCGAGAACATCGATGCGGGCATCGAGGTCAATCTTCTGCAGAGACACGTCGACGCTGTTGAGGGAGACCTCCTGCACATCACCCAACCCTTGGATGCTCTCCACGGTCGCATCGAGAACGTCATAGGGAATCCGAGCCTCGAGGTAAGAACTGGGCTGTCCGTAGTCGACCGGTGTGTAGTCCGAACGTGAGGCAATGCGTCCACCGGCAGCCTCCACGACGCCTGTAATTTTATCAGCCGTGTCGGAGGGTGAGTCGACGGACAGCGACAGATACCCGGTGCGAATAATGTCGGGCTCAAAAGACGCAGCGCTCTCATCCGCGCGACCCTGCATATCCATCTCCACAGCCATGTCCTCGGTGTAGGCGATGTCAGGAATACCCATTGAGACACTGGTCTCTTCGAGAGAATCGGCCATGGACGAGCATCCGGTCAGCGCCAAAAGAGCGGTGAGCGATAGGGCCGAAACTTTGGTCATAAACGTCATGGCTTCACCCTAGAGCCGCACCTGGTCACAACTCGGTTACACCCGATAACAACTTCCTATGCAGTTTCCTCATGCTCGAGCGCGCGATACTGGGGTTATGGGAATACTGGATGCCCTTTTCGGACCGAAGGCTCCCTCCCTTCACGTTGCGGCGGACGAGGGTGCCGGCCACCCCGTCGTTTTGCTCCACGGTTTAGCCTCCACCTCTGCCACCTGGGACATGGTGGTACCCCTGCTCCGAGATAGTCATCGCGTGATTGCGATAGACCTCTTGGGCTTTGGTGAGTCTCCAGCTCCCACGAGTGCGACCTACACGCTTGAGGAGCACGTCGCCTCGGTGGAGCGCACTCTGCGCTCGCTAGGGATTCGGGGACGAGCCACCCTGGTGGGTCATTCGCTGGGTTCATTGATAGCTGCTCGCTACGCCGCACGAAACCTGTCGCTACTCTCGCACCTGATTCTGGTGTCGCCGCCGATCTATTTGCCCGGTGAGGCGGTGCTCGATCCACTGGAGCGATTCCAGATGGAGGCCTACAAGAAGCTTCACAGCTATATGCGCACCAACCGCACCTTCACCGAAGCAGCAGCTCGAGCGGCCTCGCTCTTGGTCCCGATGAAGGGGGGCCTGGAGGTCACCGAGAAAAACTGGCGGGCCGTCAGCCTCTCCCTCGAGCACTGCATCGAAACCCAAACTGCAGTGACCGACTTAGCCCAGGTGAGAATCCCCGTGGACGCTATCTGGGGAACGAGAGATCCCTTCATGGCACCGGCCGGCTTGCGCCTCATCGAGCGCATGCGAGGGGTGGCCTCCACCAAGGTGGATGGCGCGGACCATGTCATTCGAGAGAAGTTTGCCGAAGAGATTGCACGATTGGTCGATAACCCGAGCCCACCCACCACCCCGATTCGGGTGGTGAAAGAGCGGGCCTAGCCCAGGTAGCGCAGGATTGCCGTGATGGTGTCTTGGGGTTTGTCTCGGTGCACGCTGTGCCCAGCGCCCTCGATGACCTCATAGGTCATCTGGTCATTGGCCTCGACCATCCGCTTCGCATAGTCGTTGCAAAACATCGAACCTTGTGACGGGTCTGCGCCAATCACGTGGGTGGGGATGGTCACGGTGGTGGCTTCCCTCGTCACATTCCACGGATCGTTATCGAACACCGCGTGCTCCAGCGCAAACAAACTGGCCTGACGATGAGCCTGGACTTTGATCTCGACATCCAGCGGGTGCCAGTGCGGATTAGCCTCCTGAATGTCGTCCACCCCCTGGTGGAGGTGACCCTGGCGTTGATTCACGAGGACCTGCTCTCGGGTGGCATCGCCTAGCTCGAGAGCGGGATCCAACAGAATGAGCCGCTTCGTCCAGGAGGGCTCGTGGTGGGTAGCGACAACCGCGCTTGCGGCACCAATGGAGTGCCCGATGACGACATCCCAGCTCCCACCGCCATCGGGAGTGGTGTGACGAAGGTCTTCGGCGAAGTCCGCAATCCGATAGCTGCTCGCTCGCGGAGCGGACCCGTGTCCGCGAAGATCAATGGCGGTGACCGACCAGCCATCCCCAGCAAGAGCCTCAGAAACCTGCCAGGTCGTGGCCGCGGAAGAACCGAGCCCGTGCACAACGAGCGCCCTTCTCGCGCTATTCGTTGCTCCCCAGTGAAGCCTGGGGAGAGTAAGAGCGACCATGCCCTCAGTCTAGAGGCGCCTGTTTCGGTGCCACAGGGTCTGCTCACCGCCCAAAAGGGTCATGATGCGCTTATTGACCTACGAGACGCAGTCGAAGACTTCTACCCTCACGGACCTTTCGTGCCTCGCATGTGGGAGCTCCACCCCAACGTGACGAGCTACGACGCGACGTATGTGGTACTCGCGGAGTCTTTAGGAGCTCCTCTCGCAACATTTGACCGCAAACTTTGCACAGCACCGGGTTCACGGTGTGAGTTTCTCTCGCCGTCCTAGGAGAGTTTCTTTTCCATAAAGACACTCAGAGGATCATCCACATAGTCGCCAAAAGGTGGACGAATGTTGTACCCCAGCGACTCAAATAGACTCATCGCCTCGCGCTGGTGGATTCCCGTCTCCAGTCGCACGAAGGTATGCCCAGCGTCTAGTGCCCTGCTGTGAAGCTCAGCCATCAAGACTCGCGCAACACCTTGCCCGCGGAACTCTTGACTGACGAACAATCTCTTGACCTCGGCGTAGTCGGGGTGGTGGACATACCCCACACACCCAATCGGCGTATCGAGTTCCTCAGCGGCGAGCAACATGTTGCCTTCTTTGGTGAAATCCGTGGGATCCACCAGATGGTTGCTTTCTTCGGGGTAGAGGGATTGCAACAAGATGGTAGAGGCCTCCATCAGGTGTGCTACCTGTGAAGGTTTCGCTTCTCGAACGACAAGACTCATAGCTAGGGCTCACACCGTCCTTACAGGGCAATCAGTCCCATGGTGATCGCTCCCGCAACAATACCGAGCAGCGCTGCACCTGCGGACACGACGAGCGATGACTTGAGCGGTGAAACACCGAACGATACTGCGACCGCAGCCGCGAATTGCGTGGCAATAATGAGCGGACCCAGGATGGCCATTCCGAAGATCCCGTAGCGATCAAATATTCGTCGGGCTCGTTCACCCCGAGAATCCGATGCCCCCGCTCCATGCTTGAGTTCTCTGCGTCGAGCATTCCAGCTCAAAATCTGACCGCTCGAGTAAGCAAAGAAGACGACCGTGATCACATTGCCGGCAATCGCAAGAATGAAGGTGAGGAGCGGATTCAGTCCAAAAAGTATCCCCACGGGAATGACGGTGATGGCTTCGAGCCACGGGATTGCTCCTGCAATAAAAACACCGAGCAGCCCGAGCTGCTCGACGAGCCCGTCTGCGGTCACGCGCGAGGGATGAGTCTCTGTAGCTGCTTGACGTGTCCGGGTTCGAGTTCCTCCAAAGAAGACACCCCTAACAACC
>JAYOYJ010000006.1:20016-27630 GCA_038153485.1 Pontimonas sp. | reverse complement strand
GTTGTCGCTGACTACGACATGTCTCGAGCAGAGGGCGTGCTCGAGTGGATTGCCCATCGATTCCCCGATGCATCCCCAAAATTTAGTGCTGCGCAAATCGATGCCTCATCAGCCGCAAATGTGACAGAGGCAGCCCTCACACACGGCTCCACCGTGGTGATGAATGCCGTGGAGCCCTCGTTTGTGGAGGCCATTTTTGATGGCTCGCTGGCAGCCGGTGCTGACTATATGGATATGGCAATGAGCCTGTCCCACCCCCACCCCAGTGACCCCCACCAGAAAACCGGGATCAAGCTTGGTGACTACCAGTTCGAGAAATCCGCCGAGTGGGACAAAGCCGGTCGACTTGCCCTCGTGGGTATGGGGGTTGAGCCTGGAATCTCAGATGTGTTCGCCCGATATGCAGCAGATCACCTCTTTAGCGAGATTGACGAAATCGGTGTTCGAGATGGCGCGAATCTTGTGGTCACCGATGACGAAGGTCGCGAAATCTTTGCACCCTCGTTCAGCATCTGGACGACCATCGAGGAATGCCTGAACCCTCCTTTGATCTGGGAGAAAGATGCCGGTTGGTTTACCACGGCTCCCTTCAGTGAACCCGAAGTCTTCGACTTCCCGGCGGGAATCGGACCCGTCGAGTGTGTGAATGTCGAACACGAAGAAGTGGCGCTGGTCCCTCGCTACCTTGACGCGAAGCGGGTGACCTTCAAATACGGACTCGGTGATGAATTTATTGGGGTTCTCAAGACCCTCAATCTGATGGGGCTTGATTCCACCACTCCGATATCGGTCCGCACGGCTCCCGATAGCGATGGCAAGCGCTCCGTCGCCTCAGTGGCTCCGCGCGACCTGGTGGCGGCGGTACTGCCTGATCCAGCAACCCTGGGTGAGCGCATGAGTGGGACGACCTGTGCGGGAACCTTGGTCACCGGAACTGGCCCTGATGGTTCACCACGTGAGGTGTACCTGTATCACGCGATCGATAACGCCTGGACGATGGAAAACTACGACGCACAGTGCGTGGTGTGGCAAACAGCGTTAGCTCCCGCCCTCGCTCTGGAACTACTCGCCACCGGTGTGTGGTCTGGCACGGGAGTCCACGGTCCTGAAGCCTTCGATGCGAAACCTTTCCTCGACCTGATGGCTAAGCCCGAGGCAGAGGGAGGCTATGGGCAAGCGTGGGGGCTCGACGAACGCTAGCGGGGTGTGAAACGAAGCGATAAGCACGAGAGCCCACCGTCAATTTTTTGGCACTCCGAGTTCTCTAACTCGATGACAACAAAGCCCGCCTCGCGGACACGCTCGGTCGTGAGAGGAAAGCCGCGGGGCATGAACACGACGTCATTCACGCGAATGCTATTGGCAGCAGGCTCTTCACCCTCTGCAACATCGATCACCGTGTATCCCTCAAAGCAACCACTTTGGGAAAGCCTCGGAGTCGAGAGAATTGTCGATCCATCCAAGAGAGAGCAATCCGATTTGAAGTGCAAGACTCCGGGAGGGGTCGTGACCTCTCGAACCGTGTAACCCCAGTCAGCCACGGTGCGTCTGAGCTCCTCTATCCCCTCGGAGGTCGTTCTCTCAGATTTCCCCACGAGAATTTCCGACTCGGTGGTCAGAATATCCCCGCCCTCAATGAAACCTGGGCCCTGGAGTGTCCGAACCTCGGTGTACACATCTTCGAGGTGGGGGGTCATGGCGAGAGACTCCCCAAAGCGCGTAGGGGCGCCAGGACGCAAAACTATGGCGCCTTCGTGCAGACAAAGGGCGGTGTCCTCGACAAACAAAGAGTCGGGAAAGTCCTCGAGTGCACCCACGACTCGAACCTCGAGGCCGGCCTGTGTCAGTGCATGAACGTATGCGTCGTGGTGAGCCATCATCACCCCCACATCGGGGTTTCCGACATCCTCGGCCCGGAGACCATCGACCGCGCTGGCTGGTGGGGTTCTGGTGATGGCGTGGGTGAAGCGAAACGAGCGCTCAGGCATTAGCCGAACTTACTGGCGGTGAGCTTTTTCCTGGGCCACCAGAATGTGTCCCCCGTGATGAAGGCCAACGCGGGAACCACAACAGTCCGCACCAGGAGGGTATCGATGAGAACTCCGATACCAACGATGATGCCGACCTGGAAGAGTGCAATCAAGGGAAGGACCCCGAGGACCGCGAACACAGCGGCCAACAGGATTCCCGCACTGGTGATGACTCCACCGGTGGCTCCCAAAGCTTTGATCATCGCCTGACGAGTCGGTTGGCGAACACTGTCTGCCAAGTTCGCCGACTCTTCCCGTGCTCTCGACACCAGGAAGATGTTGTAGTCAACGCCCAGAGCAACTAGGAACAAGAAGGAGTAGAGGAAGACACTGAAGTCCAGCCCCGACATTCCAAACACGTTCTGGAAAATCAACCACGCGGCGCCCATCGCTGAGAAGAACGAGAGCACCACACTTCCCAGGAGAAGAATGGGCGCGAGCAAGGCCCTCAAGAGGAGGACCAAGACAATAAACACCAGCACGAGGATGAGCGGAATGACCAGAAGCTGGTCTCGCTCATAGGCCTGCTTCACTGCGAGGCGCGTCGCATCGTCTCCGCCGACGAGGGCGTTTGCTCCGGGAACTGACTGAACATTTGCCCGCAACGTTTCGATGGCCGCATACGCTTCCTCGCTACCACCTTCCGCGTCGAGGACAACATCAATTCGGGAGAAGTCATCGTTCTGATCCACGACCTCAGCTGAGGCGACCAGTGGTGAGTCCAGTGCGGCATCGATGATTTCGTCTGCGTAGTCATTGACCGCGATCACTTGGGTGGGAGCACTCGCTCCCGCGGGGAAGGCTTCTCCCAGAACTTCAATACCGGTGACAGCTTCTGGCTTCACTCGGAACTGTTCCGTTTCAGGGATTCCGATCGTGATTCCAGTCGAGCCGACGGTCAAACCACCGAGCAGTGCAATACCCAGAATCGCAACGGTGACGGGACGCCTGCTCACACCCTTACCGAGCTTTGCCCACCACCCGGTCTCTGACTTGTTCACTCCACCGAACTTGGGCACAAACGGCCAGAAAAGTCCCCGACCAAAAACCACAATCGCAGCCGGCAAGACACCCAAAGCAGCAATCATGGCCACGACGATTCCACTTGCACAGACCAGACCTAGTGCACGGTTCCCGCCCAGCTCGGCAAAGCTCAGTGTCAACAGTGCCAATGCAACAGTTCCCCCCGACGCAAGAATCGCTGGACCGGCACCCTTCACAGCTCGGGTCATCGCCTCATGGCGGTCTTCAATGAGGAGTAGCTCCTCCTTATACCGAGCGATAAGAAGCAGGGCATAGTTCGTTCCGGCACCAAAGACGAGGACCGAAAGGATTCCCGTGATGGAGCCATCCGCCGTGATGTTGAAGAACGCCGCCACGTTGCGTCCAATCTGACCAGCCATGCCATCGGCTGTTCCCACAACGAGCAATGGCACAATCCAGAGGATGGGGCTTCGATAGGTGACGAGCAACAGCACAATCACAATGAGCACTGTGGCCAGAAGCAAGGTGAAATCAGCTCCGGCGAACACTCCCGCAAGATCCACCTGGAATCCCTCAGGACCAGTCACGTAGGCCTCGACACCAGGAAGTGTCTCCTCTCCTATGAGAGTTCGAATCTCAGCGACGCGCTCTGCTCGCTCGTCGACATCATCGATCTCATCCATGGGGATGGTGACGACAGCTGTCGTGTTGTCGTCCGAAATCGTCGCGGGTGGCACGAATGCTTCGCCCATAATCTCCAGGTTTGAAAACTCCGTGAACAGCTCATTGACGCCACCAGTGGGCATCTGAATCATCGGATCAAACTCACCCTGTAACCAGACAATCTCGCCATCGGTGAACTCACCGGAAGCCTTCGCCAGAACCACAACCGCGGCAGTCCCCTCGGAACCCGGCATATCCGCCAATGCCTGGTCGACCAGAATCACCTCGGAATCATCCGGAAGCCCGTTATCTGGACTGACATTGGACTCTTCCGCAGCGAAAACGGTGAAAGAGAGAGCGGCAAAGATAAGCCCAATCAGGAGCGTCACCCACGCGGTTTTCGGACCAGTAATAAAGCGAATAATGGCGTTCACCTACCAAAACTTACTCCTGAATCAGCACCCCACTGCGCAAACGCCCAGCTACCCCTGCCACAGTGTGATTCGAGGAGGACAGATAATGAAGCTAGTTTCTTGGCTGGTGGGCGTTGTTCTCCTGGTGAGCTCATGCGCAGCCACTGAGAACGCGGAAATCCCCCAACCGACCAGTCCAATCGAATCTGAGTTGGACGATTCGTCGAACCTTACGGCTCCCGCACCATGTGATGTCGACAACGATCGAGCCATGAGCGCCACCATTGGCGCTCAAATCGAGGCCCTCCGGGCGGGAAATTTCTCTGAAGCGTATTCCTGGGCCGCTCCGGCCTTCCAGCAAAACGTGACCGAGGAGATGTTCGAACGCGTCATCCGGGAGGGCTATTCGAGCTTGCTCGAATCCCGCTCGCACACTCTGAGCGACTGTGTGTTGTTTCCGAGGGATTTGGGGAACACCGTCGTGACCGTCACGACGGTCTCTGGTGAGGTGTACACCTATTACTACGAGCTCATCAAAACTGCCGAGGGCTGGCGCATCTTGGGAGCTGCAGAGATTGCACCCGTGAGTTCCGGAGCCTAAACCTCATCGCGCCACGGCGGGCTGGGCTCTAACTCCTCGGACCGGAGCAAACTCTGGGGAAGCGAAGCAGTCAGCGCATCTCGCTCCTCATCGGTAAGGCTGAGGTCTGCAGCTGACACGGCATCCCGGATGGACTCCACTCGCGTAGCACCCGGGATAGGGATGATGACGGGCGAGTACGCTAGCAGCCAGGAGAGAACCAACGATTCGGGACTGACCTGCTTCTCCTGGGCCATCGTCACAAAAGTGCCGGTTTCGCCGCTCGTGATGCGATTGACCTTTTTGGAACCACCTAGTGGAGACCACGGCAAAAAGGCAATCCCGTGCTGTTCACATATCTCCAGGACGTCTAAATCGTGACGATAGAGAGGGCTGAACTCGTTCTGAATCGAAATTAACCCGCCATCCCTGGGCCCACCACCAATGTCGAGAGCTTTCTCGAGGTGAGCCGCGGAATAGTTTGAGACACCAATTTCGCGAACCAATCCGCGACTTTTGAGCTCCAGAACATTCTCGAACTGCGTCTCAAAAGAAATCGAGGGATCAAGCCGGTGGTGCTGCCACAGGTCAATAACGTCAACCCCGAGACGCTCCCGAGATCTCTCCGCCGCTCCCACCAAATAGTCGAGGGATCCGTTTCGGCCCCACTTCTCACCGTCGCTTCGGGTGATGCCTCCCTTGGTCGCAATCAGTACCGAAGCTTTGCGCTCGGGTGCAGCGTCCCATCCCGCCAGGGCCTCCGCTACAAAACGCTCGTTGTGTCCAACCTGATCCCACGCGGGAGCATATATGTCGGCGGTATCGAGCAGAGTCACTCCAGCATCGAGTCCTGCCTGGATGCCTGGAATCGCACTCGAGGCCCTCAATTCTGGGTCAACAGCGGCTCCCTTGGGCCACGACACGTTCATACAGCCAAGCCCGATGGGAAAAACTTGCCAGGGACCGAGTGCTCTGTGTGTCACGATTGTTCTCCTTCAGGAATGGGCATGATGTCCACCATTACGGGGTCAGGTAATTCAATCACCCCTTCCTCGACGGAGATTACCGCAGAGGCATTCCACGGTTCATCCCCATGCCTCATGATGTATCCGGGAACGAGCCACGCGGTCCCCTGGGCATCCCAAATCAACAGGGGAGCCTCGTCCGCGCTCTCGACCGTCACGGTAATGACGTCACCAGGCTCGAAAGACAGAGGTTCATCAAAGGAGTGGTTGTCCTCGAAGACACTGTCAAACCCCGAATGGTAGAGGGGCGCTGGGCTGCCCCACCATTGCCCAGACTCGAGTCTCTCCAGGGCGTCCCGGGGGCTCACGGTGTCGAAAACACCCCGTGATTGCGGTGTCGCCGCGTGACCCGATACCGATGCAAGCGTCGGACCTGGTGCAAAAAACACGCTCCATTCCAGAGCGGTGTCTACTCCCTCAATCGTCTGAATCGCACTCAACCCGACGCCCCATTCGTCGTTGGCCAGAACCGTCACCTCCGACGCAGTCACATTCAGACCGGACTTCTGGAACAATTCCACAGCCATGTCCGTAGCTTCGGCGACACTGGGTAGTGGCCCGCTTGGCTCGGGGTTTTCACACTCGAACCCTCCGAGCTCCTCAGAGCTCTCCTCGGGTTCTATCTCCCTGCACGTGGGCTGCTGGTAGGCATCGGGGTCGCTGTAGTACCAGGGTCCAGTTCCACTCCACGTGAGATTGAGCGTCGGGCCACTCCAATCCTCAGGCCCCAAGACGTAGCCTGGCCACACCTCATCGAAATACTGACTCGCCACGGGTGTGCCTTCGAGTCCATAGACCTCGCCCAAACCAGCAAGGATCTGAAGTGGGTCTCCCGATAACTCCAGCTGATACACAACTCCAGAGCCGGGTAAATCAGATAAGTCAGCTCCTGGCACGTACTCATAGTCGATGTACAGCGCAGATTCACCCCACGATTCCGCTGACGTGGCACCGGAATCACTCAACACGATGAGGGGACCGGGTGGGGGCGGAAAGAACACGGTCACGATGGTCCCGAGAACTACGGCGGCGATGGCGAGAGTTGCCACCACAAGGTTTTCTCCGTTTTCCCTCAGTCGTGCGACAACACCCTGATCTGCGCCGGGCACTGCAGATTCACCTGACATCTCGTCCTCCTGGTGATGCGGCAGAGCGTGGTGTGGGGTGAGTGCTCCCACGTCGAGTGTAGAACCCGGAACCCGTTGGTTTTGAGACACTCGCGAGCGCACAAAACAGCGCGCAGTAGACTCGAGGAGTGTCCAGTGCGCAAGAGTTTGAGCCTCATCGGCTCAATTTTGCACCCCGGCTCAACTGGCTCAGGGCTGGAATTTTGGGCGCCAACGATGGGATTGTTTCCATTTCCGCACTGGTCGTCGGAGTGGCCGCCGCCACATCCGACCCAGGACCCATTCTCATCGCCGGCACGGCAGGAATCATCGCTGGGTCACTATCGATGGCACTCGGAGAGTTCGTTTCCGTCTCCTCACAACGAGATAGCGAAGCATCCCTGATCAAGCGTGAGCGCGAAGAATTAGAGGAACACCCTGAAGCTGAGCTTCAGGAGCTAGCAGAGCTCTATCAACAACGGGGTCTGAGTGCATCGACCGCAGCTCTGGTCGCCCAAGAACTCACCGAACATGATGCCGTTGCCGCGCACTTGGAGGCAGAACTCGGCATCAACGAGCTGGACCTCACAAACCCCTGGCACGCCGCGATCTCGTCAGCGCTCGCTTTCCTCGCGGGATCGATACTGCCCATGGTCGCCATTGTTCTGGGTCCTGAAAGTATCCGTATTCCCCTGACATTTGCCGCGTCCCTCCTCGCGCTGGGAATTACCGGTGGCGTGGGGGCCTACCTCGGCCAGAGCCCCATCCTGCGCCCGGTGTTCAGAGTGATGGGCGGAGGCGCTCTGGCTCTCG
>JAYOYJ010000006.1:0-20006 GCA_038153485.1 Pontimonas sp. | reverse complement strand
TTGGGGAATCGGAACAGCGTTAGGTGTCTCTGGAATTTAGGCACTTGGTTCGGCGCGGTCTCGATCCTCTTCGCACCAGAACTCTTCCGTGGAACACGATTCACACACCACCGACTCCAGGTGGCACTCGGGACTGGAACAGTTCTGCATCCTGGACGAGGGCTGCTCACACAGGACGCAGCGCCCAATGACTGCGGGTGAGGAGGAAAACGTGACGGCTTTGCGGTTGTCAAAGACATAGAGTGAGCCCTCCCACAAGCCAGCATCCCCATACTTCTCGCCGTAACGGACAATTCCGCCGTCCATTTGGTACACCTCGCGGAAGCCCCGTTTAATCATCATTGCCGAGAGCACTTCACAGCGAACACCGCCGGTGCAATAGGTCACGACCGGTTGGTCTTTGAGGTGGTCATACTTTCCGCTTTCTAGTTCGCGGACAAAATCATGAGAGGTGCGTGTTTCGGGAACAATCGCGTCCTTGAAGCGGCCAATCTCCGCTTCCCACCTGTTGCGCCCATCAAAAAACGTGACAGGTTTTTCTTCCACAAGATCGTGGAGCTGTTCTGGGGTGAGGTGGCGACCACCCCCGATGATGCCTCCCTCGTCGACTGACACCTTATCGGGAGCCCCAAATCCCACAAGCTCGTCGCGGACTCGGACACTCAGCCTCGGGAAATCCTCCGGACCACTGCCCTCGCTCCATTTGAAGTCGATATCCCGAAATGGTGCGTATTCGCGGGTCTTTCTCCAGTACTTCTTGACCGCGGACAACTCCCCACCCACGGTGCCGTTAATGCCGTGCGGGGCGATGATGATGCGCCCACCCAAACCCAGTGACTCGCAGAGATCTCGTTGCCACAGCCGAATAGCGTCAGGGTCTGCCAGCGGAGTAAAGCAGTAGTAGAGCAGAACCTTGTAGAGCGCCATGGCTTCCATCCTGGAGCAAAAACTGGCGGTACCGGTGGGATTTGAACCCACGGTGGGCTTGCACCCACACAACTTTTCGAGAGTTGCACCTTAGGCCGCTCGGACACGGTACCGCCCGCTAGTTTACACAGACACTCCAGACCCCTTCAGACTCGGTCAGAGGCGGGCTCTAGGCTCGAGGCATGGCAAAAACCGAGTCTCCTTTTCGCTGCGATGAATGTGGCTGGACCACCCTCAAATGGGTGGGACGGTGTGGCGAATGTCAATCGTGGGGAACCGTACTCGAGGTCGGAGCCCCGACGAGCGCTTCACGCCAGGCGGTCGCCGTGATCCCCAGTGGCGACAAGACCGCCAAGCCTATTTCTGAGCACACGGGCAGTGAAAGCGGTCATATCCCGAGCGGGGTAGGCGAGTTTGACCGTGTCCTGGGTGGAGGAATTGTGCCGGGAGCCGTCATTTTGCTCTCCGGTGAACCAGGGGTGGGAAAATCCACTCTGCTTCTCGAAATGGCGGCCCACGTCGCACGCGGCGGGAAAAAGGTTCTGTACGTGAGCGCGGAAGAATCCGCCGGTCAGGTCTACCTGCGAGCCTCCCGCACCCACGGTCTGGATGACAATCTTTTCCTGGCCAATGAAACAGATCTGGGAACAGTCCTTGGACACATTGATCAGGTGCAACCCGAGCTCGTCATCGTTGACTCTATTCAAACTGTCACCTCGGGTGTTCTGGAGAGCACGGCCGGCGGGGTTGCCCAGGTGCGAGAAGTCGCGGCGACATTGATCCGAGTGGCCAAGAACTCGGCGATGCCCATCATCCTGGTCGGACACGTGACCAAGGATGGCCAAGTCGCGGGGCCTCGAACGCTCGAACACCTCGTGGACGTGGTCTGCCACTTCGAAGGTGACCGACAAACCTCTCTCCGATTTGTGCGAGCCCTGAAGAACCGGTTTGGTCCCACCGATGAGGTCGGATGTTTTGAAATGACCGGTGAGGGAATCGTCGAAGTTCCCGACCCGAGTTCCCTCTTCCGGTCACACAGCGCCAAAACAGTCAGTGGAACGTGCACAACTATTGCCCTCGAGGGCAGAAGGGCCCTCCCGGTTGAAATCCAAGCACTCGTGGTTCCCAGCACCGCCGCTCAGCCGCGCCGAGTTGTGAATGGTGTCGAATCATCTCGAGTGGCCATGATTCTCGCTGTCCTGGAGAGGCGTGCAGGACTTCCGGTGTCGTCAGCAGATGTCTATGTCTCCACCGTCGGGGGGATTAAGGTTCACGAGCCCGCGACAGACCTAGCGATAGCACTCGCAATCGCCAGCGCCTCCAAGGACGTTCCCCTCTCCCACGAGATGGCAGCAATCGGGGAAATCAGTCTTGCGGGAGAAATTCGCGCCGTGACGCAGGCCGGTCAACGAGCCTCTGAGGCAGCCCGGCTGGGTTTCAGCTCAGTCCTCGACCACACGACCCCTGGAATCCATGAGGCGATTACCCACGCCTTTTCGACAAGCCCCCAGAAGAGTAAGAAGCCCGCGTTCTAGTAGAGCAAGAACTGCTTAGTTTCGGCCGATTCGAGGCTGCCCAAGTGAACCGTCAAGTGGTAGCTCGCTCCACCCGCTGGCATCACGGGGCGCTCACCCCCACAGGTGTCAGGAGTTGAACGGGTGCGATCCCACGGAATAGACGACGTTTCCTGCTCGGACCCCGGAGGCAGGGTGATTTCGAAAGGAACAGAATCGGTCTGGCAATCATCCGAGGACCAAATCAAGTCCGGACCGGAGGAAATTACGTACTTCTGCACATCGGTTCCGACATCGACCGAGCACTCCACGGCAGAGATGTTCTTGACGCCCATCCACAGCTGCGGGTTCACACCCGCGTCATAGCTCGACTGGTCGGTGCGGGCCGTAAGTTCGAGTTGGCTCGGAAGACAATTCGGAACCTCGACCACAGCGAGCTCCTCGGTGACCTCTTCTTCGACAGGCTCGGCTGTCGTGCCAAAACCGGGTCGAACCACGATCAAGACGATGACCGCAATGACGGCGAGCAAACCACCGAACACCACCAGTCGTCGGCGCCAATAGACCGACGCGGGGAGCGGGCGCTGAGCCTGTGACATAGCCCTAGGGTACGACTGGAGAGCCCCAAAACAGGGGGTTAACCCCGGCGAGCCTGGGAAATCTCAGGTCTAGCCAAGCTCCTTGACCATACGTGAATTACCCAACGTATTGGGTTTCACCCGAGCGAGATCCAGGAACTCCGCAACACCCTCATCTGGTGAGCGGACCAACTCGACATACACCTCTGAATCGACAATCGAGTCGTGCTCCTCGTGGAAGCCGTTACTTTCGAAAAAGTCCACCTCGAAGGTCAGACAGAACAGAGTGCTGAGCCCCAGCTCCCTCGCTTGCTCCTCCAGAGATCGGACAATCGCGGTTCCGATTCCGTGACCCAGGTAATTCGGGGACACAGCCAGGGTCCTGATTTCGCCCAAGTTCTCCCAGAACACATGCAGAGCCCCACACCCCACGATGTCGCCCTCAGGTGTTGTCGCAACGGTGAATTCTTGGACTGCTTCATAGAGCACGACGAGGTCTTTGCCGAGCAAAACCCTGGACTCCACCAGGGGCTCGATCAGCGCCGAAATAGCGCGGATATCTGCCGTGCGCGCACGGCGAATCGTCCAGTTCTGAGGCTCTACCACCAGGACAGCGTAGCGCTTAGGACTCGAGCACTCCCGCTTCCACCGGCTCCTCTTCACGCTTCTTACTCGTGAAGGTGAACTCAGTGCCATCGAAGCCCACCGTGATGTGCTCACCAGGGTTCAACTCACCTTGGAGTATGCGCTCACTAAGCGGGTCCTCCACATTTTGCTGGACGGCGCGACGCAGTGGTCTCGCACCCAGGGTTGGATCCCAGCCCAACACGATGAGCTGCTTCTTGGCTTCATCAGACACCGTCATCGTCATGTCGCGATCGAGCAAACGGTCACCCAGTCGCTTGATGAACAGGTGCACAATCTGCATGAGCTCGTCCTGGTTGAGCTGCGGGAAGACGATGGTCTCATCGACACGGTTGAGGAACTCGGGCTTGAAGTTCTTCTTCAACTCCTCCACAACCTTGGCGCGCATCGACTGGTAGCTGGCCTCGTTGTCACCCTCGAGCGTGAACCCGACGGGACCACCCGTGATGTCTTTGGTTCCCAGGTTGGTCGTCATGATGATGACGGTGTTCTTGAAGTCGACGACGCGACCTTGACCATCGGTCAAACGACCCTCCTCCAACACCTGCAAGAGGGAGTTGAAGATATCGGGGTGTGCCTTCTCGATCTCGTCGAACAGCACCACGCTGAAGGGCTTGCGACGGACCTTCTCGGTCAGTTGACCACCGTCTTCGAAGCCGACAAATCCTGGAGGGGCGCCGAACAGACGTGACACCGTGTGCTTCTCGCCAAACTCCGACATGTCCAGAGCGATGAGGGCGTCCTCGTCGTCGAACAAGAACTCCGCCAAAGCCTTCGCAAGCTCGGTCTTTCCCACACCGGTCGGACCGGCGAAGATGAACGAACCGCTCGGGCGCTTCGGGTCTTTCAGTCCAGCCCGGGTGCGGCGAATCGTCTTGGAGAGCACCGAAATGGCCTGCTCCTGACCGATCACCCGCTCGTGGAGGGCTTTCTCCATGAACATCAGACGCGCGGTCTCCTCCTCGGTGAGCTTGAAGACTGGGATGCCGGTAGCGGCCGCAAGAACTTCGGCAATCACGCCCTCGTCCACGACACCAGTGCCGCCGGCTTCACCACTGCGCCACTTCTTCTCCAACTGGAGACGCTCACCCAAGAGGGTCTTCTCCTCGTCACGCAGAGATGCTGCCTTCTCGAAGTCTTGACCCTCGATGGCAGCTTCCGTCCGCGAGCGGACATCGGCGATGTTCTCGTCAAACTCCCGAAGCTACGGCGGGCTCGACAGAATCGAGAGACGCAGACGCGCTCCGGCCTCATCAATTAAGTCGATGGCCTTATCCGGCAAGAAACGATCCTGAACGTAACGGTCGGACAGATTCACCGCCGCCTCGATCGCACCATCGGTGATGGACACTCGGTGGAACGCCTCGTACTTATCCCGCAGACCCTTCAAAATGTTGATGGTGTGAGCTGGGCTCGGCTGGTGCACCTGCACCGACTGGAAACGCCGCTCCAGAGCAGCGTCCTTCTCAAAGTGCTTGCGGTACTCATCGAGCGTGGTGGCACCCACCGTCTGGAGCTCGCCGCGAGCGAGGAGCGGCTTCAAAATACTGGCCGCGTCGATGGCTCCCTCCGCGGCACCCGCGCCCACCAGGGTGTGAATCTCGTCAATAAAGACGATGATGTCGCCGCGCGTGCGAATCTCCTTCGTGACCTTCTTCAGGCGCTCCTCGAAATCACCGCGGTACCGAGACCCCGCAATCAGAGAGCCCAGGTCGAGGGAGTAGAGCTGCTTGTCTTTCAGGGTCTCGGGGACATCGCCCTTCACGATGGCTTGCGCCAGACCCTCCACCACCGCGGTCTTTCCCACTCCGGGCTCACCCACGAGAACAGGGTTGTTCTTCGAGCGACGAGAGAGGATCTGCATGACCCGCTCCATCTCTCGCTCACGACCAATAACCGGGTCAAGCTTTCCCTCACGGGCAGCCTGAGTCAGATTGCGTCCAAACTGATCCAACACCTGCGAGCCCTTGTCGCTACCGACAGACTCTGAGCCGCCCACCGACACCGGATCCTTACCCTGGTAGCCCGAAAGCAACTGAATGACCTGTTGGCGGACCCGATTCAGATCGGCACCCAGCTTCACCAAGACCTGAGCGGCAACCCCCTCGCCCTCACGAATCAGACCCAACAGAATGTGCTCGGTACCGATGTAGTTGTGGCCCAACTGCAGGGCTTCGCGGAGACTCAGCTCCAAAACCTTCTTGGCGCGAGGAGTGAACGGAATGTGACCGGTCGGCGCTTGCTGCCCCTGGCCAATAATCTCTTGAACCTGCTCGCGAACAGCTTCCAAGGAAATCTCGAGTGACTCGAGCGCTTTCGCCGCGACACCCTCACCCTCGTGGATCAAACCCAAAAGAATGTGCTCGGTACCGATGTAGTTGTGGTTCAACATCTTGGCTTCTTCCTGCGCCAAGACCACGACTCGGCGAGCCCGGTCGGTAAACCTCTCAAACATCTTTTTCACTCCTTATTCGGCGAGACACCTCGCCCACGCTCGTGACCACGAGAATATGCGCTCGTTTTGCCCCGTGGGGCTGTGTTCGCCCCTAGCGTGAGATGTCAGCAAACCTCAGGTTTGACTACCTAAGCTCTTATCCGTGGCCAACGCCCCGAAAAAGTCTGCATTCCCCCCTGCAAGGGTGGGTCTGATGATTTTGGTGGGTGGCCTCGTCGCCATTGTGGCCCTCGGCGGGCTTTTCAGTTAGGACTCCGGAATGATCGAAAACTTTTGGGCCAACGCTCTGTTCTCGGTGACCCCGACCATTCTGATTGGCCTCATCTTCTGGTTCATCATGCGCGCAATTCTGACCGCGGACCGCGGTGAGCGCGAAACCTACAAGAAGGTTGAGCGCGAAGAACGCGCCAAGCGCGGCCTCCCCCTCGACGACTAGGTCGACTTAACAAGCGGGAAGAGCACCGTCTCGCGAATTCCGAGACCCGTGATCGCCATCAAGAGCCGGTCAATGCCCATACCCATTCCTCCCGTGGGAGGCATGCCGTGCTCGAGGGCGCGAAGGAAATCCTCATCAACCTTCATAGCTTCGAAATCGCCCTTCGCCGCGAGTTTGGCTTGTTCGATAAAGCGCTCACGTTGGATGACAGGGTCAACTAGTTCGGAATAGCCGGTGGCCAGCTCAAAACCTCGAACATAGAGATCCCACTTCTCGACAACACCGGGGAGGGAACGATGAGCTCGCACCAGAGGTGAGGTATCGACGGGATAGTCCATGACAAAGGTGGGTCTACTCAAGGACTCCTTCACGAAGTGCTCCCAGAGCTCCTCGACATATTTGCCATGGGTGGGTTGGGCGACTTCGATGTCCAGCTTCTTCGCCATGGCCTCCAGGTCAGCAACCGAAGTATCTGGGGTGATTGTCGTGCCGCTAGCGTCACTGAGGCTTTCATACACACTGAGCCGATCCCATTGACCCCCCAGGTCATACTCGGTGCCATCGGCCCAGGTCACGGTGGTGGACCCTGCCACCGCAAGGGCAGCTTTCTGAATCAGTTCCTGGGTCAGATCCGCCATCTGGTGGTAGTCGCCATAGGCCTGATAGGCCTCCAACATGGCGAATTCCGGGCTGTGGGTGGAGTCTGCACCCTCGTTGCGGAAGTTGCGGTTGATTTCGAAAACTCGCTCGATGCCCCCTACGACTGCGCGCTTGAGATACAACTCAGGTGCGATACGCAAGAAAAGATCAGTGCTAAACGCATTGGAGTGTGTCACGAAGGGTCGTGCAGAAGCACCGCCGTGCTGGACCTGCAACATCGGGGTTTCGACCTCGAGGTAGTCGTGCTCGGCAAATGTTGCCCGCAGTGACGCATTCACCGCAGCGCGGGCTCTCACCGTGGTGCGAGCTTGCTCGCGAACAATAAGGTCTAAGTAGCGCTGGCGAACCCTGGTTTCCTCATTGAGTTCACTGTGCAAATTAGGCAGTGGCATCACAGCTTTGGAAGCGATATGCCATTGCGCGACCATCACGGAAAGTTCTCCACGCTTGGAGGCGATGACCTCGCCCGAAACGAAGACGTGATCACCCAAGTCGACGAGGTCCTTGAGAAGCTCGAAAGACTCCTCACCCACCTCAGCAAACGAGACCATCGCTTGGAGGCGCTCGCCAGAGCCCTCCTGGAGCGAGAGAAAAGCGAGCTTTCCGGTAACGCGCATGTGGACGACCCGTCCCGCGACACCCACAACCTCACCCGTGGTGGCCTCAGGCTCTAGATCAGGATGCGCTCTTCGAACAGCAGAAATTGTGGTCGTGACCGGCACCGACACGGGAAAAGGCTCGACACCTGACTCGAGCATCTGCTCGCGCTTGCCCAAACGAACGGCGTGCTGTTCGTCAATATCCTCGGCATCGGGCTCGATCTGGGGGCCATCATTCATAGGTGCTGTAATTCCTGCCAGTGGGCGCTGTCCTGGCTAGCCTACTGACCAAAGTGGATGAGGCGGTTGTCTATCAAGCGCACGCCTCCCACCGCGACGGCGACAATGAGGCGAACCTCCTGCGGGGCGGGGCCGTCATCGACACGAGTGAAAGTCGATGGGTCGACCACGTCCACATAATCAACGTCTAATCCAGCAGCGCCCTCGAGCACTTCACGGGCACGTAATCGAGCGTCCTGGGGATTATCCGCTTCGCCGGCGGCCTCCAAGGCTTCGGGTATGGCAAGCGCCTGACGAGCAGATTCTTCATCGAGCAAAGCATTTCGGCTCGAGAGTGCGAGACCCTCCGAGTCCCTCACCGTGTCGACTTCCACAATGCGCACAGGAATCTGCTCATCGCGCACCATCTGCTGCACAAGGAGAAGTTGCTGCGCGTCTTTGCAACCAAAGATCGCAACGTCGGGCTTGACGCACTCGAAAAGTCTGGCGACCACGGTGAGGACACCATCGAAGTGTCCCGGGCGCGAAGCCCCCTCGAAGGTTTCGCCGACCGGTCCGGCGCTGCGGGTGACCGCACCGTCCAAGCCATCGGGATAGACCACCTCCACAGTTGGGGCAAAAATCACATCCACCACCGTGTCAGCCAGGAAGGCTTCGTCAGCCTGGAGTGAGCGCGGGTATTCGTCAAAGCCCTCATCCGACGAAAACTGAAGTGGATTGACAAAGATGCTGACCACACAGCGATCTGCTTCCTCCGTTGCACGAGTCACCAGAGCCTTATGTCCTTCATGAAGGGAGCCCATCGTGGGAACGAGCGCCACCCACTCTCCCGCTGCCCACCAGGCTTCTCTGATCCCCTGCAGTTCCTCGAGTGTGTGAACGATGGCGGGCATCAGTCATCGCCTCCCAGTTCTCGCTCGTTACCCGCAAAGAGGCGAAGGGCATTTTCCATGCTGGAGCTCACGAGTGGTTGCATCACAACACCGGGGTTGTCGATTCCGGCAGCTCTGAGTCGATCCGCCGCTTCGTGAATGGTTGTGTGGGAAAAACTGGTGGCCAGCGCAATGGCTGAAGCAACCTGGGATCGATTTTCTTCCACCACCACCACGGGTTCCATTCCCATTTCCACCGCGAGCGCGCTCGCAATCGGTTCAGCGACCGCGGGAGCAGTAATCACGCACCACGCTCCCGACATTCTGGCCAAATCCATGCTCGTTCCGGTGAACTCCATCAACGGGTGCAGCGTGAGCGGTATTGCTCCCTGAGCCCTGGCGCTATCGAGGACGGCCAGGCCGTGCGCAATAGATGTGTGGAGGAGGAGTTGAGCGCTGTTCCACGCCTCCTGGAGGCTCAGACCCTCGATAAACCCGGGGAGCTCCTGGTCGGGAAGAGCCAGCACTACCAGCTCACTGTGAGTGACGAGGTGGAGGGGATCGTGAAAAGTGACGCCCGGAAGTATCGCCTCAACTCGGTCCGTCGATTCCTGGGAAGGAGAGGTAATACCCACGATGCTGTGACCAGCCCGTGCAAGTGCTGCTCCTAGAAGGGGGCCGACCCGGCCGGCACCAATAATGCCCACTGTGAGCCTCGTGGAATTCACGCTCGTGACCTTCGCCCTCGCCGCCGTGGTGTCGTGGTGTTGATTGCGCTTACGGTCCGCGCATGAACAGTGTCCCACCATCGACGGGCCACATCCGCTTCAAGACCGAGGATGCGCGTGGATACGGGCCCGTCCACGCTGTCGACGGCGAATTCGGAGAGGCCCAAAGCTCGGTGCCACGGGCCGCGGGACACACTGGAGCTTTGGATTCTGGCCAGTGGGACGAGAGCGAGCTTGGAAATCCATCGACCCAAACGAAGCACCAGAACATCCTGGATCATCGCACTACCGGTCACACTGTGGCTCAAGGGGATACGGAACCGAGCCTTCGGGGATGCCGCCACGATGGAGTCTTCCGCCAGTCCAGCCTCAGCCCACCTCGAATGCCGTGATCGCAGGAGCACCATCACCTGATCGAGTGCGCCGCTGGTAGCCAGAGAGGGCAGACAGAGCTCCACCATGCGCACGACTTCCTGCCTCGTTGCTACCGGGTGGAGCAGAGTGTGGGCGGGTGTCTTCTTATTCGCTGACCCCGGTGACGAAGCTAGATTCGCATCAACTCGCCACCACCCCAAGATCCTCCAGGGCCACGGTTGAGAGATTTGCAGGGCATGAATGCGTCCGGGAGGGATGGTCTCCACGCTGGTTGAGAGCAAACCCAACGACACTCGAACATCGCCTTCGAGGGAGTCGATGACAAAGTTGCCCACCCGAAAGAACCGGTCCGCCAGATACACAACAAAGCCGGCAGTTACTGCGATGGGGCCAAGCCACGCGCCCACCTCGTCCGTGCTTACAGCTGCAATCGTCACCGCAACGAAACCCACCCCAAAAATCACCGACTCGACACTCACCACGAGCGAGGACAAGTACCGGAAGAGGGGAACCTCCAGCTCTCGCGTAATCACCTGGGGCTCTGGCTCAGTGTTGTCGCGAGTCTGGCTGGGGGTCTGCAGAATCTCGCGCCGTACCGCGGTGGCCACACTGTAAGGAAGATAGGCGAGCACGACGTTCGCGTCATTGCCGGCCGCCTGAATGTCCAGTTTGGCAAGCCCTAGGAGTCTGGGAATGAGGGGGCGCCTCACACCGATGGTGTTGATGCGATCTCTCCTCGCTCGTCGAGAGGATTTCGCGATGACCCCCTTCCTCACCTCGACGACATCGTCATCCATCCGAACAAGATGCACGCGCCATTGCAGCCAAAAGATCACTCCCGAGACGACCACGATGACGATCGCTGTTAGGAAGACCAGAGCCAAAGAGTCTGCAATCAGGTAGAGCAGTCCGCTTCCTTCGTCCTCATCCTCCACTCCAGCAAATCGGAGGATTGACCGGAGAATGACCGTTTCCCACAGAGCGGCGAAGCCCGCACCCAAGAGTCCAAGAAGGACCACACCCCCCTGTAAGAGAGGAGTCAGCGGATGCAAGCGAAACCAGTCGCCACTACGAAGATCGGAGGCGCTGCGCAGAACAGCAAACGTCATCCCTACAGGCCTGCCCGCCGAGTTTCTGCGACCTCAATCAAATGGTCCCGAAGCTTCTCCGCGCTCTCGAGAGGCAGACCTGGGATTGTCACTCCGGAGGACGCAGCCGCTGTGACGAGCTTCAATTCTGAAAGCCCCAGGAGTCGCGAGAGTGGCCCCCTCGATACATCCACCAGTTGCAGGCGCCCGTAGGGAACTGCGACCTGGCGCTGGAAAATGATTCCGCGCCGAAACACTAAGTTATCATCCCTCAACGCATAGCCGTACGCTCTGACCCGTCGCGGGATGAAACCAAGAGCAATCGCGAGAATAACGAGGACTCCTCCCAGCGGATACCACGACGCCCATGACAGAGCAGGCTCGGTAATCCACAGCGGTGCACTGGAGACGGCCACCGGTGCCAACCAGCCACCGAGGGTCTGAACCAGAACCTCAATCTGGTAGCGGGGGCTGACGGACTCCCACTGCGTTTCTTCCGCGGTCACAACGTTTCTCCTTCTGGCACTGCCTCGCCCCCGTTCTCAGAAGAGTCCGGCGGAAGAGTGCACCATCTCTCCGCAATCAGTGCTGCCACCGCCAAGACTATGGCGCCCACCAGGGCTACAACCCCTTGCCACAGCGCAGGAGACGAAATCACGGGACGGCTGGAAAAGAAGATAAGGAAACCGAAACCCACACCGGTGAGGGTAGACCCTGCGAGTGCTCCCGCTTTGGCCAACAACACCACCCTGGTTGCATAAAAAGGATCCAGAGGACCCCTCGACTTCTCTGCCCGAACATGACTCCTAATCGGCCAAGCCAGGGCTAGCGTGATGGCACCGAGTGCCGCCAACGCTGCACCCCAGGTAACCGGAGGGGTGAGCGCCGGGTTCCCGGTCACCACGAGAATCCACTGACCTGCCCACCCCACCACTCCTCCGATGACGGCTCCCATCAGGAGGGCGATCGGGGTGGTGTGCTTCATCAGTCTGCGGGAGGGATGTTTGCTAGCAAGTCCGAAATCGCTCCTTTTCCAGGAAGCACAGCGTCCGGATCAATCTCGTGCCACGGCTCCAACACAAATCTGCGCTCGTGCGCCCGCGGGTGAGGTGTTGTCACCTCGGGGCCATCATGGCGCAGGTCGCCATAGACGATGAGGTCCAAATCGAGCGTGCGATCAGCGTATTTCTCGCCCGTGCGCTCCCTACCGTGGCGTCGTTCAATGTCAAGCAGCAATGCAAGGGTCTTCTCCGCAGACCACCCACTCTCCAGAGCAATCACCTGGTTCACATATGCGGGCGCATCCGGATTTGGCCCATCAGGACCGAGCGCCACCGTCTCGTGAAGCGACGACGATGCTGTTACTCGAAACCCTTCGGTGGCAGCGATATCTGCCAGCGCTCGGAAAGCAATGTCCTCGCGGTCTCCGAGGTTTGTTCCCAATACCACAACACAGGACACCCACGTGTCATCACTCATGCTGACTCCTCTCCCTGCGCAGAGATACCGAGACTCCCCCAAAGGGAACGGTGATGGGAGCTTCCGGTTTGTGAACGGTGACACGCGTCGCACTCACGCGCTCCAGCGCCAAAACCATAGAGGCAATGCGATCGCACACTGTTTCGATCAAATCAGCGGGTTCGCCTTGGATGATCTCCACCACGCGCTCGGCAACGAGGCCATAGTCCACGGTGAAGGCAACGTCATCGTGGTTGATGGCGTCATCAAAGGATGTCTCAATCTCGACATCCACAAGAAAGGTTTGGCCTTCGCGTTTCTCCTCGGGAAAAACGCCGTGATACCCCAAGGCCTCGATCCGATCGATCCTGATGACATCGCTCACGAGGCACCCCCTTCGTGAAAAGCCTGCCAGACATCGAGCGCTTCACGGTGGGCCCTCACGTTGTGTACTCGAAGAGCAAACACTCCCCTCTCGGCCAAGAGAACGCCAAGGGCAGCAGACACCCCATCCCGCTGGGCGGGCTCGTGGGCTTCAGGTAGGAGCTCTCCGAGGAAACGCTTCCTGGAGGCCCCCATCACGGAGCGCATACCCTCTGGCACCACATCCTCTAGATGAGCTAGAAGCGCCCAGTTGTGATTGGGTGTCTTTGCAAACCCCAAACCCGGGTCAACCAGAATGCGTGACGAATCGATACCTGCTGCGGTAGCTTCCTCAAGTCGCTGTCGAATCTCACGGGATACCTCTGCCACCACCTCGTCGTACTGGGCAAGCGAATCCATGGTGTCGCTGTGACCGCGCCAATGCATCATGACGTAATCAACCCTCGCACTGGCCAGCACAGCGAACATCCCCTCGTCGGCCAGGCCACCGGAGACGTCATTCACAACCTGAGCTCCCGCTTCGAGAGCCGCACGAGCCGTCGACGCTCGCATGGTGTCGATACTGACGACGATCCCCTCCGAGGCGAGAGCCTTCACCACCGGAATCACCCGAGCCGCTTCTTCATCAGCGGAGACTCTGCCTGCACCTGGCCGTGTGGACTCGCCTCCCACATCAATGACATCGGCGCCGTCTGCCACCAGTGACCTCGCGTGTTCGAGTGCCTTCTCGACATCCTCGAATAGTCCACCGTCACTGAAGGAATCAGGGGTGGTGTTCACCACTCCCCACAATTGCGGTCGGTGGGGACCACTCACGCCCAGTCCTCGCCTCCCACAAGAAGGAGGGCGTCGTGTCGGCGCGAGTCCTCCGAGAGGGAACCGGCGGCAGCAACTGTGACCGTAGTGAGTCGCTGTTTCGGCCCGCGGTGTGCCACACACCCGTGCACCGCCGAAACCAACACCAAAGCACCCTTGGCGACACCGGAATCGACCAGGGCTCTCGCCACCATTTCACCGACACGTTCTTGGAGTTGAGGGCGCTTTGCGGTGACCTCTACGACTCTCACCAGAGTCCCCAATCCCACAATGGACGAGCCTGGCTCATACACCACGCTGGCCTGGCCCTCGAAGGGAAGCAGGTGGTGCTCACATAAGGAAACAAAGGAGATATCACGAAGAGCAACGAGCTCGCCCCGCTCAGATTCTGCAGCGGGCACCTCTTTTGCCTCCCGCAAGACCGTGACGGGGTCAACCCCCACACCCGAGTAGAGCTCGCTGAAAAGTTCAGCAACACGTTCCGGAGTGGTCGCCAGTCCCTCCCGCGTGGGGTCCTCCCCGACAGCGCGAAGAATGTCTCCGACCGCCTTCTGGATGGCCTCGCTATCCACGGGTGCGCCTGGACGACGAAGGTTTCGCTGGTGACGCTGCGGACTTCCGGGTAGTGGTCTTCTTAGCTGCGGGTTTCTGCGCTGCGGGCTTCTTGGGTGCCACTTTCTTCTTCGGGACACTAACCGGCCCCTTCTTCGAAGGGGGTCGCTCGCTGCTGGAGAGCCACACTGCCCGCTCAGGGAGCTTCTTCACACCCTTAAACAGCGTGGCGAGTTGGTTATGATCGAGCGTTTCCTTCTCCAACAATTCGGTGGCAAGCCGATCGAGGATGGTGCGGTTGTTCATCAACACAGTCCACGCTTCGGTATGAGCGTGGTCGATGAGGGCTCGAACCTCAGTATCAACCGATTGTGCAACGGCTTCGGAGTAATCCCTCTGATGTCCCATATCGCGACCCAGGAACACCTCTCCGCTGGCTTGACCGAGCTTCACCGCACCCAGGTCTGCACTCATTCCATACTCCGTCACCATCCGCCGAGCGATAGAGGTCGCTTTCTCGATATCGTTCGACGCTCCGGTAGTGGGATCTTGGAACACGATTTCTTCAGCAACGCGTCCACCCATCGCGTAGGTGAGTTGGTCGAGCAACTCATTTCTGGTGACCGAGTACTTGTCATCCAGGGGCAACACCATCGTGTAACCGAGTGCTCGGCCTCGCGGCAGAATCGTGACCTTCGTCACCGGGTCGGTATGGCGCATGGCCGCAGCCGCCAGAGCGTGACCACCCTCGTGATACGCGGTCACGAGTCGTTCTTTGTCGCTCATCACGCGGGTGCGACGCTGCGGTCCTGCCATCACCCGGTCGACGGCTTCATCGAGAAGCTCGTTCGTGATTTTTGTCCCACTTGATCGAGCGGTCAGAAGGGCCGCCTCATTGAGCACGTTCGCAAGGTCTGCTCCGGTGAAACCTGGGGTCTTGCGGGCCAACACGGCGAGGTCAACGCCCTTAGCCATGGGCTTACCTTTGGCGTGCACCTCCAGAATCTTCTGGCGACCTTTCATGTCTGGTGCGTCGACCTGGATTTGACGGTCGAATCGACCCGGTCGAAGCAGAGCAGGGTCCAGGATGTCGGGTCTGTTGGTTGCTGCAATCAGAATCACATTGGTCTTGGGATCAAAACCGTCCATCTCGACAAGAAGCTGATTCAGGGTTTGTTCGCGCTCGTCGTGACCGCCGCCCATTCCAGCGCCACGGTGTCGACCGACGGCGTCAATCTCATCGACAAAGATGATCGCCGGCGCGTTTTCTTTGGCTTGGGTGAAAAGGTCGCGCACACGCGAAGCTCCCACACCAACGAACATTTCCACGAAGTCGGAGCCGGAGATCGAATAGAAGGGCACATTCGCCTCACCGGCCACAGCACGCGCGAGAAGGGTTTTTCCTGTTCCCGGCGGGCCATAGAGCAGCACACCCTTCGGGATTCGGGCGCCCACCTTTTGGAACTTCTCAGAATCCTTCAGGAATTCCTTAATCTCATGAAGCTCCTCGATAGCCTCATCCGCGCCGGCCACGTCCTCGAAGGTGACCGTTGGGGTTTCCTTCGACACAAGCTTCGCTCGCGACTTGCCAAACTGCATGATGCGCGAGCCGCCACCTTGCATGCTGGAGAGTAGGAACCAGAAAATCAGACCGATGATGACGAAGGGAAGAACTAACCCCAGGAGGGAGACAAACCAATTGGTCTGGGGTACCTCATCGGTGAACTCGGCAACATCTGAGTTATTGACCGCCTCGACAATTTCGTCACCACGGGGTGCGACGTAGTAGAACTGGACCTGGTTGCCGGACTCTTCGAAGGCCGAACGCAACTCCATGTCGACTCTCTGTTCACCATCGATGATGGTGACCGAGCGAGCTTGATTGTTCTCCAGAAGCTCGAGACCCTCTTGAGTGCTAATCGGGCGAAAACCACTGGCGGTCAGGAGCGACACTCCAATGACCACAATCAAGGAACCCACTAACACGTAGGGAAGTGGTCCCCTGATGAGTGATTTCAGGGTGATTTTCTTCTGAGCCATGACGAGAGTCGGGTGCCTTTCGGTGGACCTGAGGTCAAGCTAACAGGCTAGCGCGCTGTGTGAGTCAAACTCCACGTGTTCGCCCGAGGCACAGGAGACACTCAACCCCCGTAGACAGAGGGCTTCAGCACTCCCACACCACCGAGATTTCGGTATGACTCAGCGAAATCCAAGCCGTAACCCACCACAAAGTCGTTAGGAATATCAAATCCGAGATAGTCGATCGGAACATCAACTTGAACAGCATCAGGTTTGCGCAGCAGGGTCGCAACACTCACCGAGGCAGCTTGACGACTCTCGAAGTTCTCGAGCAACCAGGACAAGGTCAAACCCGAATCGACAATGTCTTCCACAATGACGACGTGGCGACCCTCGAGGGAAATGTCGAGATCTTTCACAATCCGCACCACACCGCTGGATTTGGTTGAGGCGCCATAGCTCGAGACCGCCATCCAATCCATTTCCACAGGTATCCGAAGCTCCCGAGCGAGATCCGCCATCACCATGACCGCGCCCTTGAGCACCCCAATCAGCAAAGGGGTGTGCCCGGCATGATCCTTCTCGATCTCCCGTGCAAGGCGAGCTATTCCTTCTGCGATTTGGTCCTTATCGAGAACAACGGACTCGATATCAGAGTTGACGTCCGAGAAGTCCATACACCCCTGCCCTACTTCGTCGCCCGGGCGTAAATTCGCCCATCCTTGCGCTCCACACTAGCGCCGGGAACATCGATCGCGGACTGGCCTTTCCAAGCCTCAAGGAGGCGTCGCATTTGAGAGGTGTGTGCGTAGGTGGGCGCCCCTCCACCCACTCGAAGAACCAACATGCGAAGAACACGGGTCTGCACCGCACCGCTCGCCTGCTCGAGCTTCTCCACCTCAAGAGACCACGACCCCTCATCATCCGCAACGGCGTTCTTGTCAAACCAGCGAGAGGCCTCATCATCCAGCGCCTCAGAATCTTCACGAAACAACTCCGCGGTCCGTGCGAGGGCCCCACTCACACCGGGGCCAAGCTCCTTCTCGAGAAGGGGAAGCACCGTGTTGCGCACCCGGACGCGGGTAAACCGCTCGTCGGCATTGTGGGGATCCTCCCACCACGAGTGCCCCGCATCGGTCAGCGCTTGACGCACGGTCGCACGCCCCAACCCCAGGAAGGGCCGGTGCACCGTGCCATCCTGGGTAGCCATGCCTTTGAGCCCACTCGGTCCACTACCCCTGGCAAGTCCCATCAGCACAGTTTCTGCTTGATCATCGAGGGTGTGTGCGAGAACAACTCCTTGCGCACCGGTCTCGCGCAGCGCCTCGGTAAAGGCTCGATAGCGCGCGAGGCGCGCTTTGTCTTCGAGATTGGACGTCCCCTCGATGCTGACGGACTTCACGATGACGGGTTGGAGCCCCAAATCTTCAGCCTCGCTGGCAGCGCGACGGGCTACCTCAGCGGAGTCCGATTGCACCCCGTGATCCACGATGACCGCTCCGATTTCGACACCCAAGGGGCCCGCTTCGTGGGAGAGTGCCCAGGCCAGCGCCACGGAGTCTCCACCACCACTGAGGCCTACCAAATAGAGCGCTCGGCCCGGCGACGCGTCAAGACTGCCCGCCCAGTTCCTGGCTGCTCGGCGGACATCCGCCATGGCAGGCGTCAAACGGGGTCGTCTCCCCGAGCTTGTAGTCTGGGCCACCCGGTAAGGTTACTTCACGAAACTTTCTCTCAAAGGAGACCTGATTAATGGCCGAATACCCCGCCATCATTGAAATCCCTCGCGGGAGCCGCAACAAGTATGAAGTGGACCACGAAACGGGCCGAGTCTTCCTCGATCGAGTCCTCTACACGACTTTTGTGTACCCGACGGACTACGGATTCTTCGAGAACACGCTCGGTCTTGATGGCGACCCGGTTGACCTTCTTTTGCTTGCCGAATACCCGCTCTTCCCCGGCGTAGGTGTCAGTGTCCGCCCCGTGGGGGTGTTCAACATGACCGACGACGGCGGAAGCGACGCAAAGGTCGTGGGTGTGCCCGCCGGTGACCCTCGATGGGACCACATCCAGGACGTGGATGACATTCCCGAGTACACCCGGAAAGAGATTGAGCACTTTTTCGAGCACTACAAAGACCTTGAGCCTGGCAAATGGGTCAAGACGGAGGGCTGGGCGTCAGCTGCTGAGGCCGAGAAGATTGTGGAAGCAGGGATTAAGGCCTTCCCCGGTCACTAAACGCTTATCCGAGCCGGATTCCTCGGTTGAGGAAGAACGGGTAGGGGTCTTGAGCGACCATGTTCTGCCGGGTCTCCAAGTGCAAGTGACACCCCGTTGACCCACCCGTGTTTCCAATCCGGGCAATCAACTGACCGGTGACGACTGACTCACCAAGGCGAACGTACAGAGTCCCGCTTTGCAGATGGGCGTAACCCGTGGTGTAGCCATCCTCGTGGGTAACGCGAATGAAGTTTCCCGAGGTACCTAACCATCCGGAATAGCTCACTCGACCCGATCGTGCTGCATACACCGGCCTGCCACAGGGGGTAGCTAAATCAATTCCCGCGTGCAGTCGAGCGATTCCATAGATGGGGTGAATGCGAGGTCCAAAATGGCTGGAGATGTAACCGCCAGAGGGTCGTGCCCAGCCCGCAGCACTGATTTGTCCGGGGTCAATCATCCCCATAATCTCTGACTGCTGGCGAGCGATCACGCCTTTTTGATAGTCCGCCTCGGTCGCTTCGCGTTTCTCGATGAGGACTTCGAGCTGGGCTTCGAGGCGAGCACTGTTCTCGAGCTGGGCTTCGACCGCTGAGTAGGCCCGCATCGCAGCCGCGTTAGCTTCCTCATAGGCTGCTTCGGCGACCAGCTGGAGTTCTTCCCTGATTTGCCGTGCGACTTCCGCCTGGTCACTCAAGGCCTGCGCCGCGTTCTGGTCAGAGAGCGCTCGAGCGTAAATTCCGTCAGTTTGCTCAGCAATTTTGGCCGCATACCCAATACGACTGAGCAGCTGATTGGCATCCTCACCACTGATGAAGAGTGTGGCCGTGAGGTCACCCCCACCCACTCGAGCAAGTTCCGCGACGAACTGTCCCGCCCTGAGCCTGGACTCTTCAGCAACAGCGGCGGCCGCATCGGCTTGCGATTGGAGCTGGGCCTGCTGGAACGTTGCTTCGTCCAATTCATAGAGAGCTTCGTAGTAAATCTCACCGAGGCGGGCGGCTTCCTCTTCTGCTTGCGCAGCTTCCACCTCGAGCCTCTCGAGCAAAGCCATGATTTCTTTGACCTTCGCTTCAGCGGCCGCAACGTCTTTTCTCGCCTCTTGAACTTCCTCCCACGTGGGGTATTCGTCAGCGTAGGCGGGTGAGGACGCGGGCAGCCCGAGGGTCACCACCAACACCGCAGCACCAAGGCTCGCGATGGCAGGCCAAAAACGGCGTGAAGTTCGGGCTCTCACGGTCACTAACGATAGCCACTGGAGCCCTATACCCCCGGGTTTCTGGCGGTGTGGCGAATCACTCTAGGGGTTTGCATAAGTTCGCCAGGCTCTCTAGACTCGGACCCTGTTGCTGTGCATCGGCTCACAAAACGGCCCCATCGTTTAGTGGCCTAGGACGCCGCCCTTTCACGGCGGTAGCACGGGTTCGAATCCCGTTGGGG
>JAYOYJ010000005.1:3875-28274 GCA_038153485.1 Pontimonas sp. | reverse complement strand
TGACGCCATTCGGGCGCTCTGGGAGGTCCTCGTCCCATTCTCGGATTACGCGTTCAATAAGGCCCACTCCGCTGCGTACGGGATGATTTCCTACTGGACGGCCTACCTTAAGGCTCACTATCCAGCCGAATATATGGCCGCGCTCTTGACCAGCGTCAGCGATCAGAAAGAAAAGTCGGCTATCTACCTGAACGAAAGTCGGCGCATGGGAATCAAAGTTCTCCCGCCCGATGTGAACGAGTCGATTGCCATTTTCAGCGCTGTGGGTGATGACATACGGTTTGGCCTGGCTGCCATCAGAAATGTCGGGGTGGGGGTGGTGCAGGCCATTCGCGAGGCGCGCGAGTCTCGCGGAGCCTTCGAATCGTTCCACGACTTCATCAAGAAGGTGCCCTCCACGGTTCTGAATAAACGCACCATCGAATCCCTCATCAAGGGCGGTGCCTTCGATGGGCTCGGTCAAACTAGACGCGCGCTGTATGACATCCATGAATCCGTGGTGGAGTCGGCCTCCAGGGAGAGACGAGCCGAGGAGCACGGAGACGTCGGGTTTGATTTTGACAGCCTGTTTGAGGAGGCCGGAGAACCAACGACAGATCTGGTTCCCGATCGACCGGAGTGGTCGAGGAAAGAATTACTGGGCCTCGAACGAGACATGCTCGGTCTGTATGTTTCCGATCACCCCTTGGCGGGGCTTGAGGTCACTCTGGCGAGCGAAGCCGAGATGACGATCGCGGAGTTGTTGGCATCCGAGCGAGAAGATGGAGAGTCCGTCACCATTGCCGGTCTTATGACGGCCGTCAGCCACCGGGTTGCGAGAAATAGTGGAAACCCATACGCCGGGGTCATCATCGAGGACTTTGGCGGAGAGGTATCCGTGATGTTCTTGGGCAAGACGTACAAGAATTACCAGGCCGACCTGGTCGAAGACTCGGTCGTGTCGCTCCGCGGTCGGGTATCTCGACGAGACGATGGTGTGGGTCTTCACGCGATCGAGTTGGTGCCGCTCGATATTTCTCGCGATACCAAAGATGAGCCTCTCATCCTCACTGTGGCGGAATCCGTTGCGACCGTCCCGGTCTTGTCAGCGCTTGATGAGGCCCTGAGTCGCCACGAGGGTGACGCACCAGTCCGGTTGCGCCTGGTGAAGTCCGGGGTTGCACGAGTATTTGAGCTCCCACGAACTGTGAGTGTTACCGAGGACCTCATTGGTGAGGTGAAGAGTCTGTTGGGTTCTCGCTGCCTGAGTGCTTAGAGAGATGCGACAGAGCGGTAGTCCCGACCCGAGTACACCAAGGGGATTGATTCCGCACCGAGAGAGCCACCCGTGATTCTCGCGGCAACCATGGCGCTGAATTCCACTTCCGTGACAGCGACGATGGTGGCCGACATCCAGGCGTGCACGCCCGTGAGCAGGGGCAGGCCGCCAGGGCCTTCTTCCCAGTGGTCACCATCGAAACGCTGGTCCGATTCGCCAGCCATCTTCTTTGCGAGCTCGACGTTGTCTATCGACAACAGGTGAATGAGCACGGGAGTATCGATCGATACTGATGACCACGAGCTCGCAGTCTGAGCCATATTGAAGGTCGCTACAGGCGGGTTGGCCGATAGAGATGCCAGCGAGGTGGCAATAAAACCCGTGGGGGAGCCATCCTTCTTGAGCAACGTAATGACGGCAATCCCTGCTCCATGGCGACGGAATGATTCGAGGAAAGCCTCGGAGGGCCGGAGTTCGTCTGCGGAAGTCATCACCTCTATCTTAAGTCAGCCGACCCGGCGATTATTCCCGCCACCCAGATACGATGAGGGTGCCATGATTCGCATCGAAGACCTCAGAGGCGTTGCTCTCACCGCTCAGAACGTTCACGGATTCGTTCCCCGGGTTCGCAGTGTGGCCAGCGACGTTGATTCGATTGTTGCCGGATTGATGGCCGAAGTGAAAAACGAGGGCTCTGTAGCATTGCGGCGCCACGCCGAGACATTTGATGGAGTTTCTCCCGAGGAGATTCGGGTGAGTCCTGCGGCCCTAAAAGCTGCTCTCTCGGGTCTCGATAAAAAGGTCCGATCAGCTTTGGAGGAGTCGATTCGGCGCGTCCACGCGGCCTCCGAGGACGCTTTGCCCCAGTCTGCTACCACTACCTATAACGCGGGCGGGTCGGTTACCACCCGCTATGTGCCCGTCGATCGTGCCGGCGTGTATGTTCCTGGCGGCAAAGCGGTGTATCCCTCCAGTGTGGTGATGAATGTGGTTGCCGCTCAGGCCGCGGGAGTGCCGGACATCGTCGTGGTCTCGCCTCCCCAAAAAGAGTTTGAGGGTCTCCCGCACCCCACGATTCTCGCCGCTGCCGAGCTGCTGGGAATAACCGAGGCCTATGCCGTGGGTGGCGCAAGTGCCATTGCCTTGCTTGCGTGGGGAGTGCCCGATTTGGGGTGTGAACCCGTGGCGGTGATTACCGGACCGGGAAACCAGTTCGTCGCCGCGGCAAAGCGTCACGTAACGGGTCAAGTGGGAATCGATTCTGAGGCCGGTCCTACCGAAATAGGCATCATCGCGGACGAGACCGCTCACCCCGAATTTGTCGCAGCCGACCTGATCTCTCAGGCCGAACACGATGAATTGGCCTCTGCCGTGCTGGTCACGCCGTCTATGGAGTTGGCTCAACGGGTGGAGGCAGCCCTGGAGCGACAGGTTTCCACGACCAACCACCGTGAGCGCGTGACCACTGCGTTGGCAGGTGAGCAATCCGCGATTCTTGTCGTCGACACCCTCGAGAAGGCAACGGACGTCGCGAATGCGCTAGCGCCCGAGCACCTCAAAATCATGGTGGAATCGCAAGACGAAACCCTGGCTGCTATCCGTCACGCGGGGGCAATCTTTGTGGGCGATTACACCCCGGTCAGCGCTGGAGATTACCTCGCGGGGTCCAATCACGTCCTTCCGACCATGGGGGGTGCGCGTTTTACCTCCGGACTATCACCACTGACGTTCCTGCGCTCACAACAGGTTGTGGAATATGACAAAGCTGCTTTGGGTCAGGTAGCGGATGCGATTGTCGCCCTGGCTGAGGCGGAAAACCTCCCTGCACACGGTGATGCAATCACAGCCCGTTTCTCGGATCCGACCGAACTATAAGCTTGGCCCACTATGTATTGCCCGTTCTGCCGACACCCGGATAGTCGTGTTATCGATTCCCGAACGAGCGATGACGGTGTGTCCATCCGTCGTCGACGACAATGCCCAGAGTGTGGCAGACGTTTTTCCACGCTGGAGACAGCCAGCTTGAGTGTGATCAAGCGAAGCGGTGTCACGGAGCCCTTTTCCCGGGAAAAAATCGCCTCGGGCGTGAAGAAGGCCTGTCAGGGTCGACCCGTCACCGATCAGAATCTTGCTCAGCTTGCCCAGCGTGTTGAGGAGACGATTCGACAAACCGGTGCATCACAGGTGGACGCGAATGAAATTGGCTTGGCCATACTGGAGCCTCTCCGTGAACTCGACGAGGTGGCCTTCCTTCGGTTTGCCTCTGTTTATCAGGCTTTCGAGAGTCTCGAGGATTTTGAGAGCGCTATCGACGCATTACGCGATTCCAGATCGACGGCGCCCGGAGACGAGTGATGTACGAGGCCGTATTTTCGATTCTCAAGCGCCTTGACCCTGAATTCACCCATCACCTGGGAATGATGGTGGTCCGGTTCGCGGGTACCGCACTCGGCCAACTCCTTTTCCGTTCAGATAAGGCACTATCACCGGCGATGCGGGTCGAGGCGTTGGGGCTTTCCTTCGAGTCGCCGGTAGGCCTGGCAGCGGGTTTCGATAAGAACGCGGTGGCGATTAGGGGTTTTCACACCCTGGGTTTTGGGCATGTTGAAGTGGGCACGGTCACTCCTCTTCCTCAGCCGGGGAATCCCCGCCCCAGGCTTTTTCGACTTCCAGCCGATAATGCGCTCATCAATCGCATGGGATTCAACAATGACGGTGCGACCGCTGTCGCGGGTCGACTTAAGGCTTTGCGTGAGCGAGGGGGGAAGCTCCCGATTATCGGAGTGAACATGGGAAAAAACAAGAACACTCCGCAGGAGAACGCGATTGATGACTACATCGCATGTACCGATGCTCTGGCGCCATGGGCCGATTATCTCGTGGTCAATGTCAGCTCACCGAATACTCCTGGACTTCGGGGTTTGCAAGAGCGCGAGCTGCTCGAACCCATTCTTCGAGCCGTTCTCGACCACTCTCAGGACACTCCAGTTCTCGTCAAGATCGCCCCGGATTTAGACGATGAGGCCATCGAGGACGTCGTTGATGTGGTGTGTGACCTCGGATTGGCGGGAATAGTTGCGACGAATACGACAATCTCTCGCGACGGACTCACGACAGCCCACTCGGATGTTTCGCGAATGGGGGAGGGCGGCCTGTCAGGATCTCCCCTTAAGACCCGGTCGAGAGAGGTGTTGAAGCTTATTCGCCACAGCCTGCCTCGCGAATACTGCGTCATCAGCGTCGGTGGAGTGTTCGACGGTGACGATGTCGAGGCGCTCCTCAACCAAGGGGCGACTCTGGTTCAGGCTTATACGGGGTTTGTCTACCGAGGGCCTCTCTTCGCAAGAAAACTTCTGGAGGAGATGGGTGGTCGTCGTTAGCTCGGTTTTTCTCCGCGCTTGACCTGGGCCTTCGGCAGTCGCAATCCACGCATCTGTAGCGCTCGCATAGCCGCATACCAGCGGACACCACCTTCAACCTTGCCTTCGCCGTATTTGGCGCGCAGTCCCTTGCGCACCCCAGCGCCGACAACGAAAGCGTCGATGATGGTAATGAGGAAGAACGCCCACAGGGCAACAATCGCGATGAACTGGGCTTCCAGTGAAGGTAGGAAGGTCGCGATGATGACCGCGAACATGATGGGAATGAGGAACTCACCAAAGTTCCAGCGCGCATCCACATAATCCCGAACCCACTTCTTTTGGGGTCCCTTGTCCCTGAGGGGCAAGAACTTCTCTTCCCCATTGGCTAGACCCAGGCGAGCGCGTTCCCGTTCTTTCGACACTCGCGCTCGCGCTTCTTTCCGATTATTCGACACCAAAGGTCTCTTCAGTTGGGCCTCGCGGTCCCGACGGCGGGGGGTCGGGCGACCCTTGCCAGTTACCTCCACGCTTTCGTCGTGCGATGAATCCTGTGCCACGTGACTTTCTCCTACCTGAAACAAGTAACGCTCTAGGGTACCTGGAGATTGGTCGGCGACTCCTGGGTGAGCTCCAGCTCTCTAGAAGGTTCGAGAGCTACACTGAGTTCGCACGAAAGGATAGCTCGATGACCGACACGCTCAATCAGACTCATGGGGTTTCGCTGACCGACCAGGCAGCCACGAAGGTTCGTAACCTCCTGGAGCAAGAGGGACGAGATGATTTGCGTCTCCGCGTGGCGGTCCAGCCTGGAGGCTGTTCTGGGTTGATCTACCAGTTGTTCTTCGACGAGCGCCTCATGGAAGACGATTTGGTGAGGGATTTCGCGGGGGTCGAACTTGTCGTCGACAAAATGAGCTCGCCCTACCTGGACGGTGCCACGGTGGACTTTGAGGACACAATTCAGAAGCAAGGCTTCACGATTGACAACCCGAACGCCCAGGGCAGTTGCGCCTGCGGCGATAGTTTCTCCTAACCCTGAAAAAAGGCTCCCAGACCGCCCTGTCTGGGAGCTGTCGGCAGGGCCCATGCCCTAGACTGGGGGTCACAAGCTTGGTGGACAAGGTGAAAGGTTTGTTGTGCGCCACACCCTCTCTCGGAGCCTGAAGGGCGCCTCTCTTCTCACCGTTCTGGCCCTTGTTCTGGCGGGCTGTACCTCACAAAGCACTCTGGGGTGGTTGCCAACCGAGCGCGGCTTGACGAACCAGGTCGATCGCGTGATTGATTTGTGGGTGGTGTCCTGGGTCGTTCTCCTCATTGTGGGAGTGATTACCTGGCTGCTCATTATTTGGGCCTCGGTGGTGTACCGCCGCCGCCGCGGACAAACAGGTCTTCCCGCTCAGCTGCGCTACAACATGCCGATTGAGACGTTCTACACCGTGGTTCCGCTCATTCTGGTGTTGGGCTTTTTTGCGTTCACCGCTCGTGATCAGACCATTATTGAGGCACCGTTGGACGAGCCTGATGTGTCTATCGAGGTCTATGGCAAGCGGTGGGCATGGGATTTCAACTACCTCAATGAAAATGTCTACCTCTCCGGCATCCAGGGCCAGGAGCTTCCCGGCGGGGGAGTCGACAACGAACTGCTCCCGAAGCTCTACCTTCCCGTGGACAAGAAGGTCGAAATCAAGATCGAGTCCAGAGACGTGATCCACTCTTTCTGGGTTATTGACTTCCTCTACAAGAAGGACATGATTCCTGCGAGGACCAACTACTGGTACTTCATTCCGCAGGAGGAGGGCGTGTTCCGCGGCAAATGTGCGGAGTTGTGTGGTGAGTACCACTCATTGATGCTTTTTGAAGTTCACGTTGTCTCCGAGCAGGAGTACAACCAGCAAATTCAAGCGCTTCGAGCCCAAGGCAACGTAGGTCGCTTAGGGCCTGAGGCGAGTGTGTTGCAAAACCTTCCCGGAACCGGCGCGTTTAGTGAGAGCGAGTAGAAGCAGATGACCACGACAGCTCCCCGTCCCTCCGTTACCGAGACTCCTCAGGGTCTCTCCAATGCCACGGTGGCTCGCAAAGGCAATGTCTTTGTGGAGTGGATTACCACGACTGACCACAAGAAGATCGGTTACCTCTACCTGATCACCTCCTTCCTGTACTTCCTTCTGGGTGGGGTTATGGCCCTGGTAATCCGGGCTCAGCTGTTCGCCCCGGGACTGGAAATTGTGGCGACGAAGGAGCAGTACAACCAGCTGTTCACCATGCACGGCACGATTATGTTGCTGATGTTTGCAACTCCGTTGTTCGCGGGGTTTGCCAACGTGTTGATGCCGTTGCAGATCGGTTCGCCCGATGTTGCGTTCCCTCGGTTGAACGCGCTGGCGTATTGGTTCTTTAGCTTCGGGTCTTTGATCGCGGTCGCGGGCTTCCTCACCCCTCAGGGTGCCGCGTCGTTCGGTTGGTTTGCCTACACGCCACTGTCGAGCCAAACGTTCTCACCGGGTCTTGGTGGTAATCTCTGGGTCTTCGGCTTGGGCTTGAGCGGTTTTGGAACCATTCTCGGTGCCGTGAACTTCATTACGACCATCATCACGATGCGTGTGCCGGGTATGACGATGTGGCGTATGCCGATTTTCACCTGGAACACCCTGGTGACCTCGATTCTGGTGCTCCTGGCCTTCCCTGTTCTTGCGGCAGCCCTGCTGGCTCTCGGATCTGACCGTGTGTTTGGTTCGCACGTCTATGACGCCGCTAATGGCGGTGCGATCTTGTGGCAGCACCTGTTCTGGTTCTTTGGTCACCCCGAGGTCTACATCATCGCGCTCCCGTTCTTTGGAATCGTGTCCGAGATTTTTCCCGTCTTTAGCCGCAAGCCCATCTTTGGTTACAAGACGCTGGTCTACGCGACGATTGCGATTGCTGCCCTCTCGATGACGGTGTGGGCTCACCACATGTATGTCACGGGCTCTGTTTTGCTACCATTCTTCGCTTTGATGACGATGCTGATCGCGGTGCCGACCGGTGTGAAGATTTTCAACTGGTTGGGCACGATGTGGCGCGGATCGGTGACCTTTGAAACCCCGATTGTCTTCGCTCTGGGCTTCCTGATTTCCTTCGTCTTTGGTGGTTTGACAGGAGTCATCCTGGCTTCGCCACCGCTGGACTTCCACGTCTCCGATAGCTACTTCGTGGTGGCTCACTTCCACTATGTGGTCTTTGGAACCGTGGTGTTTGCGATGTTCGCAGGCTTCTACTTCTGGTGGCCGAAGTTCACCGGAAAAATGCTCAACGAGTCGCTGGGACACGTTCACTTCTGGATTCTGTTCGTTGGATTCCACATGACCTTCCTCATCCAGCACTGGCTGGGCGTCATGGGTATGCCCCGTCGTTACGCCACCTACCTCCCCGAGGATGGTTTCACCTGGATGAACCAGCTCTCCACGGTGGGATCAGTATTACTGGCCTTGTCGATGATTCCGTTCCTCTTGAACGTGTACCTCACGGCAAGAAATGGCCAGAAGGTCACCGTGAACGACCCGTGGGGTTACGGCCGATCCCTCGAGTGGGCGACGTCGTGTCCTCCGCCCCGCCACAACTTCACCTCGATTCCTCGAATCCGCTCTGAGTCGCCCGCGTTCGACTTGAACCACCCCGAGGTTGACCTCCCGCCGCTGGAGGCCCCTCAGAAGGTGTCAGCGAAAGTAGCGAAGTAGGTATCGGACTATGAAGACAAACATCGCCGTACTCTGGGTTCTCACTGCCTACTTTTATGTCCTCGCAGCCGTCTACACATTGTGGTCACTCATCGACGGAGGAAAAGTGGAATGGGTGGGAACGCTCGCGATAGTTCTCAGCGGGACACTCACCGCTTTTATCGCCTTCTACCTGCAAGTTCAGCTGAGGAACCAGGGTGGGGACCTTCCCGAGGACCGTCTCGACGCGGAAATTGACGACGGTAACCCCGAAATTGGCTTCTACAGCCCGTGGAGCTGGTGGCCCGTCGTCCTCGCCGCAGGCGCCGCTGTGACTTTTTTGGGGCTTGCCGTGGGGTATTGGGTGTCGCTTTTTGCTCTACCGTTTGTCTTGATTGGCATCGTGGGTTGGACCTACGAGTACTACCGGGGATATTTTGCCCGCTGATTCCCCGGTCATCCGGTTCGCTACCGAGTCCGATGCCCCCAAGGTGTTGGAGTTGGTAGCCAAACTAGGTCACGCCGTCCCGGTCGACCCCGAGGCTTTCGCCGAGGCTTATCCTCAGGTTCTTGCCGATCATCCGCGCTCTCTGCTCCATCTCGCCGAGGTGGATGGTGTCATCGCTGGCTACGCTCTGATCACCATCAATCCTTTGCTCTATACGAACGGTCCTTCTGCGCAGTTGCAGGAAATTGTGGTGGACGATTCGGTCCAGACCAGGGGAGTGGGTACCGCTTTGGTGCGGGCTGTAGAACAGGCATGTGAGGAGGCCGGTGTGAGGCAGCTCACCGTTGCCTCTCGTCGCGCAGGCGGCTTCTATGACCGTCTGGGCTACACCCAGCAGGCCGAATACATGAGGCGACTGTTCACCTAGCGACTGCAGGGCAGCGCGCACTACTCAGATGTGCCACGGGAGACTAGTGCTTGCTGGCGCCTTCGAGTTCCCTGGCATCGACCGGGAACACCCGATCTTCAAAGAACCAGCGTGAGACACCTGCGCGCAGTCTCGTTCCCACCGTGATGCGACCCTCGTCGTTGGGGCGAACGGTAAGTGGCTGGTAGTCGTTGTAGTCCAGGAGCCTCCAGCGCTCGTACTCGTCGAGTTGTTCGTGAACCTCGACATACTCACCGCCGGGCAGACGCACAATCCGGCCGCTCTCGTAGCCGTGGAGCGCGATTTCACGATCTTTACGCTGAAGAGCGAGGCAGGTGCGCTTGGTGATGATGAACGCCAGAATCGGAGCTGCAATCAGCAACACCTGGAGCGTTGTGATCACGCCCTCGATGGTCAGCTTGAAGTGTGTGGCAATCAGGTCCGAGCTCGCCGCTGCCCACAGCACGGCGTAGAAGACAACTCCAGCGGCCCCGATACCTGTACGGGTGGGGGCGTTGCGGGGACGCTCTGCGATGTGGTGCTCGCGCTTGTCGCCGGTCACCCATGCTTCGAAGAAGGGGTAGAGGGCCACGGCAGCCAAGAACACAATCAGGATGACCGTGGGCACGAGAATGTTCATGGACCAGGTGTATCCGAAGAGAACGAATTCCCAACCCGGCGGAATCAGGCGCAGGGCCCCATCGGCGAATCCGATATACCAGTCGGGCTGTGTTCCCGCAGACACGGGGGAGGGGTCATAGGGTCCGTAGTTCCAAATCGGGTTGATCGTGAACAACGAGGCAATCACCATGATGACACCGAAGACCAGGAAGAAGAATCCTCCGGCTTTTGCCGCAAACACCGGCATGACCGGTGATCCGACGACGTTGTCGTTGGTGCGCCCGGGGCCAGCGAACTGGGTGTGCTTGTTCACCACGAGCAACACCATGTGGATGGCGAGCGAGGCAATCAAAATGGCAGGAAGAAGCATGATGTGGAGCACATACAGCCTCGGAATCACTTCCATGCCCGGGAATTCATCGCCGAAGAAGAGGTAGGAGATCCAAACTCCCACTACAGGGAAGGCTTTGATCATTCCGTCAATAATCCGCAGACCGTTACCAGAGAGGAGGTCGTCGGGGAGGCTGTAGCCGGTGAATCCCTCAGCCATAGCCAAGACGAAGAGCAGGAACCCGACGATCCAGTTGAGCTCGCGAGGCTTGCGGAAGGCACCCGTGAAGAACACCCGGAGCATGTGCAGCGCTATCGAGGCTACAAAGAGCAGCGCTGCCCAGTGGTGGACCTGCCGCATGAGCAGACCGCCTCGAATGTCGAAGGACAGATCGAGAGCGGTGTGGTACGCCACCGACATCTCGATGCCCTTCAAGGGCAAGTAGGAGCCTTCGTATTCCACGTGGCTCATTGAGGGGTCAAAGAAGAAGGTTAGGAACGTTCCACTAATGAGGATGACCACGAACGAGTAGAGAGCAACTTCTCCGAGCATGAAGGACCAGTGGTCGGGGAAGATTTTGCGACCAAGCGCTTTGACGGCCGTCGAGGCGCTAGTGCGCTCATCGACGTAGTTTGCAGCCCAGTTCGTGAAGCGCATGCCTCGCCCCAGGTCAGTCTTTGGTGTGCTCTCCAGAGTGGTGCTCACAGTTCACGCTCCCAGAAACTTGGTCCAACAGGTTCAGTAAAATCGCTTTGTGCTACGAGATATCCTTCCGCATCAATGGTGATAGGAAGCTGAGGAAGAGGCCGTGCCGCGGGCCCGAAGATAACTTCACAGTGATTTGACACGTCAAACTCAGATTGGTGGCAGGGACATAGCAGGTGGTGGGTTTGCTGTTCATAGAGAGCAACGGGGCAACCCACGTGGGTGCAAATCTTGGAATAAGCCACGATTCCCTGGTAGGACCAGGAAGCTTTCGCGGGATCTTCGTTCAATTCATCGACAGGGAGGCGCATCAACAACACGGCTGCCTTGGCTTTTTGTTCCAGCTTGTGGTGTTCGAGGTCTTTCCAGCCATCGGGAACGACGTGGAAAGCCGAGCCGATTGTCACTTCTGAGGCCTTAATAGGAACACCGCTGGGATCGCGGGTGAGGCGAACACCTTCGGCCCACATGGTCTGCTTCATTCGCGTTACGGGGTTGTCAGCCGGGGCGAGATCACGGAAAAGAGCCACAGCGGGGATAGGAGCAGCAAGGAGAGCTCCAATCAGCGTGTTCCGGACCAGAGAGCGTCGTGTGAACCCTGACTCCTTGTTGGCCTGCTGAAACGTCTCCACGGCTGCCTGGCGCGCCTCTTCGGTTCCCCGGGTGGGGTGGCGTTCCTCTACGAGTTCGTGACCCTGCATGAGCGCTTTGGCCCATTGAACTGCCCCGATTCCGACACCGAGGAGCGCTGCGGAGAGACCGAGACCCACCATGAGGTTGTTGAGACGAACCGAGGACATATCGCCCGGAATGATGGGGAAGACGACGTAGGCGATGGCTGCGAATACGCTGCCGATAATGGAGAGCAGGAAGAAACCGGCAATCCGGCGCTCCATGCCTTTGGCTTCCTTCTCGTCGAGGTCAGTCACGCGAAGGTGCTCAGGTGCCAGTCCAGGGTTTTGGGGTGCACTGGAGCGCTCAACAGCGGTGCCAGGGTCCATCACTTCATCGTGGCCCGAGGGCTCGATTCCCGATGCTGGTGGCTTTTTCGCCATTGTGTGCGGTCCCTTTCTTCCCTAATTAGTTCGAACGAGCAGTGAGCCATACGGCGACGGCAACCAGTCCACCCAGACCGATTAGCCAGATGAACAGCCCCTCAGATACGGGCCCCAGGCTTCCGAGGGAGAAACCACCCACCGAAGGATTCTCATCGAGGTACTTCAGGTAGGAAATAACGTCGTTCTTTTCTTCTGGGGTCAAATTCATGTCGCTGAACACCGGCATGTTCTGCGGTCCGGTGACCATCGCTCCATAAATGTGGATGGGCTGCAAGTCACGAAGATGCGGCGCATACTTACCCTCGGTGAGCGCTCCACCCGCTCCGGCAACGTTGTGACACATAGCGCAGTTGACGCGGAAGAGTTCCGCTCCGTTGGCGACGTCTCCATCAGCCGCGTAGTACTGGGGATCGGGCATGCCGGGCCCCGGAGCGAGTGTCGCCACCCACGCTGCCATCGCGTCAATTTGTGGCTGAGTGAACTGCACCGGCTTGACTTCAGCCTGCGGTCCCGAGGCCGCCATGGGCATACGCCCCGTTCCGACCTGGAAATCAACGGAGAGCGCACCGACACCAATTAAGGTCGGTCCAGCAAAGGTGCCTTCAGCGTTGAGGCCGTGACAGCTCGCACAGTTCGCGAGGAAGAGCTTTTCTCCCTCTTCCACCAGGGCTTCCTGCGATACCGGTGCATCCTGAGCGTGTGCAATTCCCGAGCTCGCGGCTGCGTAAGCACCGCCTGTAACAAACAAACCAATGACGAGCAGGAGCGCACCCATGAGGGGGTGACGACGACCAGACCGGCGAGAGGAGTGGGAGGAGGGCATAGGAGAGTGCAACTACTTTCTCTTCGAGCTATCTCAGGATGTAAATGACGAGGAACAGACCAATCCACACCACGTCAACGAAGTGCCAGTAATACGAAACCACAATGGCGCTCGTTGCCTCGCGATGAGTGAAGTTCTTCACAGCATATGCACGGCCGATTACCAGCAAGAAGGCAATCAAACCGCCGGTCACGTGGAGGCCGTGGAAACCAGTGGTGAGGTAGAAGGCTGAGCCGTAGGAATCGGAGGAGAGGCTCACTCCCTCGGAGACGAGCATTGCGTACTCATAGACCTGACCCGCGACGAAGATGGCGCCCATGGCGTACGTGATGAAGAACCACTCGATCATGCCCCATTGGGTAGGTTTCCAGCCGGTCGCGCGGGCTTGGAGTCGTTCGGCTGCGAAGACTCCGAACTGAGCGGTCACACTAGAGAGCACCAAGATGGTGGTGTTGACTGCAGCGAAAGGAATATTGAGAAGCTCAACCCGGGATTCCCAGAGTTCAGCGGATGTTGAGCGGAGGGTGAAGTAGATCGCGAAGAGACCCGCGAAGAACATCACCTCGCTTCCCAGCCACACAATGGTGCCCACAGCAACGACATTGGGTCGATTTACCGTGGGCGCAGAAAATCCGGGTGTCAGAGAAGCGCTACTCACCCCTCCATTATGCCTGATGTCAGACTGGGACTTTGCCCCACGACATGCCCGTTTGGGCCGATAACATGGGCTTCATGACTGCGGATTTCTCGTGGCCCGAGACGCTAACCCAGCTTCTGGAGCGCCGCGATTTGAGCGTTGCTCAGGCCAGTAGCGCTATGGAAGCGGTGATGGCGGGGGATGTTACCGACGCCCAGATGGCAGCATTTCTGGTCGCCCTGCGGGGTAAATCCGAGACTGTGGACGAAATCGTGGGTTTCCGCGACGCGGTGTTGAAGCACGCTGTGTCGCTCCCTATCGACCCGATGGTTCTCGACATTGTCGGCACGGGGGGAGACCCTTATGGGGCTGTCGTCAACGTCTCGTCGATTGCCTCCATCGTTGCCTCAGCTGCGGGCGTTCCGGTGGTGAAGCATGGCAACCGGGCTGCGAGTTCAGCCTCTGGCGCAAGTGATCTTCTGGGTGCCCTAGGGGTCAATTTAGAACTCGAGCCCTCTGATGTCGCGCGCGTCTTCCACGACGTGGGAATCACGTTTGTGTTCGCCGCAAAATTCCATCCGGGCTTCCGCCACGCTGCGACTGCGCGGAAGGAAATCGGTATTCCCACGGTGTTCAACATCCTGGGACCGCTGTGCAACCCCGTGAGGCCAGAAGCGAGCGCGGTGGGGGTGAGCAGCCTAGGTCGCGTCCCTCAGGTGGCGGGGGTATTCAGAACTCGTGGCGCCACTGCTCTGGTCTACCGCGGAGATGATGGAATCGACAAAATGACCACCACCGGCCACTCCCACGTGTGGGAAGTGAGCCGAGGACAGATCTACGAGCACGATGTGAACTCCGAGGAGTTGGGTCTCGCGAAGGCAAAGCCCGAAGATCTCCTCGGTGAGGGCCCAGAACACAATGCAACGATCGCCAGAAGCGTTCTTGCGGGAGATCCTGGCCCGGTCAGGGACATTGTTGTTCTGAATGCCGCCGCGGGACTCGTGTCGTTCGCCTTGGCTGAAAATCCCGAGGAGCGTGAACGACCGCTCATGGAGCGACTTGGCGAAAAGGTCGCGCTCGCTCAGTCAACGATTGATTCCGGTCTTGCCGACCAGAAACTCTCGGAGTGGGTTGCCTCTACACAGGCCTGAGACCGGGGAGGGGACGCTGGTTGTGAACAGCGGAGCCGGCTTCTTCAATCTGACATAATATAGATTATCGGAGACTATAACTAAGAGGAGAGCTGCCTCATCACCCCTGGCAGCGGTTCTGGTTCGTAGGGTTCACTCCGCGCCTCTAGCTCCTTCGCGGTAAACCACGCCCACTGTGTGACATCGACGTGCTCTTCGGCGGTCCAAAACGTGTTGAGTGGCTCGAAACGTTCGCTGCGCACCAGGAAGTATTCGGCGTATCCCCGATTGTGGTCAGCTTCGTCAAAGGTGACCTCGAAGCTGTAGGTCCATACCGGCTGTCCAGCGTCCTCAAACTGGCGACCCGTTTCCTCCCGCAACTCCCGCAGTGCTGCCTCTGCGTGCGTTTCCCCGGGGTCCACACCGCCGCCTGGAGTAATCCAGCGCGCAAAACCCGAGGAATCAGGCGCAGCCGTCATAAAAAACAGGCATGCTCCTGTCGGATCCATGAGCAGGATCCTGCTGGTGAGTCTGAGTGCGTCCTGTGGCGCCACTAGGTGGTCTGGAAACTCGAAATATCACCCACGAGCCGTGTGTGATCGTCGGGAATGTCTTCCACGGCAGCTAAGGCGACCTCAGCAGCAAACTCATCGACGTTGTACAGCTTTCCGACTTGTTCCTTGCGCTGGTCAATAACCCCCGGATTTGCGCGATTGAGCAGGGTTGCGGTTACCGTACCCTCGATCATGTCGCCCGAGACCACCACAAAATCAACGCCCAGGTCCTTCATCTGGTCGATCATTCCCCGGAGGGCGTCCTCGCCAGCCCGCTTCGATAGGGCCACCGGCAGATACTCGGGCATAGTCTCCACCTCCCGAATGAAATGCGCCTGGTGGCTCGTGACAAACACCACACGAGCACTGCGCTCCATCAGCGGTAGGGCGCTCATGAGGAGCCCCACCTGGGCGTCCCGATTGAGCTTCATGGCGTAGTCCTCGCCCATGTCTGCTTCCATGCCGCCCGAGGCGTTCAGAATTAGCAGGTCAAGGCCACCGAGCTGTTCCTTGATTTCGCCAATCATCCTCGCCACACCCACAGGGTCGGTGAGATCGGCCCCCACAGCCATCGCGGAACCGCCCGCGGCTTCGATAGAGTCGACCAGCTTCTGCGCTCTGGCCTCTTTGTTCCGATAATTCACGACCACAGTCGCTCCCGCGTCCGCGAGATATTCGGCAGTCTTGGCGCCAATTCCTCGCGAAGAACCCGTAATGAGAGCTCTCGCGCCCGTCAGTTGGCCTGGAGTCAGCGGATTGGTCATTGCTCGAGCCTATTAGTTTCGGCGTAACTTTCGATGCTTATACTTGCCGGGCGCGGGAAATCGCGCGGATGTGAGGGCGTATGGCGTTCCTAGAGGGTTCCTACCCCCGGGTGATTGCCCACCGGGGACTCGCGCTCGACCACCCAGAGAACACCCCAGGAGCGTTCCACGCCGCGTTGGCGGCCGGAGCGGACATCCTGGAAACCGACGTTCATGTCTCCCGCGACGGCGTTGTTGTCATCGCTCACGACCCCGACTTGACCCGCGTTGCCGGTCGTTCAGGATTGGTCTCTGATTTCATGGCAGACCAGTTGGCCTCCATCGATCTGGGCTCCGGCCAAGGGTTTCCTACCCTCGAACAGGTTTTGACCGAGTTCCCCACAGCAAAATTCAATATTGATCTGAAAACCCGCCCTGCGGTGGAGCCTTTTGCGGAGGTTATTCGCGCGCACAAAGCCGAGGATCGGATCCTGGCGACGTCGTTCGATGAACCCACTCGCCAAGCCGTGATCAACCTACTTCCCGACGTGGTGAGCAGCACCTCGCAGAGCCAGGTGATTCAGGCTCGGGTGCGAACGTGGTTTGGTTTGCCTTCCGAGAAATGGTTAGTTCCCCCGGAGGTCGTGGCGTTGCAGATCCCACCGGCCCACTGGGGTTTCGCTTTGGTAACCCCGAGCATGGTCCGATTGGCCACGCGCCGAGGGCTTGAGGTTCATGTGTGGACAATCAACAGCCCCGACGACATGAAGCGTCTGTGGCAGATGGGTGTCCACGGCATTGTGACGGATCGCAGCGATCTGGCGGTTAAGGTTCGCGGTGAACTCTTCCCTGAACTGTCGCTCGGTTAGACCCCACTCCCCCGCGTTCTGCGACGCCAGCGCTCCCCCACGAGAGCACTGGCAATTCCACTGAGGGTGAATCCGACAACGAGGAGCTCGAGTTTTCGACCCAGGAGCGTTGCCGGAGTGGTGTGGGTCGCCAGGGGTACATCGAGGAGCATGTAGCCCTCCTCATAGGTGGGCAGTCGATCGAGTTCGCTCCCCCGCGGATCGACAACAGCGCTGGTGCCCACGGTGGAAATGTTGACCACACTGCGGCCGGTCTCGATTGCTCTCATTCGGGCAATAGAGAGCTGCTGAACACTCTGGTCGGTGCGACCAAAATCGGCATTGTTGGTCGGGGCAAAAATGATGTCCGCGCCCGAATCCATCATCGACCAGAGGATTTCGTCATCGACGATGTCGAAGCAGATAGCGATACCCGCGGTTGCTCCGTCGACCTCGAATACGGTGTCGCGCTCACCGAACGAATAGTCCCTCGGGACCATCGAGAACAAGCGGGGAGCGAGTGGATAGAAGAAATCACGCCACGGGAGGTATTCGGCGAAGGGAACGGGATGGATTTTGTCGTATTGATCTCGAACGATATCCCGCCCGCTGGCAGCATCGTATTCCCAGAGCAGCATGCTGTTGAACGTTTCGTCTCCATCCCGGGTGATGGCCCCCACCACGAGCGGAGCATTCATCTCCCGAGACACTTCGGAGATCACTTTCGTGGCATCCGGGAAGCGCAATGGGTCAATATCGGAGGCGTTTTCTGGCCATATGACAACATCGACATCGGTCCCAAACAGAGGTGCGGTCACACGGTAGTGATCGGCGAGGTTGTCCCCCCGGTCGTAATCGGCAAACAATCCAGCATCAGCGTTTCCCTGCACAGCCAGCACCCGGATGGAGCCAGACTCCTGGACCGGCCAGGACGGCCAGATAACCAGTGCCGTGCTGGCAGCCCACGCGAGCGCAGCCCGGGTGTCCCACGTGAGCCGATGTTCTGTGAGGAGAGCAATCAGGAACGCCATGAAGAAGGCGAGGAGAAAGCTCATGCCTGATGTCCCGAGCCACGCCACCCACGGCGCCAGGGTGCCCTCCGACTGGCTTTGCGCAATTCTGGCCCAGGCGAAACCCCCAAAAGGAAAGACTGACGACACGGCTTCTCGGGTCATCCAGGCGCCCCCCACCAGGGCGGGGGTCACCACGAGGCGCCCAGCGAGCCCCGGCCAATGCCTAGACCCGTAGTGCCAGGCAAGCCCGACCAGCCCCATCCCGAGGCTGAAGAAGAACACTTGCGCCAGGGTCAGGGCAATCCATGGAATCAAGCCCAGATACACCGTCAGCCACCAGATCAGGATGCCAAAGAACGAGAATCCCCCGACCGCACCGACGAGCAGCAATGCGCTGAGCGAGAGCCCCCGGATGGACCACAGCATCAGACCGAGCCCGAGGAGAGCCAGGGGCCAAAGGTCGTAGTCAGGGAACCCGAAGTCCATCACCCAGCCGGCAAGAACCGCAATAAGCAGTGCGACGTGCACCGGCGGCACACCTCGTAGGTGGTTGCGCTGGTCGAGGAAGGAGGGAGCCATCAGCCTCGTAGCCTAAGCGACGCTACTGAGAGCAACAATGCCGCGGAATATGAGCGCGCGAGCTTCGAGGGCAGTGTGGTGGAGGGGTCCCACTCCGACCGAAATGATTTGATCGAGAACGTCGACGCACTGTTTACACCAGCGCACAAAATCCCCCACCTGAATCTCGTCACCCTCGAGGATGTCATCGAGGTGATGGCCCTTAGCCCAGCGATAGACCGCGAGGGCGAGGTGGGGGGCAAGCTCCGACCTGACCGGGAGTTGGTGGCGAAGCTCCACCTCGGTGATTCTCTGGTGGAGCCGTCGAGTGTGGTCGAGCGCGCCAGGAAACGCACCACCGGGGAGGAAACGAGGATCGATGGGGCCATCATCTCGCCGAGGTTCGTAGACGATCGTGGCCACCATGGCGGCGAGTTCCGCCGCGTCGAGCTCGCTCCACGCGTGACGGCGCAGACACTCCGCTACCAGGAGGTCCCGCTCGCCATAGATGCGCCGCAGGGTGGTGCCGTGCTCGGTAATCTCCACGCCTTCCTCTTGTGCCCGCAGGTATCCGGTGTCGAGGAGAACCTCCATCACGCGGGTGAACGTGGCGGAAATAGCGCCAGTCCGTCTGCGGATTTGAGACCGTAGCTTCTCGGTTTCCTTCTCCAGCTTCCACCACCGCTCGGACCATCGGGCGTGTGACTCCCGATCCGGACAGCCGTGACAGGGGTGGTGAGACAATGCGGTGCGCAACCGGGCAATGTCTTGGGAGGTAGCGCCCTCGCCCCGCTTCGAGCCGTGCCCGCGCTGTCGCTCGAGGTTGCTGAGTTCTCGTCGCTTCCGGCCATACTCGGCAAAGTCACCGAGGTGACACACCATGGCTTCCTGGTAGCCCTGAAGTGATTCTTCTTTGGTGCGGACCTGCCGGGCGAGTTCCACCACGTGGCGATCCGCTTGAAACTGAGCGAAGGAGGACTCGAGGATGCTCCGAGTGTGGTCCACACCAAACTGGGCTATCAGGTTGACCGCCATGTTGTAGGTCGGGGCAAAGCTCGATTTCAGGGGATACGAGCGCCTGGACGCCAGTGCCGCTACCGCCTCTGGGTTGATACCGGGCTGCCAGATGATGACCGAGTGGCCCTCGTCATCGATTCCTCGCCGTCCCGCACGGCCGGTCAGCTGGGTGTACTCCCCGGCAGTGATGGGAACCCTGGCCTCGCCGTTGAACTTGTCGAGCTTCTCGAGGACGACGGTGCGCGCGGGCATGTTGATACCGAGCGCAAGGGTTTCGGTAGCGAACACCACCTTGAGCAGTTTTCGTCGGAACAGCTCCTCGACGACTTCTTTGAACATCGGGAGCATTCCGGCGTGGTGGGCTGCAACTCCGCGGAGAACACCATCCAGCCAGGCGTCATATCCCAACACTCCGCGATCCTCGTCGTCGAGCCGATCGAGCCGCTCCTCGACCAGGTCCAGAATTTCGGAACGCTCCCGCTCGCTCGTGAGAGCGACACCGCGATTCAGCACCTGCGACACCGCCTGGTCACAGCCCGATCGCGAAAAGATAAAAAAGATTGCTGGCAGAAGATCTTGATCATCGAGGAGTGAGATGACGTCGGAGCGATACACCCTGTGTCGTCGATCCTCATAGCGTTGATAGCGGGGTGCTCCCCGTCCCCTACTCCCCCGCCCTGTTGAGCTTCGACCCAGCATCTGAGAGGTTTGCACCACTTCTGGGTTGACCTCGAGTTTGCCCCTCCGGGAATGGAAAAGCGGCAACAGTTTGTGCGCAAACATCATGTGCTGGTGGAGCGGAACAGGACGGTCCTCGCTCACAATCACCTCGGTGTAACCCCGGACGGTTTGGAGCCAGTCGCCAAACTCTTCAGCATTCGACACGGTGGCGCTCAGTGAAATCAATTGCACGAAAGAGGGCAAATGGATGATGACTTCTTCCCAGACAGCCCCACGGAATCGATCCGCGAGGTAGTGCACCTCGTCCATAATCACGTAGCCGAGATCGTCCAGGAGATCACTTCCGGCATAGAGCATGTTGCGGAGCACCTCAGTGGTCATAATGACGATGCGTGCCCGGGGGTTGATACTGCTATCGCCGGTGAGGAGACCCACCTCCTCCGAGCCGTAGGTGGCAACTAGTTCCTGAAATTTCTGGTTCGACAGGGCTTTCATGGGTGTCGTGTAGAACACTTTGACGCGCGCTTGCCGCATCGCCAGATGCACAGCAAACTCCGCGACAATGGTCTTTCCCGCACCGGTGGGTGCTGCCACCAAGACACCCCGGCCACCCTCCACCGATTCACACGAGGCCACCTGGAAGGGGTCTAAATCAAAACCGAGGTTCCCACGAAACGCCTCAAGCTGGGGGTGCTTGCTCCGGGAGCGAGCGGCCTGAAACTTTTCCGCAGGACTGGGCGTTGACATCCTCCAGCGCTCTAAATCTCAGCGCCGTTATGCAGAAGCTTCGCAGCCTTCTTCGCTTGCCGACGGTCGTTCAACCAGGCGATTCCTGCGGCCAGGAAATACAGGATCACCATCGGAATGGCCAACACAATCATCGACACCACATCCGCGGCCGGGGTGGCCAGAGCGGTGAACACAGAAATCACCACAATGGCCCAACGCCAACCCTGAATGATGGCCTTCGCACTGAGAACACCGATCACATTGAGGAGCACGAGAAACACGGGCAACACGAAGCCCACACCCACAGCGACCACCAGCTTGAGAGCGAAATCCAAATACACTTTCGCGGTCAACAAGGTGGAGGACTGTTCGGGTGCAAAACCGGTCAACAACACCACAATGTTGGGTAGAACCCACCACCCCATCGCGACCCCGGCAAAAAAGAGCGGAACCGCTGCCGAGAGAAAACCGAGGGCGTAACGGCGCTCTTTACGCATCAGGGCAGGAACAAAAAAAGCCCAAATTTGATACAGCCACACCGGCGCAGCCATCACGATCCCGAGGACAAAAGCAATGGCGACTTTCGTGTCAAAAGCTTCCGTGACCGAGGTGTAGTTGATATCCGCATCCCGGTTGCGCTCGCGGGCAATCTCCAGAATGGGTTCGCTCAGGGCCTCCCACACCGGGTCAGCCAGAAACCAGCCGCCCACGGCCGCCAACACAAGAGAAATACCGATAATTCCCAACCGACGGCGAAGCTCAATGAGGTGCTCGCCTAAGGACATCCGCCCTTCAGGAGATCGGCGCCGACGGGCAGCCACGATTAGCGCTTGGAGTCGTCGGAACCCTCGGACCCGGACGAGTCAGCCGCATCGCTGGAATCGTCTCCCGGGCGAACCTCACTCTTGAAAATCTTCAAAGACTGACCCAGGCTTTTTGCCAACGCAGGAAGTTTCGGGGCACCAAAAAGCAACAGAATTACGACCAAGACAATGAGGCCGGTCCAGCCTCCGAGATTTCCCGACATTCTCTAGCCTCTCTATGGCGTGTGGTGGCAAAAGTGTAGCACCGGCAGAAATTAGGACACCGAGTCGTAGCGCTCGAGGGTGCGGGAGGCAAACTGCGCCACCGCCTCTCGCGCCGAGCCAGGAGCGATCACCGTCACGATGCCCGGGTGAGATCCCACAAACTGGGTCAACGAACCGTAATGGGCAAACGGTATCTCGACTCGGACAGAGTCCTTTGACGAGGGCGGAGTAAAGCCGCGGGGCAGATAGTCGGCAATCAGAGGCAAGGCTCGAGCCGGACACTCGATTGTCACCATGACGTCGCTCGGTGACGGGTCAAAAAGCTCCGACGAAATGTCATCCACCAGCGAAGCGTGATCCCGTTGGGCCTCACCGGTGAGCGCCACAGAATCCATGTAATCGACTCGGAAAGTGCGCAGCGCTTGCCGGGTGTGACACCAGGCTCGCAGATACCACGTCGCATCCCTGGATTCCAGCAGGAGGGGGTCGAGAGTTCTGGGACCCGACTCCCCTCGCTTGTTGTGGTAGACCGCGGTAATCGACTGGCGCGACTCAATCGCGTCGTTGAGCGCACTCACGTGCTCCGCGATGGCACCCGGGTCCACAGCGATGCGGACCGGCTGGGGGTCTCCTGTGCCCGCGCGAAGCTTCGCCATGACCTCCTCGAGGTCTGCGCGCGAAGAGTACGCGGGATGCGAAGCCAGATACTGCAATCCAGCGAGCAACGCGGTGGCTTCTCTCGCGCTAAAGCGAGGTTTGCTATCGAGCGCGACCGTATTCCATAACGTGATGGTGCGCTCGCGTTCAAAGAGGTCCCAGTCAATATCGAATAAGTCCAGGTGAGAGTAGGCGAGGTTGTCACCGGGTATCCCTGCACAAGCGATGAGTTCGACCGCCCGAGAAATGTCGTCTTCGCTTCGACCGAAGTGCTCGGCTGCCTCCGCCACGCTCACTTCACCCCGGTCGAGGACGTAGGGAACCAGAGCGAGCAACACCAAGAGGTTGTCTGACGTGGTGGGGCGAGGGCTTGACTTAGCCATGATGCGCCACCAGTTGTCGCAGGTTTTCCATGACTCGATCTCGCAGCTCTGCTGGCTCGTGGACGACGACGTCGTCTCCGAACGAGGTGAGTTCGGCAGCAAAAATATCCACGTCGGTGTAGTGCACATCGAGATGTTCGGGACCGATTTCGGTGTCGCGACGCTGGGACAGGGCGCTCCATGCGTCAGAATCTGGTCTCACCTCGAGTGTTGCCACTTGGCGCTGATAGAGATCGGCGAGATCGGCCAGAGCCTCCTGGGTGACGCTCTCGGGAGAGTCCACTGCTGGAGTGTCGAGAGGCCGAACCGTTGAGACCATTCGTCGAAGCAGGAAGGTCTTGAACTGGTCCGTGGGGGTCTCGTGGCTGTAGAGGTGCCAGCGTCCTTCGTGGTTGACCAGCGCAAGGGGCGAGACCCGCCGGGTTGACGCGGCTGACTCCCCCGGCTTGAGATAGTCAAATTCGACCTGGACTTGGCGCTCGAGCGCTTCTTGTAGTGCGGTGAGAGCCGGATCTCGGGTGCTTATGAGAGGGGCGAAACCCATGAGTGGTTCGTCGATGGTGACCCCGAAAGATTGCAGTTTTCTTGTCGCAATATGGGCTTCTTTCGACAGCGTTCCCTCCCGCCACAGCGTGGCGGCGAGATTGAGCAGGGCTATATCTCGGGCAGTGAACTCGACACCATCGGGCAGGTCGTAGTCACCTTTGGGGATGCGATAGAGCGTGTTCTTGTTGTTGCCATCATCCTCGGGCGGGATCGTGGCTTCGAGCGGGATGCCCAAGTCACGAAGGGAGTCCTTATCGCGCTCAAATCGGCGCTCCAAACTGTCCCGGGACATACCCGCTTCGGCGTCTTCTCGATACCCGCGCACCGTCGACAGGATTTGTTCCTTGGTCAGGCCAAAGCTGGTGGCCATCAGGGCAAGAATGAGGTGGAAGAGCCTGTCCTCTGGGTTGACGCTCGCTACTCCCGCGCTCATGGGCTCATCCTAAGCCTCGCTTGGCATGAGCGCTCTAGTTGGTCACACCCAGGATGTCGAAGACGAAGACCAGGGTATGGTTTTCGGTCACTCCAGGGGGGAGGTTCTCCGGCTGATACCCCAGTTGCGGCGGGACCGAGACGAGAACTTGAGATCCCACTGTTTTTCCGATGAGCGCTTGGGCAACACCGGGGACTACTCCCTCGCCGGTTGTCGACGTTGTTTGGTCCTCGGCGATGAGATTGAGTGGAACCCCTTGGTCAAAACTCGAGATAAAGACTCTACGTGTATCCCAGACCACACCGGTGAAGTGGGTGGTGACGATGTCGCCCTGGGCAATCGGTTGTCCCTCCCCCATCTTCAGCACAGATACGCGAAGTTCATCGGGGATGGGAGCGTTGGGAAAGGAAAAACCGTGGTGACCAGAAGGGGCCTGGGTAATGGTGGGCAGACCCGATTGTGGGAGTCTCTGGGACCCGTTCGCGAGCGCCGGATACGTTGCGTGCACATCGATCAGCGCTACAACGGTCGAGGAGTTTTGAATGTAGTCATCCTCCTCGATGGGCCCAAAAATGTCGGAGAGCACCGTGGTGACAACGACGTGGGACCCTGGTTTCTGGCATTCCAGGACGTCGCCAAAGAAATCTTCCACTTCGGGTGCCACCGGTCGTCGAACCGGGTTAGCTGGGTTGTAGCTCGATCCCGTCAGATACATCT
>JAYOYJ010000005.1:0-3865 GCA_038153485.1 Pontimonas sp. | reverse complement strand
GTATCCGCCGGCCCTGGCTGGCTCACCCTCCCCCTCGCTCAGCACCGTGACTTGGCGCTCAGGCGAAATGAGTGGGGTCGGAAAGGACGCCTGCGGTGTTCCTGCATCACTGATGGTGGAGCTCACCAAACGAGATGCGCTACCACTGGAATAGGGCGCCTCACAGGCCCGCTCCTCCTCGGCTGCCTGCACCGCGGTAAAAGCGAGTGCTCCCCCTGCGGAGACAACGAGTGCGGAAATACCGAGGACACCGAGGAAGGAGAATTGAGGCATAAGTGTGAGTCTACGGGGCGTGCCTTAGAGATTCTTTCTGGTCGATTTGGCTGCACGATCTTGGGCTTCACGCATCGTTTTGCGAATCTTCTTATCGCTCGCCTGCCGTTGGCCGGTTGCTCCCGGTGTCCACACTTCGACGTCGTCGTCTGAGTATTCGGGCTTGACCCCTCGACGCTTGGTCTCGGGCAACGCGACTCCTGGAGCAAGAGCCCGCGCGGTCATCAGAAAGCCGGTGTGACCGATCATCCGGTGCTCGGGTCGAACAGCGAGACCCTCAACATGCCAGGGGCGCAGCAGGACTTCCAGTGATTCAGGCCGGGTGAATCGGCCGGAGGCCCTGACCTCTTCGACCACGCGAGAGAGCTGTGTCACAGTCGCCACGTAGACGGCGAGAACACCACCGGGGATCAACACATGGCTCACCGCGGCGATGCATTCCCACGGGGCCAACATGTCCAACACGACCCGGTCGACACTGCCCTCAGCATGGGCCAGCGCGAGCTCCTGGAAATCTCCGACCTCGATGGTCCAGTGGGGTATCGAGTGGCCGAAAAAGGTTTCCGCGTTGGCTTGGGCTATCTGTGCAAATTCGTCCCTCCGCTCCAGAGAGGTGAGAGACCCCTCCTCGCCGATGGCGCGCAGGATCGACATGCTGAGAGCTCCCGAACCGACACCTGCCTCCATCACCCGATGACCGGGTTGAATATCGGCGAGCGACACGATCTGGGCCGCGTCTTTCGGGTAAATAATCGCGGCTCCCCTCGCCATGGAGAGAACAAAATCGGAGAGTAAGGGCCGTAGGGCCAGATAGGGAATATCCCGGTCGGTGTTCACCACCGAGCCCTCAGGGAGACCGAGGACATCGTCGTGGAGGATTTGACCCTTATGGGTGTGAAAGCTTCCCCCTTTTTCGAGGGTGACGGTGTGCAGGGTTCCTTTAGGGCCCCGCAACTGAACGTGGTCACCAACCTGAAAAACACCTCGACGAGTGGTCATGCCACACTCACTCCTCGCTCCGCTTGCCACACCTCGCGCAGGTGATCCACGGTCGTCCCTTCGAGAGATGACCATATGACGTGGACCGAGCTCTCCGGGATACCCACATGGAGGGGAATTCCGATCGTGACGGCTCCCGCCGAAAAGGCACTCGCTGCGCCATAGGCCGAGTCCTCGAGAGCCACCGTGGATCGGATATCGACTCCCAACGCTTCGGCTGCCGTGAGGTAGGCCTCCGGGTTGGGTTTTGGAGCAGAGACGTCATCACCGGCCACAATCGCCTGGAAGACCTCTTGGCCAAGCTCTTGGGCGACGGCTCTGGCCAGAGCTTCCGCGTTTTTCCGCAACGACATGGTCACCAAGGCGCAGGGAATCCCCTCGTTGAGAATGCTCGCGAACAGCTCGCGAACACCTGGTCGCCAGGGAACAGCCTCCTCGATTTGGGCAAGCACCCGGACGCTCAAGCGGTGAACAATGTCATCCAACTCGAGATCGACACCGGCTGCCCGCAATAGTGATGCTGAGTTCCACAGACCACTCCCGACCAACGCGTAGGCCTGCTTTTCACTCCAGGCGCCACCGAAACTCTCCACGAGCTCACGCTCAGCAGTCATCCAGTAGGGCTCGGAGTCGATGATGGTGCCATCCATGTCGAACAGCACGGCCTGCATCTGGTCCATATCGCCGAAGTCTACTGGGCGCCCCAACAGGGGTAGGCTGGTGCCACCCCACCGGAGGTTGCATGTCCCCAAGCCCCTTGAGCGACCCGAGCAAGCTGCTCCTTGTCGCGTTTGAAGGCTGGAATGATGCGGGTGACTCCGCGACCACTGCGGCGCAAACCCTTCTCGATCAGCGCGTTCACTTGGTGCTCTCGCAAGTAGATCCGGAAGAGTACTTCGACTTCCAGCTCACGAGACCCCTCGTCGAGCACGCGAGCGATGGCACTCGTTTTCTCAACTGGCCAGACATCACCCTGTATGGGCCAGAGGCAGGTGACGAGGAGACACCATTCGTTCTCCTCGGACAAGAGCCCTCGCGACTCTGGCGTTCCTTCGCGTCGACCATGGTGGACCTCGCTCTTACCCACGGAATCGAATCCATCGTGTTCCTGGGAGCAATGCTCGCTGATGTGCCACACTCCAGGCCCGTCCGCGTGACAGCAACGAGTGACGACCACGATATTCGGGAACACTTCGATATTGAAAAGTCGTCTTACGAAGGGCCAGTCGGTGTGCTCACTGTTTTGTCACTCGCCGCGGCCGAAGCGGGAATACCCTCGTTGCACCTGTGGGCACATGTCCCGCACTACGTCCACACGTCCCCCTCCCCTAAGGCAACGCTTGCGCTGCTGGAGAAGCTCGAAGAGATGACGGGAATCGATACCGACCGTGAAGCGCTCGAGGTGGAGGCGCTGCGCTGGGAGGAAGGCATCGATGCGCTTGCCGCTGAGGACGACGACATGACTGCCTACATCGACCAGCTCGAGCAGGCCAGAGACGCCGCTGACGCGCCAGAGGCCTCTGGGGACGCTATTGCTGAGGAATTTGAAAAGTATCTCCAGAGTCGCCCCGATAGGCCGGGTTCGACCGAGTCATAGCGGGTCGATGACCCCGGTTCCCAGAGCTATCAGGAGAGCGCTCCCGAGTGCTACCCGGTAGATCACAAAGGGCATGAAACTTCTTGTTGCGATGTAGCGCATGAGCCACGCGATGACAGCGAGAGCAACCCCGAAGGCCACTACCGTGGCTGCGGCTATCTCCACGAGGCCAAAAGGTCCGGCCAACTCCGGCCTGGTCAGCGCGGTATTGAGCTCGTAAAACCCACTGCCGAGTACTGCGGGAATGGCGAGCAAGAACGAGTACCGGGTGGCAGATACCCGGTCGTAGCCCAGTGTTCGACCCATGGCGATGGTGGCACCCGAGCGAGAGACTCCCGGTATGAGCGCCAGTGTTTGGGCTAGTCCGTAGAGCAGACCGTGGGATGCGGTCAGGTTGGTAAGGTCCCTGGTTTTTCGGCCCCACCAGTCGGCTGCGGCCAGGATCAAGCCGAACAGAATGAGCACCGTGGCAACGAGCCAGAGCGAGCGAAATGCACCTCGAATGTATTCCTGTGTGGTGTATCCAACGATCACGATGGGAAGTGTGCCGACGATGATCAGCCAGCCCATCCGAGCCTGAGCGCGTTCGTCACGAGACGCCTGTGCCCACCAGGCTTTTCCGGCGCTTACTGATCGAAACCAGGAGCCAAGAATGCGCCCGATATCGGAGGCGAAATACACCAAGACCGCTAATTCGGTGCCAATTTGCGTTATAGCCGTGAAGGTTGCGCCCGGGTCTGTTGCCGCGGGGAGGAACTCTCCGGCGATGCGCAGGTGGGCACTGGAGGAAATGGGAAGAAATTCTGTCAGACCTTGGATGAGCCCCAGCAGGAGTGCATCCAGTAAGCCCATGCTCTAACGCTAAAGCATGGGCCTGATGCCCGGCGGACTTTAGTGGTAATGTCGTGTCTCGGTCGCGTCGTGTTATGCAAATGACATGGTGTGCGCGCGGGTGGCGGAATGGCAGACGCGCTAGCTTGAGGTGCTAGTGCCCGT
>JAYOYJ010000004.1:22573-29039 GCA_038153485.1 Pontimonas sp. | reverse complement strand
CTTCGATTCCATATTCACCCAGGTCGAATTCCAACGGGAAGTCGATTAGGTCGGGGAGAGTTTGTTGCTCGATGTTTGGGTCCAGAGAGGACACCTTCTCGGACGAGGAGGAAAAATCCTCTTGATATAGCCCTAGCGAAATTGTTGTTCGCTCGAGATTCGGCTCCACGAAAAACGCACCGTCCACGGTCTCCGTGAGAACAAAGAAGGTCATGCCTAACTATATCTTTCGTATTGATGGACAAGTTTCCTCAGTCTGATGGGAGCTAAAGGCGAAAGATAAGCGTCAGTAGGTACCCTTCCTCAACAATTTCGCTCGATATGCCTTCGATTGAGGCCACTCCATTCAAAAGCGCAAACTCAAGTGCCATGCACATCTAGTGCACATCACCACCTCACACACCCCAACACCCTCCACGCTAAACCTCACCTGTTTACTGACATCTGCAACGTGAGCCAACACGCTCTAACACCAGCAAATACCTAGGCATCGAACTCATAATCCGTCGGTCAGCCAATTAGTCAGCCAACAGCGGCGCTTGATGGCTTTATCAATCCAACCGACCTACCTTGCTTCCCTGTTATTGTGGGGAAAAACCAGACCGGTTAGCGCTGGTGCATCTGACTACGGATCAGAAGGTTGGGGATTCGAATCCCTCCGGGCGTGCCATAGTTTTCGCTTTTGATTTTGGACTTTGAGCCTCTACCTGGAACTGTTTCTAAGAAGCCAAATAACTGTGCTAATTCTTGTTATTAGTTTAGACTTGTCCGTCTCGGATGACCTCGGCAATTGACGCCCAATCCGATCCTGCAAGGTCTTCTCGAGCGAGAGCAGCCTCAAAAATGCTGCGCAAGATAGGCGCTGAGGGTAGTGAGGCCCCCACTTTGCTTGCCGCGGCCTGGGCGAGTCCCAGGTCTTTGAGCCCTAAGTCTGCAGTGAACCCAGCTGGAAAGTAATCTTTTTTCGCAATGAGATTGCCGTAACCCTGGTACACCACCCCCCCGAATAGAGTGTTGGCAAGGACTTCCACAAAGACTTCGGAATTAACACCACTCTTCTCTGCCAATGAAATCGACTCGGCCAAGGCCTGCAGAGCATGGATAATGTTGTAATTAACTGCAATCTTCACGAGGTTGGCGGTTTCGGACCTGTCACCTATCGGCCAAGTCCTTACACCCAATACGGAGAAAAACGGTTCAGCCTGCGCGATCGTCTCGGGTTTACCTCCAGCCAGAATATTCAGCTTGCCCGCAGCGGCAGCCGCGGGCCGTCCGAGCACGGGGGCCGCGATGTAGGAAATGCCGGCTTTATTTGCGACCGCTTCAAGCCGCGCTCCGCAACTCGGACTTACTGACGCCATGTTGGCGTGGAAGCCCGATGCGGCCAAGAAGTTTTCTGATGTCAGAACTGCTTCCGCGGCCGCGTCGTTGGCAAGCATAGAAAACGAGGCCCCCGTAGCCAAGGCCTCCGAAGGCGAAGTGGCAGCTCGAGCTCCAAGCTTGGCCATCTCATCGACTGGAGCCTGTGAGCGGTTCCAAACCACGACCTCGTGACCGGCTTCAATTAGCCTGGAGGCCATTGACTTTCCCATATTGCCAAGGCCGAGAAATCCGATAATCGCCATGGGGTGTCCTTTTCTCTAGATGGCGTCAGGGTGGTCGGCAAAGATTAAGAGCTGACTTTTTACCTGCGGGACCGCATCGCATAGACCATCAGTAATCACGGCAGTGGCAATGCCATGCTTGATCGGAGTGGCAGTGAGGGGCATAATCCTCAGTCTGCCGGCCTAGCGGGGTGCCAAAGAATAACGTCAGCGTTCTTTTCATAAGCTTTCCCATCCGGAAAGCTGACAATCTCACATTGCATACCCCATGGTGTAAGGAAGTAAATCCATTTTTGCCCGAGGCTCGCGTTTTGGCTCGCGACGGGCTCTCCCAAGATGGTAACCCCGGCTTGTTCTTTCAAGTACTCAAGCGCTTCATCAAAGTCATCGACGTAGAAGGCCAGATGGTGGCCACCGATGTCCGAGTTCTTGGGTTGAGGGTTCTGCCCCTCGTCGGTCTCCCATTGGAAGATTTCGAAGTTGGGGCCACTCTTGCAGCGAAAGAAACGAAGTTCTCGCATCACGGCTCTAGGGTGCACATTTAGCTGAGTGCTCATCCAGTCGTCCTGCCTGATGAAGGGACCCAGGCTGTAGACCATCTCACAGCCGATGACATCGACGAAGAATCGCTCAGCCTGGTCTAGGTCAGGAACGGTGAAGCCGATGTGTTCAGTGCCGCGTAGGCCGGGAAGTGACATTGGACGCCCCCTTGAAACCCATATTGGATACAGCAAAGCCTATATCTTGATGACGGCAGCCCTGATGAGACAAATTCTTTTTAGATTGTATGCAATCGGGTGTAAAGTTTCGTCAATTCAAACCTCTCAGTGCAGAGAAAGGTACATCTGTGGCGACTGAAATTCCTCTAATTCCTAACGCTCAATGGATCGAAATCGTGAGCACTACAGAGGACTGGGATAACGCAGACCCTCGTCTTGTGGCCACGATGTTTGGCCAGCTCAACCTAATACGTGCTTTTGAAGAAGCTGTTTTGCAGCTTGCTGGAGAATCTCTCGTGCATGGCCCCGCACACTCGTCCATCGGTCAAGAGGGTGGCGCTGTTGGTTCACTCGTCGGAGCACGACCCACAGACTCTGTGAATGGTTCACACCGCGGCCACCACCAGTTCCTGGCGAAAGCCTTGAGTTACGTTGCCCCCGACGGCCTCACGCTCGATGCTCTTGCCACCAGCGACATTCAGACTTTGCTTCAGCGCAGCCTCGCCGAAATCCTCGGGCTTGCCCAAGGATTCTGCAAAGGTCGCGGCGGTTCGATGCACCTTCAGTGGCATGAAGCCGGTTGTTTGGGGACAAACGCGATCGTCGGGGGCGGTGTGCCACTCGCTGCGGGAAACGCTTGGGCTCAAAAACGGGCCGGCACTTCAGACTTGACGGTGACGTACTTCGGTGACGGTGCGGTAAATATCGGCTCGGTTCTCGAGAGCATGAATCTTACGTCGGCGTGGGACATTCCACTTGTGTTCTTTATTGAGAACAACCTCTACGCGGTTTCAACCACCGTGGATGAGGCCACACGGGAATCTCGCCTCTCTGGACGGGGGGTCGGTTTCGGAATTCCGAGCCTCAGAGTTGACGGTATGGACCCGCTCGCGGTTTACCTCGCCATGCAGCAAGCGGAGAGCATTGCTCGAAACGGTGGTGGCCCCGTGGTTATTGAGGCCGAGGTGTATCGCTTCTTCCACCAGAACGGACCATTTCCGGGGTCAGCCTTCGGCTATCGAAGCAAGGAAGAGGAAGAGCACTGGCGCTCACGCGACCCGCTGCTCAAAGTTGCCAACGAAATGATTCGTCGTGGTCTGATCACCCAGGAGGGCGCTGACCAGGTTCGGGTTCAGGCTGTAGCGGCGATGGAAGCGGCGACTAATGAACTTGTCGAGCAAGACCCTGATGCCAAGGCAGGTGTGCGCCGCATAAAGCCGAACCTATGGCCGGAGTCCAGCTTCGTAGATGTCGGTCTTCGCGGCGACCTCTCCGAGATTCAAAGCGTGCGAACCCAGGAAAAGAATGAGTACTCTGGGGCGCTTAAAGAAGTGAAATACATCGATGCTGTAGCTGGCGTAATGGATCGTCGGATGGAAACTGACGAGCGAATCATACTTCTCGGTGAAGACATTCACCGTCTGAACGGCGGAACTAACGGCGCGACGAAGGGACTAAGCGCAAAGTACCCAGATCGGGTCTTGGGAACCCCGATTTCTGAAAACGCGTTTACTGGACTCGGTGGAGGAATGGCTCTGGATGGACGTTACAGACCCGTGGTGGAGTTTATGTACCCCGACTTCATGTGGGTGGCTGCTGACCAGGTTTTCAACCAAATCGGTAAGGCGCGCCATATGTTTGGTGGCGAAGCAGATATCCCCCTCGTGCTTCGAACCAAGGTCGCCATGGGCTCGGGTTATGGCTCACAGCACCTGATGGACCCCGCCGGCATCTTCGTGACCTCACCCGGTTGGCGAATAATGGCCGCGTCAAACCCTTACGACTACATCGGGCTCATGAATAATGCTCTTGCCATCAACGACCCGGTCTTAGTAATCGAGCACGTTGACCTCTACCAGTCGAAGGGTGAGATCCCTGAGTCTGACTACGACTACTTCATTCCCTTCGGTAAGGCCAACCTCGTCAACGAAGGGACTGAGATGACGGTTATCTCCTACCTCTCCATGGTGAACCACGCGAAGGAAGCGATTGAGCAGACCGGAATTAGCGCGGAATTGATGGACCTTCGCTTCCTCGACCGCGCCAGCTTGGACTGGGATGGTTTGGAAAAGAGCATTCAGAAGACGAACAACGTCCTTATTGTTGAGCAGGGAGCCATCGGAACCTCTTATGGTGGATGGCTGGCTGATGAAATACAGCGACGCTTCTTCGACTACCTCGATCAGCCCGTCGAGCGTGTCCGTGGGTCCGAAGCCTCGCCCAGTATCTCGAAGGTGTTGGAGCGCGCAGCAATTGCCAAGACCGAAGAGGTTGTTGAGGGCATACAGCGTGTGATGCGAAACAAGGGGGCGCTCTAATGGCGATCGTGATTCGTATGCCTGAGGTGCTCGCTGGGGCGACCGAAGGGGTCATCTCGCACTGGTCAATCAAGGAAGGCGATGAGGTCGCCGTTCGTGACGTGCTGGCCGAGATCGAAACTGAGAAAGCCTCTGTCGAATACCAGGCTGAAGACGCGGGCACCGTGGCGCGGCTGCTGCAGTCTGCGGGCCAGACGGTCCAGGTAGGGGAGCCGATTGCCATTTTCGCGGCTGAGGGTGACACCGACGCGGATATTGAGAAGGCACTCGCCGACGCCGGTGCGACGAGTAGAGAACCGGTGGCTGACACACCTGATGCCGCTGCCGAACCAGCGGCGGGACCTGGCGCTGCAGTCGAGGTTTTTGATGTCGCTACTGTTCCAGTGCGCGCCGCTGGAGAGCGAGTGCTTTCCAGCCCCATCGTGCGAAAGCTCGCGCGGGAGGCTGGTATCGACCTTGCTCAGATTCCTGGCTCGGGCCCTAGGGGGCGCATCGTCCGAAAAGACTTCGACGCCTATCGAGTAAGTGCATCAGCTGAGGCCCCCGTGACCGCAGCCGCACCGGCACCGACACGCAATTCAGCCGGCTTCACGGAGGTTCCGCACTCGAGCATGCGCCGCGCGATCGCGCGCCGCCTGACTGATTCAAAGTCCGCCGTGCCTCACTTCTACATGAAGGCAGACTGTGTGGTAGACCGTCTTATCGATGCTCGCGCTCAGTTGAATGACGGCCTCGGAGTAAAAACCTCGGTCAACGATTGGGTGGTGAAAGCTGTCGGCCACGCCCTGATGGCGGTTCCCCGGTCAAATGTGATCTGGACGGACACCGCGATGCGGCAGTTCGATCACGCCGATATTTCTGTGGCGGTGGCGACCGAGGGAGGGCTATACACCCCTGTTGTTCGTGGGGTCGACCAGCTGACGATTCCTCAAATCAGCTCTGAGATTCGAGCTCTCGTAGAAAAGGCTCGCGGTGGCACCATCAAACAAGAGGAAATTGAGGGCGGTTCGTTTGCCGTGACCAACTTGGGAATGTCTGGCACGGAGGAGTTCTCGGCCATTTTGAACCCGCCGCAGTCGGGGATCTTGGCTGTCGGAGCGGCTCGTCAAATGGCAGTTGTCGTAGACGGCGAGTTGCAGATTGCCCAGGTCATGACGGTGACCCTTTCTGCCGACCACCGCGCGGTCGATGGAGCGTTGGCGGCGGAGTGGATGGCGGCTTTCAGGAAGGCAATCGAGAACCCGGTGTCTCTACTGATCTCCTAAAGACCGCTAATAATCAGGTCCCTGTTGGAGGGTGAGGCTTCGAGCTCGCCACTCTCAATTCGCTCGGCGATGTTGAGAGTAATGGCGTTGGCTGGGGTCGGGATGCCGAGCCGTGCGCCTTCACGAACGACCAGCCCGTTTATTTCGTGAATCTCGGCTCGCCGACCCTTGCGCCAGTCCTGCAAGACCGTGGTGAGAGTGTTGGGGAAGGTAAAATGGGCGATTACCTGTTCGAAGAGTTCAACTGCATAGAGGTCAGGGTCTTGCTGGGCCTCTTTGAGACCGAAGATTGGCACAATCTTGCTGCCTGATCCTATACACACCGTGAGGGCTTCTTTCGCGCACTGCTTCATGTACTTGACCATCTCGGGGTCTTGAACGACCTCATGCAGAGGCATGTCGAGTAGAGCTGACGGAACGAGTTCTGAAGCGTTAGCCACTAGCTTCATCCACTTCGCCGAACGAATATCGTCGTATACCTCGACCGTGCCGGCGTGACGGAGAACCTCGGCCACATCCTCGGCACGAGCTTGTGTCTCAGAAATGAGACCGCCGAGGGC
>JAYOYJ010000004.1:0-22563 GCA_038153485.1 Pontimonas sp. | reverse complement strand
AACCACGAACCGGAAGGCGGAGTCTCTCGATTGCATACCCCAGGTTCGAACATGTTCGAGCAGCATTCGATGACCGCACCCATCACCCGATTTGGGCCCAGCACATCAGAAAGGTCATCAATGGACATGCCATTTTGCAGACCCACAACGAGGGCCCTTTCGGCCAGTAACGGCTTAATTAGCTCTGCCGCCCAGCGAGTGTCGTAGGCCTTGAGCAGCATAAATATCAGGTCGAACTTCTCTCTCATCTCCGCGACCTGGTACAAGTTTCGCGCAGTGACTTTCGTCACGAGGGTTTTCGAAGGCATGTGAACGGTGAGGCCTTTTCGGTTCATGGCCGCCACGTGGTCGGGCCACTGCTCGATGAAGGTGACATCGTATCCGGCGTTGACGAAGTCGGCGCCGATACTGGCGCCGTTGGCGCCAGTTCCGATAACCGCAATCTTGGAAAAGCTCATTGTAATCTTTCTGCCGTGATGCCCAGGGGACTGGAAATTAGAAGCCCCGGGCACCATGATTTTGTGGCTTATGCGAAGGATTCCAGAGGGGGACGTTTCGCGAGATATTCCGCAATCCCCTTCTTGCGCTCTTCCTCCTTGTAATAGCGAACTTCCACAAGCTCGAGAGGGATTTTGTCGGGGTCGTGGAAATAGACCCACTTCCACCCGGCGAGCACTCCCTCGTCGACAGTGTTGGGTTCGGATAGGAACTCGACTCCTTTTGCCCTCAGCTCGGCCACCTTGGCATCGATGTCGTCCACGTGGAAGGCGAGATGCATTGCACCGAGGTAGTTCTGCTGGATAGGGGAGTCGTTGTCGGCGGGACGGTTCGCGTATTCCAGCAACTCCAATGTGGCGCTATCACCTACCCAGAGAGACACCTGTCGGAGCTTCGCTCCGGGAACCCCAACGGCCGAGGCAAGGTCATCGCCTTCAAACCAGGGGCTTGGCTCGTTTGAGAATTCAAGACCCAGGATGTCGTGGTAGAAGTAAATCGACCGATCAAGATCCTTCACGATTATTCCGGTGTGGTGCACCGTTCTCATAGTCACTTCGAGCTCCTTTGCTTCGTAGAAGTGCACAATCTGCACTGTGACTCAACACTATAAGCCTGCGGTGTACACCTTGTAAACACTTCTCTGCGCCGCATTGAAAGTGGACAATATCTGGAAATACCTGGAAAATTAGGGATTGCAGAGCAATTTTCCAAACTTTCTCCCTTCAGCTTGTGTTCATAATCGATGTCGTGAAATGCTCTAGGTTCACCTATACTGAACAGAAGCTCTCGGTACAGCTTTACATATCAAGGAGGATGTGGTGGGCGGAAGATTGGGCGAACGGGTCATTATTGTGACCGGTGGAGCCTCGGGTATTGGGGCAGCACTAAGCAAGGGGTTTGCTCACGAAGGGGCGGCAGTCGTTGTCGCGGACCTAAACGAGAAGCTCGCTCAACAGGTCGTTTCTGACATCGAGAGTTCAGGGGGCAAGGCTCTCGCTGTCGTCATGGATGTGACGAAGCGTGACCAGGTCACGGCTGGAATTGCAGCCACCGTGTCGGAGTTTGGGAAACTCGATGCTTTTTTCAACAACGCGGGAATGAATTCGCCCATGAAGTTGCTTGACGTGACAGAAGAAAATTTTGACCTCATTATGCGTGTCAACGTGTTGGGTGTCCTCATCGGAATGCAGGAAGCGGCAAAGCAGTTCATCGTGCAAGGCACCGGGGGCAAAATCATTAACACTGCCTCGATCGCCGGTCGCACCGGGTTCCCGAGTTTTGCTCCATACAGCGCCGCAACGTCAGCTGTCCTCGCCCTCACCCAAGCGGGAGCCCGGGCGTTCGCGTCCAACAACATCACAGTGAACGGTTTTGCTCCAGGAGTGGTGGATACTCCCCTGTGGATCAAGCTCGACCAGGAATTAGAAGCAATAGGAGAAGCAGATGGCAAGATGGACAAGCTCTCCAGCCAAATCATTCTCGGGCGCGCGGCACTTCCGGAGGACATCGTACCGACCGGAGTTTTCCTGGCCGCACCCGACTCTGACTACATCACTGGCCAAATCATTCCTATCGAGGGCGGAATGATTCTGGTCTAGCGACGACCTTTCATGACATCACCTAGACAGAAAAGAGATAAGAGTGCCTATCGCAACGTATGGAACAAATGCGGTTGATTGGGAGGAACGGATCAATCATGATCGGTTACGTTCTCAGCGATTAGCGAATCTGCGTAAGCATCTTGAGGCGTCTGAGGTAGGCGCACTGTTGGCATTTGATTTTGCGAACATCCGATACATGTCGGCGACACACATCGGGACTTGGGCGATTGATAAGGCGATTCGTTTCGCGCTCATCACGCGCAACTCTGACCCGATCGTGTGGGATTTTGGATCGGCGGCGAAGCACCACAAGCTGTACAACCCCTGGTTGGACGTTACCACCACTGAAGCGGATGCTGACCCGCACGCGGCGCACCATGGGGCGGTGAAGCCGCGTCTAGAGTCGGGCGCACGGGCGGGCATTTCCACTTTGCGAGGAGCCTTCCACCCTGATGCGGGTATTGCCGATGGTGTGGCGGCGAAGGTGAAAAGGGAGCTCGAGAAGTTCGGCCTGCTGGGGGAGCCTTTGGGTGTGGACTTGATTGAGTTACCGATTCTCTTTGCCATGCACAAGGCGGGGATAGACGTGGTCGATGGTCAGCAAATTTTCTTGAACGCGCGCTCAATTAAATCGAAAGATGAGATTGCGCTGTTGACCCAAGCGTGTTCAATGGTCGATGCGGCGTATGAGGACCTCTACGAGTTCCTCACCCCAGGTGTGAAAGAAAACGAGGCGGTGGGTCTCGTTGCAAAGACGCTGTACGACTTAGGTAGTGAGTATGTGGAGGGCGTGAACGCGATTTCCGGCGAGCGCTGCTCGCCGCACCCACACGTGTATTCGGACCGGATTATCCGTCCTGGTGACCCGGCGTTCTTCGACATTCTTCATTCACACCAGGGTTACCGCACATGCTACTACCGCACGTTTGCGGTTGGATCAGCGTCCCGGGCTCAGCGCGATGCCTACCGGATTGCCCGGGAATATATGGACCGGGCGATTGCGCTTGTAAAGCCCGGTGCGACGACGGCGGACATTGTGAAGGTCTGGCCCAAGGCGGAAGAATTTGGGTTCCCCGACGAGGAAGCGGCTTTTGCTTTGCAATACGGTCACGGCGTAGGTCTGTCGATTTGGGAAAAACCGATCTTTTCCCGTCTGGTTTCGCTCGACCACCCCGAAGAGCTCAAAGAGGGCATGGTGTTTGCGCTCGAAACTTACTGGCCCAGTGCCGACGGTATTGGTGCGGCGCGAATCGAGGAAGAAGTCGTGGTTACGGCAACCGGCGCAGAAGTCATCACCAAATTCCCTGCCGAAGAGCTGCTTGTCGCAGGCCGACGATACATCGGAGTAGGTGGCCCCTTAAACCTTGAGCGTGACTCCCAGTCACACTTGAACACCAAAGAGGGTCGGGGCGAGGCCTAGCTGTCTCGGCATGATGGGAAAAAGGTAGTTCGATGAAAGCCGCCGTTTATTACGGTACTCACGATGTCCGGATCGAGGAGGTTGAAAACCCTCGTCCTTCTTCTGGAGAGGTCTTGCTTCGGGTCACGCGATCTGGAATGTGTGGGACAGATGCATCCGAGTGGAAAGCGGGACCGCTGATTTTTCCCCTCCTGAAGGAGCACCCGGTGAGCGGCTTCAAGGGACCGATGATTTTGGGCCACGAATTTATTGGTGAAATTATCGAAGTCTCACCTGACGTCACCGCCTTTGCAGTGGGAGACAGGGTCGCGTCAGGCGCCGGAATTTCGTGTGGAGATTGCCCCCGATGCGCCGAGGGTCGGACCAACTTGTGTCAGAAATATACGACACACGGCCTGAACCGTCACGGGGGAATGGCTGAAATGGTAGCCGTTCCTGCATCGACCTTGGTAGCCATTCCTGCAATTCTTAGCGACGATCAAGCTGGTTTGGCTCAACCGTTGGCCGTCGGTCTTCATGCCGCGCGGCGAAGCGGTGCTCGCGATACCGACACTGTCGTGCTCATTGGTGCGGGAGCAATCGGAACGTTCGTTTTGGCGGGCCTTAAGTTCCTAGGTTCTTCCCGAGTCATCGTCGTTGATTTTGCGGGGGGCCGCCTAGATCGTGCGACTCGGCTGGGAGCTGACGAGGTGGTCGCGGTGGATGACAACACGGACTCTACAGTTCGCGAGCTAATTGGAGTCTTCGGCGCTGATGTCGTGATTGAAGCGAGTGGGGCCCCCGGTCAAATCGATCGAGCAGCGAGCTGGACGCGGCGCGGAGGCACGCTTCTTCAGGTGGGACTCCCGTCAAGAGCTCAAGAAGTGAACGTTCACCACATTGTGATGAGCGAAATCACCATCGAAACTACACTCGCGCACGTATGTGGCGAGGATCTCGCTCCGGCGCTCGAGATTCTCAGAACGACATCCCTTGCTGATGAGCTTCTCGAAGGTGTTTACCCGCTCGAAGAGCTCTCAAGCCAGCTCGAGCGCCTTGCCACTGGTCAAATCCAGGGCAAGGTGCTCTTTGACCCACAACAGAGCTAGAACGAAAAGAAAGGTATCCCGATGAAAGCCGCAGTGTTTCATGACGCCAAAGACATTCGGATTGTCGACGTCGCCGCTCCGACCAGCGTCTCCGCCAATGAGGTTCGACTCCGCCCGTTTTGGTGCGGAATTTGTGGGACTGACTTGCATGAGTACGCTGTCGGTCCGATTGTGATCCCCACGAAACCCCATGCCCTCAATGGGTCACAGGCGCCTCAAATTCTGGGTCACGAATTTTCGGGGGAGGTTCTCGAGGTTGGCTCGAACGTGACCAACGTGTTCGTCGGCGATCGGGTGTCTGTCATGCCACTTCTGTTCTGCGGCTCCTGCTATTTCTGCCAGCGCGGTCTGAACCACCTCTGCCGGACCATGGCCTGTGTCGGCCTGAGCTACGAGTGGGGCGGGATCGCCGAAGAAACGGTTGTCCCTGCTGCTGCCGTGGCCAAACTTCCCGATTCGATGACCGATGAGCAGGGCGCCCTGGTTGAGCCGACCGCAGTGGCCGCATACGGTGTGGATTCGGCGGGAGTGCGCCCCGGTGACGCTGTCTTAATCACCGGCGCGGGTCCGATCGGTGCGTTGGCCGCTCTCTACGCTCGCCACCTCGGAGCAACCGTCTACATCTCTGAGGTGAACCCTAATCGTCAGGCGCTCGCGAAGTCTCTCGATGTTGGGGAACTTTTCGATCCTACGAAGACCGATGTGGTCCATGAAATCAAAGACCGCACCGGAGGGATCGGAGTGGACGCCGTCATAGAGTGTTCGGGCAACGAAAGGGCTCTGCAAACTGCTCTTTCCGCTGTTCGTAAAGCAGGAACGGTAGCCCAAACGGGCCTCCACACAGCGCCGGCGTCAATCGATCCGATGATTCTCTCCGAATTTGACATCACCCTGCGAGGCACCTGGTGTTACCCGGTGGTCGATTGGCCCCGGATCATCGATCTCATAGGAAACAAGGGGTTGCCCGTGGAAAAAGTGGTGAGCGCCAAAATCAGCATGCAGGACATCGTCGAAAAGGGCTTTGAGGTGCTCCTTTCACCCACCGGTGAGATGGCCAAAGTCCTCGTTCAGGCAAAGTAGAAAGGGTGGTCGCCATGAAGGCACTGCAATACATAGAGAAAGAACAGCCGGCGGTCACTGAGCTGCCGGTGCCCGACATCGCCGAAGATGAGGTACTCGTGGCCGCCCGTTCAGTCGGCGTATGTCATTCCGATATCGAGTTGCTCGAAGGACGCTACATCATTCCCTTCCAGTACCCGCTAATCCCTGGACACGAGTGGTCGGGCGAAGTGGTCAAGGTGGGCTCAAGAGTCAAAGACCTGAAGCCCGGTGACCGGGTCGTGGGGGAGTGTGTCATCGGAGATGACCACTTCGGATTCTCGATTAGTGGAGCGGCCGCTGAGTTCTTCAAAGCGAAGGAATCTTGGCTGCATAGACTGCCCGACGAGGTGGACTACACCAATGGTGCACTCGTTGAGCCTTTCAGTGTCGCCTACTACGCGCTTATGCGCGTGGGAAACGTTAATGCCTCCGACGTCTTGGTTGTTCTCGGCGCAGGACCCATCGGTCTCGCGGTGACGGCGGGAGCCAAGGCGCTGGGTGCTGTCACGATTGTGGTCGAGCCGGTAGCTCACCGTCAGGAAGCCGCAAAGAAGTTGGGAGCAGACTTTGTGGTCGACCCCGAAGGACTAGACGCTCTGCTCCAAAAGGTGAGCGACGGAAAAGGAGCTAACGTGGTCATCGAAGCCACGGGAAATCCCGCCGTGATGGCGCGCGCGCTCGAAATAGCGGCCTTCAAGGGCCGCATCGGCTACATCGGCATCGACGTGGGTCGCGAGGCTCCTGCGAAGCTGGGCTTGATTCAGTCGAAAGAACTCACCATCACCGGCTCGATTGGTTCACCTGGTGTCTGGCCGGACACCCTTCGGTTTATGGCCAACAAGGGCATTGATCTCTCCCCATTGGTCACCAACACCTTCGATGTGGACAGTGCTGTTGGGGCGGTTGACGCTGCCCAGGATCCGGCAAACAACATTAAAGCTCATAATCACTTCCCCGCCCCCCTATTGTTCCGGATAAAAAAACCTGTTGGGGCCGGGGGGTCCCCGCCCCCTTCTGTGCTTTCTTTTTACGGAATAATGTCGGCCGCGCGGTAGCGGGCGACCTTTTCGAAGAAGCTCTTCGGGGTGTTACGGAAGTTGAGGAATCCCGCCTCCCGAGCTTTGTTCATGTCGGTGAAGCATTCCATCTGACGACCAAGGTCACTGTCGGTGTGCCACCAGGACGCGAGCTTGGCGACGTCGGCTTCGATGAGACCCTCCCTTTCGGCAATGGTTTTCCAAATGGCATCTGACCCGACCATTTGCTTCTCGAGGGGGTTTGACTCTGGCTTGGGAGCCTCCCATTCGACACCGAAGTGCTCGGCGATCTGGGGCCATAGCCAGCGCCACCGGAACGTGTCTCCATTCGCAATATTGAACGCTTCGTTCTCAGCCTCTTTGTGGGTGCTGGCCCAAATTAGCTGTTCTCCGAGTAGGTCAGCATCGGTCACATCAATGACGCCATTCCATTGCTCAACGGAACCAGGAAAGATAAAGGACTTTCCGAGTTCTTTGCAAATAGTGGCGTAAACCGAAAGAGTCAACACCATGTTCATCGCATTGTCGACGGCAAACCCGAAAACGGTGTGCGCGCGGTGCACGCTCCAAGTGAACCCCTGCTTATTCGATGCTTCAAAGAGTTCGTCTTCTTGTGAGTAGTAAAAATTTGGGTTGGGCAAGCGAGGCTCACTCTCATGGAAAGGTGTCTCTGCCATCACGCCGGTTGCGTAATCGTCGAAAGGACCAAGGTAGTGCTTGAGTCCCGTCAACAAAGCGACGTGGCGAATACCACCATCTTTTTCTAGGCCGGCGAAGAGGTTCCGCAGTGTGGCCGTATTAACTTCGATGTTTTCCGCCTCGGAGTCCTTTCGAATCCACGCGGTAATGATTACGATTTCGGGTTTCAGCCCCGAGAGAGAATTCTTGACCGCTTCGCCATCAAGCAGATCAACACTGATCTGAGTAACACCGGCAATATCGGTCGTGTGGCGCCGCGAAATTCCGTGGACGTCCCAACCTTGGTCGACGAGCTGTTTGGCAACGGTCTGACCAACAATGCCGGTAACCCCCACTACGAGCGCTCGCTTCGATGAGCTAGTTGACATGGTGCAACCTTTCTGTGCTTGTTCACCTTTGATAAACGATAGCTAAAAATGTTCACTCTGTTAAGTCGCTTCTTCTGCTCCTCGCCTATGGACCGTGGTGGGGAGTCAGTTTGAGACATCGCTCCTTAAGTCCATAGCAACTTCCAACGCGCGCAAACATCGCAATTATCCGGGAATTCCTCGCGCGAAGGGGAACACTTGAGTAGCCCATGTGTGTGTATCGGAAGGCCTCAAAGCTCCTCGACAGTATGGATAAATCGAGGAATATTGTCAGTCGTGGCAAAAATGTTATGTACGATACTTGTAAACATTTGCGAAGTTTCATAAAGTGTGGCTCAACACTTTGGGTACCATTACTGAACCAAACAATTCTTTCAAAGGAGAAAGAGTGTCGACGACAACGAACAGGCTATCTAATTTGACGCTGTCTAAAGGTGTTTCCACCGTTCTCGTTGCGCTTGTAGTTCTTGTGGTCGCTGGTGTCGTGATGGCTCCGTCCAGCGTGTCAACTGGCGCGGTTCTCGGCATGCTCCCCTTCGCCGCGGTCCTTGCGATCGTTGGACTAGGTCAAATGCTGGTCGTTCAGCAGGGTGGGATTGATCTCTCCGTTCCAGGCGCGATGTCTTTAGCCGTGGTAATCATCAGCCACTATCCAACGGGTGAAGATTCGCTCCTATTGCCCGCCTTCGGAATTGCGTTGATGTGGGCCATTGGAGCAGGCATCATCAATGCCGTTCTGATCGGCTACATTGGTCTCAACCCGATCATCGCGACTCTCGGAACGAACGCTCTGCTCTTCGGCGCAATTCTCGGAATTTCGGGAGGAACACCGCGCGCTACAGCGCCGCTGCTTCGTTCCTTAGCTGGAGACCGCACGTTCGGAGTCCCCAACACAATCTACTTCGCTCTGATCGCCCTGCTGCTGGTAACTCTCATCGTGAAGAAGACCGCTGCAGGTCGGCGTTTTGAGGCATCGGGTGCCAGCAAGCCCGCTGCTCTCGTTATGGGCCTGAACGTGAAGACCCTCAACGGCCTCTCTTACATTTGGGCACAGCTGCTCTACATGATTGGCGGAGTATTGCTCGCGGGTGTCACCAGCCAACCCACGGCATATATGGGCAATTCCTATCTGCTTCCCTCCGTCGCAGTCGTTGTGCTCGGCGGGACGTCCCTGCTGGGTGGTAGGGGATTCCCTCTCGCTACAGTCTTAGCTGCCCTTTTCCTGCGCCAGCTCGACCAATTCGTCTTGGCGCTCGGAGTCCCATACGCAGTTCGGACCCTTGTCCAAGCTGCTGCTTTTGTGATTGGTGTTGCGATCTACACCATCGACTGGCGAGAGGTCCGAAGAAGGTTTCAGGAGATGAGCATTTCATCTTCTGGGAAAGAAAATTCGTAGTGCAGCTGCGCTTCGGATAAAAAAGCGCAACACACCTTGTTGCGGAAATAACAATGGAGGAAAGATCACATGATCACACGTCAACGCAAAATTTTGCAGGCGCTTGCCGCTGCAGGTATTGCTGGTTTGGCTCTCTCCGCCTGCAGTGCCGGTGGAGACGGTGGAACTCAAGACGCAGCAACTGAAACTGCCGCGGAGGAGTCGACAGACGCCTCTACCGGTGATGTCCCCTCGTGGTGTGGACCGAACGAAATCACATTCGGTTTGCTCGACGGATTTGGCGGTAACAGCTGGCGATTGGTTACCACTGCAAGCGGGGAGGAAGAGGCAAAGAAGTGCCCCAGCGTAACCGAGTATCTTTACGCTGACGGCCAGGGTGATACCCAGAAGGCCATCTCAGACATCCAGTCAATGGTTGCCACCGGTGTGGACGCCATTGTGGTGTTCCCGGACGCCGGAGAGGCAATGTTGCCCGCGCTTCGTAGTGCCTTCGAAGCCGGAGTTGTCACTGTTCCATATCGAGTCAACCCCGGTGGGCAGGACGGCGTCGATTATGACGTCTGGATTGGAGCGGACTTCTTCCAGTCCGGTCGTGACTGGGCGGAGTGGACCTTGGACAACTTCCCTGATGGAGCCAAGATTCTGTTCTTGAGCGGTCCGGCTGGAAACAGTCAAGGTGAAGATGAAGCAACTGGTGCGAAGGAACTTCTGAGCGACCCGAAGTATGAATTCATCGGCGAGCAGCCGTTTGAAGTCACCAACTGGGACCCCGCGCTGACGCAGCAAGTTTTGACTGCTGCAATCGCGAAGTACCCCGAGATTGACATTATCTTCTCGGACTTCGGCCCGTCTCTTGTGGGAGCACTTCCTGAGTTCACCAAGAGCGGTCGTCCGATTCCGGCCCTCGCTACCTCAGACGGCAACCTCCTCGGTTGCTTCTGGCAAGAGCAACAGGACGCTGGAAACGGCTTCGAGATGATGAGCGTCGCGACCGGAAACGACAACGTGCGTCTGGCCGTGCAGACCGCGATTGCCAAGGCTACCGGTGGTGTAGTCCCCGACAAGGGTGAAGGATTCGTCCACCCCAAGTTCGAGGACTCTATCTCGGGCTCCCCGTCAGCGGTCCAGTGCCGCGACGATCTGCCGGGTGACATCTACCTTTCGGCACAACTGGACGGTGACACTCAGGCGTCACTGCTCAAGTAGCACACCTCAAAGGTAGTTCTGGGGCGGGGTTCGCCCCGCCCCAGAACTCGGCAAAGACATTCCTCCTTAAAGACAGGCATAACTAATGACAACCGGCACGGTCAGCGAGACTCCAATCCTTGAGCTTCGCAATATCTCGAAGAGCTTCTCGGGAGTCCCTGCCTTGACCGATGTCACCTTTGACATCCTCCCGGGCGAGGTACACGCGCTACTGGGGGAGAACGGCGCGGGTAAGTCAACCCTGATGAATATTGCGACAGGCACGCTGCCACCATCATCGGGAGACATTCGATATGAGGGCGCGATAGTCGATGAGTTAGACCCCAATCGCGCGACTGAACTGGGAATAGCGTTCGTTCACCAACATCCTGCGGTGATGCCAGATTTGACCGTGCTTGAAAACATTCAGGTTGCTCTTCCCCGATCCGTCTTTCCCAAGGGAACACCAGATCGTGATTTTGCCCAAGGACTCCTTGACATGGTTCATTTGGACGTTTTTTTGAACGAACGTGTGGAGGATCTCTCTGTCGCCAATAAGCATCTGCTCGAAATCGCAAAAGCCCTCGCCCTGAATCCCAAAGTTTTAGTTCTCGATGAACCGACCGCGCCACTCGGCCAGGATTCTGTGGCCTTGCTCTTCTCTCTGGTTCGCCAGGCTGTCGCTAACGGAACTTCCGTTGTCTACATCACCCACCGCCTCGCTGAGGTGCGGGAAGTTGCAACTCGTGTCACCGTGCTTCGTGATGGATTACACCGAAAAACTTCTCTGGTCGATGAAATTAGTGACAGCGAACTTCTCGCTCTCATTATCGGGCGCGAACTGGAGTCAACTTTCCCCCCTAAACATGTCCCGAAGTCTGGAGAAATGCCGAACCTGGTAGTGGAAAATCTCACTGGCCATGGATTTACTGACGTTTCCATTGAGGCTTTTCCAGGCCAGATTATCGGAATTGGTGGTGTAGTCGGAAACGGCCAGAGCGCGCTGCTGAAGGCCCTATCTGGTCTGGAACCGTTCGACGGCAGCGTGAAAGTTGGTGGCACAATCCGTAAGGCCCGCGAACTCCTAAACGGAGCAGCGCTGATGCCCGCCGACCGACAGCACGAAGGTGTAATGATGCGCATGTCGGTGAGGGAGAATGCCGCTGTCGTGGCGCTGAAGGAGTTTAAAAACGGTCTCCTTCTCTCCCGAAAGAAGGAAGACGAAGCAGTCAACCGGGTGTTTCAACAACTCTCAGTCAAGACAGCTTCGAACGAGGCCATGATTTCGTCCCTCTCCGGTGGCAACCAACAAAAGGTTGTCCTTTCTCGAGCTCTACTGTCCGACCCCCTCATAGTTCTGGCCGATGAGCCGACCCAGGGTGTCGACGTAGGCGCTCGAGCTGAGCTTTACCAAATCCTTAGAGCGATTTCAGCCTCCGGTACTCCGGTTGTGATCGCTTCATCCGACGCGAAAGAACTTGAAGGGCTCTGTGACACTGTTTATGTGATGTCGCGTGGACACGTCGTGGAGGAGCTTCGCGGAGAAGCTATCACCGAGAAGAACATGATTAGCGCCGCAGTCACCTCGACCACTCAAGTGGTTGACCTGCGGAGGTTTGAGGAGGAAGAAAAGCTTCGTAAACGTAACTCCCTTTCCTCGAAAGCATGGCGTTTCGCACGCGGCGACTACGCGCCATCAGCGCTTTTGGTGCTGGTGATGCTAGGTCTCGGTGCCTTCATCCTCAGCACCAATGACAAGTATCTGAGCGTCTTCAACATCTCATCGATGCTGCTTCTAGCAACAGCGCTCGGCTTCATTGCGTTAGGTCAAACCATCGCGCTCTTAACTGGCGGATTAGACCTCTCCGTCGGCCCATTGGCCGGATTGTTGGTTGTGGTGATTTCGTTCTTTGCCAATGACGGCTTTACCGTGGGCTCCCTCTTGTTGGGAGCGCTCGCAATGCTGGCGGTATCGATGGCCGTTGGATTTGTAAATGGATCTCTTATTCGATTCGTCCGCTTCACCGCAGTTGCCGCGACTCTGGGTACGTATATCGCTCTCCAGGGCTTTAGCTTCGTGCTGCGAGATGCCCCTGACGGGTTCATCAACACGGAAATCACGGCCACGATCACCTACAAACTCGGTCCGATTCCAGTTGCGTTTATTCTGCTGGTTGTTGCTGCAGTTCTCATGGAATGGTTGCTTCGATACCGTCCGTGGGGGTGGCGTTTGCGCGCCATTGGGTCTGAAGAAGAATCAGCCCGACGCGTGGGTGTGCCGACCAACCGCACGGTGGTACTTGGATACATGCTGACTTCGTTCTTCACTTTCTTCGGTGCAATCATGCTGACGGCTCAGTTGGGCATCGGCGACCCGTCGCAGGGAATTGGCTACACCCTCTCGAGCATCACCGCGGTTGTACTGGGGGGTACTAGCCTTCTCGGTGGACGCGGAAGTTTCATTGGCACGCTTCTTGGCTCGTTGTTGCTCATTCAGGTGCTCAACGCCACCGTATTCCTGGGTCTTGATCAGACTTGGCAGTACATTCTGCAAGGCTTGCTGATTCTTGTTGCTGCAATCGTGTATTCGGTTGCGCGCTCGCGTAGGCGCTAAGGGAGCTCGACGAGCTCAGATGGAATTAATTGCACAGCTTGTGAAACTAGGATAGAAGGAGGGGGTGGCGTGAATAGCGAAGCCATGATTAGCGTCCCGGTCTCCCCGGCCGCTGGGAGCGAAATGCATCTAGACCTTGGTTCTCAACTCAGAAGTATCCGCGAAGGCAAGAAACTAACGCTTCGGAGCGTGGCGAACGCGGTGGGAGTCTCCGCAAGCCTGCTTTCCCAGGTTGAAACAGGAAAAACTCAACCTTCAGTGTCGACGCTGTATGCGTTGGTCAATCACCTCGGGGTATCGCTCGATGGATTAATGGGTCAGCATCGCTCCAGTGTTGCTAAGAGTGGTCTGACAGCCCTTACTCCGCCTAATGGTTCCAACGGAGGAAACGGTGTTGTCCAACTCAGTTCAGATAATCCCATTATTGAAATGGAAAATGGGGTGACTTGGGAGCGCCTCGCCGATGGCGGAAGTGACGTAGCCGACCCCCTCATCGTGACTTACGCGCCCGGCGGGTCAAGTTCAGTTGAGGGCAAATTGATGCGCCACGCGGCTCTTGAGTACGGAGTGATTATTGAGGGTCAGCTTGTCCTGAAAATTGATTTTGAAGAGCACGTGATGAACCCAGGTGATTCGTTTTGCTTCGATGCGAACCGGCCTCATATGTACCAAAACAGATCCAACCAGGTGGCAAAGGGCATCTGGTTTGTGATTGGTCGGAAAGAAATGGCCTACAAAACGCTCTCTGACCTCGGACTTTCGGATCTGGCCGAGGATCGCCGAATTAAGTCGGCGGTGGACGTCCTCAACACAATGAAAACGCAGCGCGGGGTATAGATTTCGCCCTTTCGCAGTCGTGTGACCTCACGAGATTGCGAAGTTCACTTATTGATGAAGGCCACGAAAGTCCGTCGCAGTCAACATGAACCTTGAAATCGATGAGATTCGCCCTTCAGATGGATGCGAGCTCTCGGAAGTCTTTCGGCTTTTCGGTGACATTTTGGTGTCACTGGGCACGACCAATAGCTTCATCACCGCGATTAATTCGTCCGATAAAGGTCAGCAATCAGGTCAGCCCAACCTGAGACACAACTTGACACAACCAGGAACCCCGAGACACGAGCAGTAACGCTACATTGGTGGAAAATAGAAAGTTTCAATGCGTGTAATCTGAGCTAAGATTTTGGACATCAACCGGTTCCAACAATGAAGTAGGTAGCGGAATGCAGACGCACATCTTTTCCCCTGAGATAGTTAGCGTGAAATCTGCATCGACCTCAAAAGAAGAGGTGTTGGAAGAGCTCGGTAGCTTGCTTTTTGCCTCCGGCAGGATTTCAGATACTGAAGCCTACTTGGACGCGGTAAGGGCCAGAGAGGAACATTTTCCAACTGGGCTAGAAGGCGGAATTGCTATTCCTCATGCTCAGAGCGAACTTGTGATCCACCCTTCTGTCGCCGTTGCTACCAGCGAGTTAGGAATCGATTTTGGAGCGGATGACGGGCCTGCAACTCTGATCTTCATGATTGCTGCGCCAGTTGGGGGCGAAAATGTCCACCTTGAGATTCTCGCAGCGCTAGCTAGAAAACTAATGCATGATGATTTCCGGCATTCACTAGCCAGTCTTGGTTCAAGCGAATTGATTGCGGAATTTCTGAGAAAGGAAGTCAAAGTCTGATGGCGAAAATTGTGTGTGTAACGTCGTGCATCACAGGCATAGCTCATACCTACATGGCTGCGGAGGCCCTTGAGCAAGCGGGAAAAAAGTTGGGCCATGAGGTCCTAGTCGAAACACAGGGGGCCGGAGGGTCCAACCCGTTCAAACAAGAAGTGATTGATGGGGCTGATGGAGTTATCTTCGCGGTTGATCTTGAAGTCCAAGATAAGAGTCGATTCAACGGGAAACCATACATCCAAGTCCCTGTGGCCAAAGCCATGAAGGATGGAGTTGGTTTGGTGGAGCAAATAGTTGCTGCTATTGATGACGGTTCGGCTCGGATTTACGGTGAGAAGAGCGAGCCGAAAGAGAATTCTGAGGCGAGCGCCTCAGATACTTCTAAGCGCGAAGGGGGATTCTTCGGAAAACTCTTTGGCGCTAAGGGGGGCCAATCAGGTTAAGTTCCCGCCTGAGTGTGCTGACCATTTAAATCGAAGGAGATGAAAATTGGCAGGTGAAAGCAACGGCACCAAGGTACGTCAATGGCTGATGACTGGTGTCTCATACATGATTCCGTTTGTTGCGGCAGGCGGAATCATGATTGCTCTTGGATTCCTGTTAGGTGCTATTGGGTTTGGCACTGACGGAATTCACGCCTATGACGCTGAAGTCATGGGGGTAACTGGTAGCAGCATTAATTTGCTGTCAATTGGTAACTGGGCATTCATGATTTTCTGGTTCGGTAAGGCAGCGTTTGCCTTCTTCGTTCCAGTTCTTGCTGCCTACATTGCATACGCTATTGCAGACCGCCCTGGCTTGGCACCTGGATTTGTTGCTGGTGCTCTCGCAACCGGTTTGGATGGCAACCCACTTGGTACAGGTACTGGATTCCTTGGCGCGATTCTTGGAGGTTTCCTCGCTGGATTCGTTGCCCTCTGGATTAGCCGGTGGTCTGTACCGAACTGGATTCGTCCAATCATGCCTGTAGTCGTCATTCCACTACTGGGATCATTTATTTCCGGATTCGCCATGGTCATAGTGTTTAAGGGCCCTGTGTCGTGGCTCATTACCGCTCTGACAGGTTGGCTGAACGGGCTTTCCGGTTTAGCGCTTGCGCTCCTCGGATTGGTACTAGGGCTGATGATGGCCTTTGACATGGGAGGACCAGTCAACAAGGTTGCCTACACATTTGCAGTAACTGGACTTGCAACCGCAGGAGCCGCGGCTTCGGCGACCGAATTCCAGATTATGGCGATTGTTATGGCGGCTGGAATGACTCCGCCACTTGGGCTCGCTTTGGCAACAGTCCTGCGGAAGAGTATGTTCTCTGATTCCGAAAGAGAGAATGGAAAAGCTGCTTGGTTGCTTGGAGCTTCGTTCATCACGGAAGGAGCTATTCCGTTCGCAGCTGCAGATCCATTGCGGGTGATCCCCTCAATTATGGTTGGGTCTGGCGTTACGGGAGCGATAGTTGCTCTGTTTGGTAATGAACTCCGCGCACCACACGGGGGAATATTCGTATTCCCACTTGTGAGTGATTGGTGGCTCTACATCCTCGCAATCCTGATCGGGACCGTCCTGACAGCCGGTCTCGTCATGGTTGCTAAAGGAATTGGCGCAAACCAAAACGCGAAGGTAAACGCGTAATAGAAAGTAATTCCTGAGAGAGGATTGGGGCCCCAGGATCTCCCCCTGGGGCCCCAATACTATTTGCGCCTATTCTTTCTCAGGCCTCGTACATACAAGACAAGGCCACCGACTATAAGAAAGATGAATAGAAACGTGACTGGTTCGTCGAAAACTGATGGGTCCACGTTCAGAATGATACGCCGTGGCGGGCACCAGGGAATTTGAGCCCTGAGAAATAGGGGAAACTGCCGGCATCGACCTAAGTCATGGGGAAATGCAGGATGTCAGCCACCAGGTCAGCCCAACCTGTGACCCAATCTGACTCATTTAGAAACTCTCAGACACGGTCGATAACGTTACATTGTTGTAGAATCGCGTGAGTCAGCGGTTGTGAAAAGAACTACGGATCAGAAGGTTGGGGGTTCGAATCCCTGGGAGTGTGCCTGATTTTGTTCCGGGCGTCGATGGCCACACTTCCCACCCCCAATAGGAGAATACCGGAGACATCACTGTGGTTGAAAGCTTTGGAAGCGCTCTGTCCAATATGGTTGAAATAAGGAGGAACGACTATGACAGAGGAACTCAGAGACCAGGCCATCGCCAGTCTGAAGCGCAAGCAAGCATTTTGGAATTACCTCTGGATTTGGCTCGCGGTGGGAGGACTCGCAACCGTCATTTGGTGGTTTAGTACTCCAGGAGGCTACTTCTGGCCAATTTGGCCAATTCTAGGAATGGGCATTGCAGTCCCGATCTTGGGGTATTCGGCTTTTGGCCGTCGAGGCGGACTTTCAGAAAAGAAGATTCAAGACGAAATGAAGCGACTGGGCTCGAAAGACATCACCTAGGGAATCTCTTCTGCGGTCATCCCCGGAAGGGTCCCCGGATCACAATGGATGGCAATAGTCGCGATATCGATTTCTGAGTACTCCGTGACTCGTCCGCTTCCTCCGTCAAAGATACTGCTGGCATCATCGACGTCATTGATGAGCCCCATCGCTTGCGTTGTTTCCTCCAAGACGAAATGAGTGAGCTCTCTCCCAGTCAGTTCATTCGCAATCGCAACCACTGATCCCGTGATGATGTTCTGCGCATCCCAGTCATACGTGAACAGACCAACATTTCCTTCCACGTAGATGGGTAGAACCGCAGCCATGTCGTCTTCGTCGACGAAATAGAACTTCATGGTGGCGTCGGATGGTCCTAGTGAGAGCGGGTGCTCGGGGCAAGCGTCGTTCCATTGTTCGATGGTGTGTGCGATGGCTTCAGACTGGTCTGAAGTTGTGGCCGTCTTGATGTCGATACCGATTGGCCCACGGGGCTTAACCACTCCGGTCGGGCACTCCGCATACTCACAGGAGAGAGCTACTGCCGAATAGCGATCATGCGGATTAGCGCTGTCGCTCGCGCTCGTTCCCGTTCCTGGAAGCGCGCAACCAGCCAGGACAAGCACGGGAGTCCACCACAGCAGCTTCGAGGTCATGCCGATTTCTTGCTTCGAGGGTGTTCTTTTTCGGACATCACCCATGAGGCCAACAATGCCGTGAGAGCGCCGAACAGGCCAATTCCTACCACTAAGAGAAATGCGGCGATTAATCGCCCCTCGTCGGTGACCGGAAACTTGTCGCCGTAGCCGACTGTCGTCACGCTGACGAGAGCCCACCAGAAAGCATCGGGGAATGAGGTGATGTTGGCGCCCTCGGCGCTTTGTTCTGCTTCGAGAACCGACACCGCAGAGGTGAAGAGCAATAACGGGATTGTCACACCAGTGATAACCGCAAGTTTGTGGCTACGAGTAAGCAGGTAAGGCTCGAGTGCGCGCAAGACAATGACGACTCGTAACACTCTGAGGCTGCGGAAGGCGGGCAAAACGACCGCAAGAATACTGAGCCAGTGGGCCTTGACAAAGTCAATGATTCCTTCGATTGAGACAAGTGCTTTACCCACCAGGATGCCTCGAATAACGAGGTCAATCACGAAGACGACATAGATTCCGATGTTGACGATTTCTAGAGTGTTATAGAGCCAGCGTTCTGGTTGTGCGATCACTTGAAACGCATAAATGCCGAGGTACACGAAACCCAGAATCATCCACGGCACCTCGAGTTTATGGAGGGCCATCTCGGTCTGTTGTCTTAGTTTTGCCATTTTTTCCTCAGAGCATGCTGGTGAATTGGATGAGTAACAAGAACACTATGACAGCCCCCGGCCTCCGAACCCAGAGGAACTGAGGCTTTTCCAGCCAATGAATCTCTCTGGGAGCACCTTCACGTCCCAGAAGCCCCAACAGGGTGACGGTGATAATCAGACCGAGAAGACAGAAGACGAATATCACCGAGAAATTGGGGTGTTCTCCCAGCCATACTCCGAGAGAGTTTTCGAGCACGATCTCGAGACCCAGAATCATCGCAAGGCCTGCAAGGCCTGTGGGCAATAGTCGCCACAGTGTTGGGGAGTTCGGGAATTTTGATGTGAAGAGCCCGAGGATGTTGGGCACCACGAAGAGCAGAGCTGCGAACCAAACCACCGGTCCGAAACCCATGAAAGCACTCGCGATGAAGACATAGAAAGCGAATCGCAAGATTTGCGCGGTGAGAATCTGAGTTGCAGGGGGGTCGGGAAGACTGTCTGGCGTGAGGGCGTCCATGCGAGCAGGAAAAAATCTGGCCGCAAAATCTTCAACGATGATTCGCAAGCCAATCGCGATAGTCGCATAAATCTGGAACGTGATGATGTAATTCGCCGCGGGCAACGTGAGGCCAGTCAGAGCGGGAAGAGACCGGATAATCAGCCCTGCGACCCACCCACCCATGAGCGACGCAAATGCGAGGTCACCGAGTCGCACGAGCCAATCACCCCGTGACGTGGGAGCGGGCCTGCGAAAATCGCGAATTGATCGGGCAATCACAATCGGTCCAAAACCAGAGACGATGATGCCCGCGAGCATTCTCCAGTCCTCAATCTGGGTGACATCCATCAGGGGAAGTGAGCCGATTACGAAGACGCTCATGGCGAGTGATCCCGCGAAGGCGTCGAACACACCGAGGATTACGAGCCACACGTAAAGCGCGACAGGAGGATGTAACAGAACGTTGTCATTAATGGTGAGGCTTTCGAGCGCCAACCACGCACCGACACCAGGCAAAACGAGCGACAGCGGTCCGGAAATTGCCCGGAGGTAGGTGGCATCACTAAAGAGTCTTGACATCAAGGGCGAGAGTGGGGCAAGCCTTTGGGTAATCCAGGAGCTGGGAGTGTCCCAGAACGAGAAGAGTCGCCATTGCCATAAGGCAAGCCGATCCCCCCATCGTCGATGTTGATTCCTGAATCGATCGACACGAAATTCGGCACCTGCGATCGCATCCAGAACATCTTCGTTCATGTCAGCGCCAGGAGCGTTCGCTGTTGACCCACCACCGCCTCCAGCACCAGTTCCCCCACCCGAGGGCGCTGCGCCACCCGCTGAACCTGCCGCACTCGCGGAGCTAGCCGCGCCAGCGGCAGATCCTGCCGCCCCTACGGCACCCGCGGCAGCTCCCGCGGCTGCCGCCGCACCAGCAGCCGCAGCGACACCTGCTACAGCTGCGGTCGCGCCCACCAGGTTGTTAGTTGCCTGTACCGCTTCTGGGGAACCTTGCGGGTCGTACTCGACGATGACGGAGTCATCTCCGGAAGCTCCAACCGCTGGATTCGCGACTGGCTCCCCCACTTGACTCGCGAGCTCCAAGACTGCCGAGGGATTAACAAGGACCTGAGCCAGCGTGGGTGTTGGCGTTGGTTCGGGCTTGGGTTCTGGAATTGGCGGTGCCGGCTCTGGTTCTGGAGCTGGCGGTGCCGGCTCGGGAGGAGGTGAGGGTGTGGGCGCGGGTACTGGCGGAGGCCCGGGTACCGTGACCTGTGCTGGCGCAGGGGTTGGGGTAGGGGCAGGGTCCGGTGCAGGCGCAGGGGCTGGCGCTGGGGCGGGCGCGGGAGTAGGTGCTGGCGCGGCCGGTGTTGCGGAGAGTTGGTTTGATACTGGTGAATCCCCGGAAGTGTTCACCGCCTTGAGGGTGATGCTGTACGCAGTGCCATTTGACAGTGTTGTGGTGCCGTCGGAGGAGAGGTAGTCGATAGTGAAGGGACTGGAGACTTGAGCTGGGTTGAGAGCCCGGAAGGTCGTTCCATCGGTGGAGTACTTATAGTTTGTGATGGCACTTGTGCCGGTGTAAGCGGGTGCCGTGAACGAGACTTTGATTTGCTGGTCGTCGACAGCAAGTCCGGTTAATGTTGGGGCTCCAGGCCTCGTACTCACGACGTCATAGTTCTTCTGTGTACTGGCTGACTCCGCTGTCGAAGACGAGGGATCTTCTCGACCGCCAAATTCGACGAGGAATCCTAGAGTGCGAGAGCAGGGGAGGTCGTTCCATCGGCCATTTGCGCCACCCCAATTTGTGACGGCGCAATCTTCACCCCCGGAGTCATTGGGTTCTCCGTTCGCCCATGCTCCTGCTACGGCATTGGCGTAACCCCAGTCGTAGCCGTCTGCGACTACTGCGGGGCTGGTGTCGTCGAGGTAGTAGCCGCTTTGAACTCCGCTGATCTCAGGGATGTCGTCAGAAATTGTGTCCCCGGTGCCCTCTGTACCGGCCCAACGCCATTGGCCTTCGTTGGCACCCGCATCAGTTGTGCCAATCCAAATGTTTGTTGCCGTAGTGCCCGACTTGATGAATTCGTTCTCCGCGAAGCTCGTAATGTGGGCGAGGTAGCCCTGGAGACCATTGAGTTCTAGTCCCTGGGCGTAGGACTGCGCATCTGACCAATTCTTCGCCGTAGAGACGTGTTTGTAGTAGTGACCCGTGGCCGAGCTATAGAACTCGTTTGAGCCTGGTTTCGTGCTTACGCTCACCTTGAGAGTGTTGACTTGTTCTGAAGAGGGCGTCCAGGTGAGTGTCGCTAAGGCTGCTGTGACATTCGCAAACGTTCCCCCGATTCCCACCCTCGCACCAGAAGGGTTTGAATAACCCGTCACGTTGGTGAGTGTCAGACCGGTCCCGTCAATCGTGAGCGTCCCATTATCGGTCTGGTTACCGTCACCATCGACGAATTCGATTGTCGCTTGAATATCGGTGCTGGTGAAATTCGTTAAGGTGACGCCGAATGATGCAGCTTGGCCCACGACAATGGCACCCGCAGGATCTCCGAGGGTTACCGTTGGCGAGCCATTGGCCGCAGCTCCCATCGTTCCAAGGGGCCCGATGGATAACCCTGCGAGAAAGAGCCCCGCCCCGAGAAAGGCGAGAACCTTGCGCGTCCTCTGTCGGAGCGCGACAGGGACCTCCATAGCTTCTCAATTCCTCTGGCGTAAGGTCGACGACATAATTATCCCGCTTTAGGCTCGGTTAGCCGGATCTCTTGCGGGTTGCAATCGATGAAGACAGGTCCACGGAAGCTCCAGAAAATCGGGGTAACCGCTAGATGCAGGCCAACCAACACATGTCGATACACGTGAGCGAACCCTCATTCAGATACTTCGCTGAGGGTTCCGACGAATATTTCGGCAGCTTCTGGGTTATGCGCTTCCTCCTCACGAACCCTCGAGGCAACTACCAACCACGAATTGCCTTGCGGAATTGCCGAAGGATCGAGATAGTTCCAGCCGTCTTCTTCGAGGAGGGGATTCGGGTCAACCTCCCAAGCAATGCCATCGTTGGAGCGAGCAAGGTGGAGTTTCTGAGGTAGCTCCGAAGGGTGCGGTGTGGTGGAGAGAAGCATGAGCCAGTCTCCATCATCAGCTTTCATAACGAAGGGGTCCACATAGCCGTCAAAAATGACGGGCTCTCCTCTCACCTGAAAGTTCACTCCATCTGAACTGGTCGCTAATCGAATGACTTCCCAGCGTTCGCCCTCTACCTCGTCAACCCAATACATGTAGACCAAGCCGTCTGGCCCAACAATCGTGTCCGGTACGCCCCACGCTCGCCCAGGATTGTCCTGAGCAACCCCTGTTTCACGCCCAGGTGAGAAGCTCACAAAGTCCGTTGTGGTCATGGTGAACACAGCTTTCAGACTGTCTGGAGAGGGAGGCGCTTGACCCATACTTTCCGCGAAATCAGAGAAATACAATCTCCACGAACCATCTGACTGTTCAATTGCGGTGTAATCAGCCCCAGGAGGCATAGAAATCTGCTGTGGTGAGAAATCCGAATCATTGTCGGAGGTCCAGTATTTCTTATCGCTGAGAGACGTGACAATCAAAGTTGTTGTTCCGTCGACCACCAGTAACTCTGGAGAAACAC
>JAYOYJ010000003.1:26499-29709 GCA_038153485.1 Pontimonas sp. | reverse complement strand
TCCCCCACGATTCGATCCCCGAGATCTACAACGCTTTGCAGACCGACATCACGATCGGTGGTGAAACCACCGTGTTGACTCTCGAGGTCGCGCAGCACCTCGGTGATGACCTTGTACGCGCCATCGCTCTGAAGCCCACCGACGGTCTCGTTCGTGGACAAGAGGTGCGTGACGCCGGTGGCCCGATTACCGTTCCCGTGGGTGATGCTACGAAGGGAAAGGTGTTCAACGTTCTCGGCGAGGTGTTGAACTCCGACGACAAGCTTGAGGGCGTCGAGCGGTGGGGTATCCACCGTCAACCACCGTCGTTCGATCAGCTCGAGTCGAAGACCCAGCTGTTTGAAACAGGTATCAAGGTTATCGACCTCCTCACCCCCTACGTGTTGGGTGGAAAGATCGGTCTCTTCGGTGGAGCCGGTGTGGGTAAGACCGTTCTGATTCAGGAAATGATTCAGCGTGTGGCTCAAGACCACGGTGGTGTGTCGGTGTTCGCCGGTGTGGGGGAGCGTACCCGTGAGGGTAACGACCTGATTCATGAGATGGAAGAAGCTGGCGTGTTCGACAAGACCGCGCTGGTCTTTGGGCAGATGGATGAGCCGCCAGGGACCCGTCTTCGTGTGGCCCTCTCGGCGTTGACGATGGCGGAGTACTTCCGTGACGTTCAGAACCAGGACGTGCTGCTCTTCATTGACAACATCTTCCGTTTCACCCAGGCAGGTTCTGAGGTGTCCACGCTTCTCGGTCGTATGCCCTCTGCTGTGGGATACCAGCCGAACCTGGCCGATGAGATGGGTATCCTCCAGGAGCGCATCACCTCGACCAGGGGTCACTCGATTACGTCGCTGCAGGCCATCTATGTGCCAGCAGATGACTACACTGACCCGGCGCCGGCGACCACGTTCGCCCACTTGGATGCGACCACGGAGCTCAGCCGTGACATCGCAGCGAAGGGTCTCTACCCCGCTGTGGACCCGTTGACCTCGACCAGTCGTATTCTCGACCCGCTCTACATCGGCGAGGACCACTACCGTGTGGCCACAACGGTGAAGCAGATTCTGCAGAAGAACAAGGAGCTCCAGGAAATCATCGCCATCCTCGGTGTCGATGAGCTCTCCGAAGAGGACAAGGTCACTGTTTCACGGGCGAGGCGAATTCAGCAGTTCTTGTCTCAGAACACTTACATGGCGAAGAAGTTCACCGGTGTTGAGGGCTCGACTGTCCCGCTCAAGGAGACCATCGAGTCCTTCGACGCGATCGCCAAGGGTGAGTTCGACCACGTCGCGGAGCAGGCGTTCTTCAACGTCGGTGCGATTAGCGATGTGGAAGAGAAGTGGGCCGCGATGCAGAAGGACATGGGCTAGGGATGTCGTCTCTCACCGTCACTGTCGTCTCCGCGACCGCCGAAGTGTGGTCGGGCGAGGCGTCCATGGTGGTGGCGCGCACGACCGAGGGTGAGATCGGCATCTTGGCCGGTCACGAACCCACTTTGGGCGTTCTCGCAGCGGGTGAGGTTCGCATCACCACTGCGGATGGCCAGAAAGTCAGTGCCCAGGCGGAGGATGGCTTCCTATCGGTGGACAACAACCAGGTGACGATTGTTGCCGGTTTGGCTGAGATTACGTCGTAGGCATGCTGGTCCTGCTTCCTCCCTCGGAGACCAAGGTGTCTGGCGGGGAACCAGGAACATCGCTGGATGTAGACAGGCTGAGTTTTCCGACACAGAATCCTCTGCGCCGCGAACTGCTAGGCCGGGTTGTCGAGCTAAGCCTCGATGAAGACGCGGCCTTGCGGGCCCTCAAACTAGGGCCGAAGGGGGCGCCGGAGGTTCAGCGCAATCGCGAGATTCTCTCTTCACCGGTGATGCCCGCTCTCGAGAGATACAAGGGTGTCCTCTTTGATCATCTCGATGCTGCATCGCTCAGTGGCGAGGCAACCCAGTGGGTTCAGGAAACCGTCGCTATTGGTTCGGCGCTGTTCGGATTGATTCGCGCGAGTGACCCCATTCCTGCCTATCGCTTGTCTCACGACTCGAAAGTGTCGGGCGGCCCACTCGCTCACCAGTGGGCAGAGGTGGCTGCCCAGGTGTGGAGTGAGGTCCCTGGTTTTGTTCTTGATCTGCGCAGTGAGGGATACCGTAAGCTCGCTCCGGTTACAGAGGATAGAGGGGTCTTTGTGGTTCTCGTTAAAGATGGTCTGGTGGGCTCGCGGAAAGCCCTCGGTCACGCAAATAAACCGGTGAAGGGAACTCTGGTTCGAGAACTAGCCCGCTCGGGAGCCTCGCTTGACTCCGTGGATGATGTGCTGTCGTGGGGAGAAGCGCACGGCTACTTCTTCGATCCTGCGTCGCTACGTGAGGGGTCGATTGACCTGGTGATTAGCGGTAGTTGATGTTCTCCAGAGCGAGAAGCTTCTGCTTGGTGGGAATTCCCTCGCCACCGCTGTAGCCGGTGATGGCGCGGTTGGATGCCAGAACGCGGTGGCAGGGTATGACGATGGGGAGCGGGTTAGCCCCCACTGCGCCTCCGACAGCCCTAGCCGAGCCTGGCTTGCCTACCGCTCGCCCTAGGTCTCCATAACTGGTTGTCTCGCCGTGTGGAATTGCTTGGAGGGCAGACCAAATGGCTTCTTGAAAGCGGGTTCCCGACACCTTCAGTGGCAGGTCGAAGTTCTTCCTCGTTCCCGCAAAATACTCGCCGAGTTGGCGAGTGGCAGCCTCAATCACGGCATCGGGGCTGGGATTAGCGACCTTCGTTCCAATGTCGATGTGGGTGAGGGCGTCGCCATCGGAGGTCAGTGCGATGGGGCCAAGGGGACTGTCGATACTTGCCTGGTAGGTCACTATCTCAGCCTAGCGAAGTGAGGGGCATCACGATGGGCCCCGGCCGGGAGTGGGGATAACTAGCTCTCTAGGTCGTCGCTGGGCGGAGTGAGTTCGTCTTTAGCCTCGAGCGTGACATTGATCCCCTGGTTCAACTCGGACACCTCATCATTCAAGACAATGAGTTCCTCGAGAAGCTCGTTATATTCCTTGATTTTCGTCTGCAGAGAGATGCGCATGGATTCCAAGCGTTCTTGGCGCTCCACTAACTCGGCTCGCGCGGCTTCGAATTGTGACTTGGAGGGAAAGGCTCCAGGCGTTGACGCCTTTTCATTGAAGGCCACAATGTCGCCCGTGAGCACTCGCGATGTCTCCTCGTAGGTGTAGCGCAA
>JAYOYJ010000003.1:0-26399 GCA_038153485.1 Pontimonas sp. | reverse complement strand
GCTAAACGCTCTACCAGAGGATGTTCGGGACCAAGGGCGACATACGCTTCTTCGAGCAATGGCTCGAGAGCTGCTCTCTCTTCCATCGACTTTCGAAACCACACGGCGTGAAGCATTTCGTGGGCGGCAACGACGGGCTCAATACTCTCGAGGCGTGGATCGGTGACGTCGTAGAGGAAGATCCTGGAATCTCTCGTGGTGTAGCAGCCGAGGACGCCGATGCCCGGTTCATTGCGGGTGCAGTAGCGGTCAAATTCGTAGGCCGGAACCACGCGAGGAAGCGAGGTTCGAAGATACAAGGAGCCCTGCTCGGACAGCCCGGCCTGCTCGATGTACGAAGCAATGCTGTCCGGTGTCTCGAACTGGAGGGCGACCAGCTGATCTTTGATCATGCGCTGGTTATCCACGACCCACAGAACGCCCCATGCGGCGCCGCCTTGTAGCGCGAGCGCGCCAAGGGCGAGCAGGGCAATCCCTGCTCGAAGAATTCTCGAAGTGATGCTCACATGACCCTTTCGTGGCTTCCCTATTGTCCTGGGTTTATTCCAGAAAAACCTGGTGCCTCGTGGGTGTGGCGGGTGCACGTGTGTGCTCCAGGGAAGCCCGTTCGATGCTGTGTAGCCTGACCTTCAATGAGTCTTTTTGATGCCCACGCTGTGACCCCACCCGCACCGTGTAGCAGGTGTGGCGAGTCGGTGCCTGCGTCGAGCCTTTTTTGCCCGCAGTGTGGACAGTCCATGGTGAGACCGAAGCCAGCACCAGAAACGCCCGAGCTGGAAGCAAACTCTGAGCCCGATGAGGTTCCCCCTCCCTCCGAGGAACCAGACGAGCCCGACACGCTCTCGAAAGCAACCGGCTGGCTACGCCGGAGTCTCAACTTGGGAAAGAAGGCCGATGTGGCTGCCGACCAGGCACCCGCCGAAGAGACCGTGGCCAAGGAGGAGGCAACCCAGGTCATGTCGCTTTTTGATATCGAGGAGGCGGAGCGGGTGGCGGAGCAGAAGCGTCGCCCCCAGCGCGCACCGGTTCGCTTTGTGTTGAAGTTTGCGCATGGAGCCAACATCACCGTTGGTGACATGCCAGGAATTATGGGGGTAAAGCCCCCGAGTGAAGACGATTCTTCAGAAATACAGCGCATCACTCTCGACGATGAGACTGACACCGTCGCGCCGGAGCACCTGGAATTTGGGGTGAAGAACGGTGTTTTCTGGGTCAAAGATCTCAAGACAGTCAACGGCACGGTCGTCGAAGAACCTGGCGCAAGGCCTCTCCAGTGCATTCCCTATGACACGTATTCGATTGTGCGGGGATCAACGGTAACGCTCGGCTCACTGGCTTTCACTCTCCACTAAGGCTGTCCCCAGCCGAGCCAGCCCTCTGTCTGTGGGCGGTCCCCAAAGAGAGAAATTCAAGGCCCCTCAACCCGTGGTCTACTGCGCCGGTGCTCGCTGAAGCAAGGATTCCGTGGAGTGTCCCTGGCTCAAGCGGTTGTGTGGTCACCCGGTCGCCCCAATCCTGGTCGAGCGCTCCCATAGCCCTCGTTCTGTCCCCCGAAGAGCTCGCGAGACGTTGGCAAGAAGTTGTTGATTGCGAGGAAATCATTCTCGATCGGATCTCACCGGTGGAGGTGAGAGGGGCCACCCTGGGCAGGATTCATCCCCCTCCGCTTCCGGTGCCCGACGATGTCGTTCTGGTGTGGAGGAAAGAGCAGTTTGACGTCGCTAGGAGAGCCTGGTGGCGGGACTGACTGACTCGAGTCCGTGGGCAACTCCCACGGCGTCATTAGTCAACACACCACCATCGGTATTGAGACCCAGGGCTAGCCCCGCATCATCAGCTAAAGCTTTCTTCCAGCCTTTGTTCGCCAGGGCGTTGGTGTAGCGCATGGTGGCGTTGGTGAGGGCAACGGTTGATGTTTGCGGGACAGCGCCTGGCATGTTGGCGACGCAGTAGTAGGTGCTGCCGTGAACATCGAAAGTGGGTTCGGCGTGTGTGGTGGGCTTTGATCCCTCAAAGCACCCACCCTGATCCACAGCAATGTCGACCAGCACACTCCCTGGCTTCATGCGAGAAACCAGGTCCAAGGACACCAACTTCGGTGCTTTCGCACCGGGAATCAAGACCGACCCAATAACGAGATCAGCTGCCAGGCAAGCCCGTTCGATTTCGAGCGAGTTAGAAGCGGCCGTCTTGATCCGACCGGCGTAGTGAACATCGAGCTCCTTGAGGCGCTGCAGGTTTGTGTCGAGGACCGTCACGTCGGCACCTAAGCCGACTGCAACAGAGGTCGCGTTCGTTCCGGCAACGCCACCACCCAACACCACAACGTTCGCCGGTCGGGTCCCCGGAACGCCTGGCACCAGCAGCCCCATACCGCCGGCGGGTTTGAGCAGTGTGGAGGCGCCGACAATGGACGAGAGACGGCCAGCGACCTCGCTCATCGGGGCCAGAAGAGGCAGGCCTCCTGTCGGACCTTGAACCGTCTCATAAGCAATCGACGTGGTCTTCGCCTCGAGCAGAGCTTTCGTGAGTTCGGGTTCAGCGGCGAGGTGAAGGTAGGTAAACAGCACCAAGTCCTCGCGAAAATACTGGTACTCACTCGCGATGGGTTCTTTGACTTTGACCACCATGTCGGCGGAGTTCCATGCGGAAGCAGCATCAGGAGCGATGATTGCGCCCTCAGCGGTGTAATCCTCATCGAGAATTCCAGAACCTACTCCGGCGCCGGTTTCGATGGTGACATCATGGCCAGCACCGACTAAATCGCGCACTCCTGCCGGGGTCATTGCAACACGGAATTCGTTGTTCTTGATTTCGCGAATAACCGAAATCTTCATGACATGTCACCTCGATTGTGGGATTGTGAGGCTCCATCACGCCATCGTGAGGGAACTGGTGCGGACCATGCAAAATCCTGCACCTCTGAGACTATAGCCGGACTTCCAGGCCCCCAATAATGGCCTCACCACCGGTTACGGGGTGAGCCATTCGTGCGGTGAGAACGGTCGCCTGCTCCGCGGATATCGCCCCGGCTTTCTCTAATGCGGCGAGTGCGACCAGGGAGGTTGCACGCATGGAACCATCCAAGATTTTGACCGCCACTGCCACCCCTTCAGGAGTTCCGATGACAACGAGACCCTCGGCTCCGATCTTGGCGATTCCCCCCAGTGTTTCGATGGTGACGGTGTTGTCGCGACCTTCACCGTCAATAGCCCAGGAGTTATCCCGGACCGCAGTGAGCAGTTGTTGTTCGTGGGCTGTATTTCCTGCCGCCACGCGCGCGATTGCCGTGGCAAGGCCTCCAAGGCTTATGGCGTGGAGCGGCGCACCACACCCGTCGTGCGACGAGAATGCAATGTCTTCTCCTGCATAGCGAGAAATCGTCTCCCGAATGTTCACCTGGAGGGGGTGTGAGGGGCTCAGATAATCCTCGAGTGAGTATCCAGCATGGGTGCAGGCGGCCAGAAAGCCCGCGTGCTTTCCGGAGCAATTCATGGCATCCTGGCTGGGGCTTAGTCCATCCGCGAGGTAGTGTGCTCGCTCGTCGCTTCCCAAAGGCAGGTCGAGGGGGCACTGCAATGCCTGGCTATCTAGCCCGTAAGTATCGAGAAAAGACAGCACCGCCTCGCGGTGGCGGGTCGAGCCGCAATGGCTGGCCGTCGTGAGCGCGAGATGGAGCGAAGAGAGCTCAATTCCTGTTTCCAGGACAGCTATCGCTTGCAGGGGTTTGAGCGTGGAGCGTGGGTAGACAATGGCCTCTGCATTTCCTCGCTCCAGCAGAGTGCTGCCCGCTGAATCGACGACGGCGACCACGCCGTGATGGAAGGATTCTGCCCGTCCGTCACGAATCAGCTCGGCGACCACCACAGCGTCGCTGGCGCCAAGCCAGTGCTCTGTCATCTGCTTAGAGTGAGGCCAGAGCCTCATCCATCACGGCGACGGCTTCGAGCAACTGCTCGTCGGTGATGACCACGGGAGGCAAGAATCGCAACACGTTGCCAAACGTTCCTGCCGTCAGAATCAGGACACCAGAGTTCAGAGCGTGCGTCTGCACGGCTTTGGCGACCTCTGGCTCTGGTTTACCGGTCTTCTGATCGACGAATTCGATCGCGAGCATCGCGCCGATTCCTCGGACATCTCCAATCACGGAGTGCTTCTGTTGAAGATCCAGCAAAGCGGGCTTGAGGGTCTTTTCGACTCTCTTCGCTTCGGCCAAGAGTCCACGCTTGTCGACTTCGGAGAAAACCGCGACCACCGCGGCAGACGACACCGGGTTTCCCCCGAATGTTCCGCCCAAACCACCGGGGTGTGAAGCGTCCATAATCTCGGCGCGACCCGTCACCGCAGCAATCGGCATGCCGCCACCGATTCCCTTAGCGCTGGTGACCAAGTCTGGCTCGATACCGAAATGCTCGCTGGCAAAATAGGTGCCGGTGCGGGCCATACCGCTTTGCACCTCGTCCGAGACGTAGACAATGCCGTTGGCGTGACACCATTCGAACAGGGCTGGGAGGTATCCTTCCGCGGGGACGATAAATCCGCCCTCACCCTGAATCGGTTCGACGACCAGGCACGCAATTTGGCTCGCTCCCACACGCTTCTCGAGGTAGGTGATCGTGCGCTCCGCTGCTTCCGCTCCGGATAGCCCATCGTGGAAGGGGGAGGAGTTGGGGGCGTGGTGCACCGATCCGGCGAGAGGACCAAAGCCCGTGCCGTAGGGGTGCATGTTGTAGTTCATCGCCGAGGTGAGGTTGGTGCGCCCGTGGTACCCGTGGTGCAACACAGCGACTTCGCTGCGCCCGGTGTGTTTCCGAGCAATCTTGACCGCGTTTTCGACAGCCTCCGCGCCGGAATTCACGAGAACTGACTTCTTGGCGAAGTTTCCTGGGGTGTGTTTCGCGAGCAGCTCACACACCTCGATGTAGGGCTCATAGCCGGCGACCGCAAAGAGAGTGTGGGTCACTTGAGAGGCCTGGTGTGACACTGCGGAGACGACTGCATCGTTGGTGTGGCCAATGGTCATCACACCGATTCCGCCGGTGAAATCGATGAAACGGTTTCCATCGACATCTTCGATGATGGCGTCGTGGGCCGAAGCGGCGTAAATCGGGAAAGTCGCGGCGACGCCCGCGCTAACGGCCTTGACGCGACGTTCGTGGAGTTCCTTTGAGCGAGGACCGGGAATTTCGGTGATAATCCGCGCAGAAGTGCTGGAGGCGGGAGCTTGTGAAAGCGTGTCTGTCATAGCCCCTCAGTGTAGACCTGGAACCCTGTGATTCCCGGGTGGTAGGCGCCTAGAGTGGAACTATGAGGCGCCATGACTTTCAGCTCGAAACCCTGTGGGTGGGTAACCAGGGAAGTGGCACGAGCGATTACAAGGCCTACTCCAGAGCCCACGTCATTAGGGCTTCGGGAAAGCCTGAGATTCAAGGCTCCTCCGATAAGGCGTTTCATGGTGATGTCACCAGGTGGAACCCCGAGGAGTTGCTGATTGCGGCACTGTCCCAGTGCCACATGTTGAGCTTCCTCCATGTTGCGCAGGCGGCGGGAGTCGTCGTGGAGTCCTATGAGGATCAGGCCTCGGGGGTGCTCGAGACTAGGGCTGATGGCTCTGGGCAGATTACGGAGGTAACCCTTCGGCCGAGAATTCGGGTGTCAGCGGGTGATCTGAGCCAGATTCCTGCGCTACATCGTCGTGCGAATCAGTTGTGCTTCATCGCGAATTCGCTGAATTTCCCCGTCCATCACGAACCTCACACGGATTCCTCCGCTCCACATTGATTGCATAGCGTCGACCTGTCAGGATGGGCGGGTTGTTCTGACCTCATCGAAAGGCTTCTCGTGAAGCGTTCTCTCCGTGCTGCCGCAGGTTTGGCGGTCATTCTTGTTCTGGCAGGCTGCGCTTCGGATGCCCCCGACGACAGTGCCGAGGAGACACTTGCCAGCGCTGACGGGTGTTCCCCCAGCGGTGCAGAGGTGGAATCAATTGAAATTCTTGGTGAGTTTGGTGATGCGCCCGAAGTCACTTTTGACGCTCCCGTGTCAGCGGTCCTGACGCAGCGCCTCGTCGTTATCGAAGGCGATGGACCCGAGGTTGCCGATGGTGACATTTTGTCTATCGACTACTCGCTCTATAACGCGGCGACTGGTGACCTAATCGAAGAATCCGGATACTCCGACGTGTCTCCCACCGTGTTGACCCTCGACACGCAGGCGCCTAGTTTTGTGGGCCTTACGCTCACCGCGGCGTGCTCGACCGTGGGGTCGCGGGTCGCCGGTCTGATTCCCCCGAGTGAAGCGTTTGGTCCCGATGGTGCGCCAGAATTTGGACTGGAAGCTGGTCAGTCGTTGCTCTTCATCGTTGATGTTGTCGGCATTAAGCCACCCCCGGAGCCCCCTTTGGAGCGAATCGAAGGGGAGCCAGTCGATCCACCCGAGGGATTCCCCAGCGTCACCTATGACGAGCAAGGCGCCCCCACGGTCACCATCCCTGATGGTGAGGTCCCCACCGAGTTTGCCGTCACCACCGTGGTGGAGGGTGATGGCGTCGAGGTGGCAGGCGGCGATGTGGTGGTCGTCCACTATCACGGGGTGAACTGGAACACCGGATGGGTTTTTGACTCCAGTTGGGAGCGCGGTGAACCCGCGAGCTTCCCCACAGGGGGAGTAATCCCAGGCTTCCGAGACGGTCTCATCGGTCAGAGCGTGGGCTCGCGGGTGATTATCGTGATTCCCGCGGAACTGGGTTATGGGCCTTCTGGGGGAACTTCTGATGGCTCGATTGGCCCCACAGACACGATTGTGTTTGTCGTCGATATCCTCGGGGTTCAGTAGCGCGAAGACTCGAGCCGGTCGATGCGCTCCCGCGCACGGCGGCGGCTAGTGGATTCTGTCCCTAGGGTTCGACCGATCACGACCAGCATCCCCCTGGTGACCATCGACGCTGGCCACCACGGTTTCTTCAACCCGAGCATGTGCCGATACTCAGCGTCGATGGTCGAGACGGCACCTGCCACCAAAACGGAATAAGGCCATCTCACGAGGCTGGGTAGTGGCGGTTTCATCAAAAACTTCAGGGCTTCTTTGACCCGGTCGTCTGCGCGGAGAACGGGACGGAAGTTCTCCAGTGCTTCTTCGAGCTCGGCTACTGAGGTCGGAGGATTCGACATCCCCATAAGCCTCCCGGCTTGCGCCCATTCGCGAACGTAGCGGTCCTCACCAGTCTCACCCGCGCGGTCTGCGGGGATTTCATCACCCCACTCGCGGTGGGCTCGGAGGAAAGCATCAGTGAAGACGATGTGGACCCACGCGACGAGGTCCTCGTCGTGGGCGGAATAGGTCCGTGTCTCGGCGGGTGGGTTTCCTGGGGTGTACTCACCGTGGACGCGGTCGTGGAGTCTGGAGACTCGACTCGTTTCCCGACTGACGATGTCGGTCGCTCCAAAGGTTGTGGTGACGACCCATCGAACAGTTCCCGAAAGACGCCCGATCGGATCACTCTCGTAGCGAGAGTGATCGTGGACACCCGCCATGGCTCCTGGATGCAGGGTTTGCATGAGGAGAGCGCGAACCCCTGCGACGATGACCGGAATTCCGCCATTCACATGCCATACCGCGGAGCCCGGGCCAAAGTAACCCTGGTCTGAGCCTTCGCTCATGGCTTTGACCCAGTCGGGTTCGCCGTCTGGACCACCGGAGAGCATTGTCAGAATCTGCCCCCGCACCTTCCATCGCAGGCGTGAAAGCGGGTTCCGGGAAGACACAACCTTTACCGTGGCAGATGGTCGCTGATAGTAGGTCAAATACCCTAGGGGGTATATACTCCAGTTATGACTTCAGCTTCTTCCCTCCCTCACACCATCGTCATCATCGGAGGCGTCGCCGGTGGAATGTCCGCTGCGACCCGGTTGCGCCGAATCCACGAGAGCGCCGAAATCATTGTGATCGAGCGCAGTGGCGCCGTGTCGTTTGCCAACTGTGGGCTGCCCTATCACGTGGGGGGAGTGATTCCTCACCGTGGTTCTCTCGTTCTCCAGCAGCCCGAGCAATTGAAAAAGCGCTTCAACATTGACGTGCATCTGCGCACCGAGGCCACCGCAATCAATCGCGATACCCGCACGGTGTCGGTGAAGAATCTAGAAACCGGCGAAACTCGAGACATCTCGTATGACGCTCTCGTGCTGAGCCCGGGATCGACTCCTTTTAGACCCCCCATTCCAGGTGTCGAGGAAGCCCACGTTCTCTGGAATCTCGATGACATGGACCGCCTCATTGAGGCGGCAGAGACCGCCCAGAGCGCCATTGTCGTGGGTGGTGGATTCATTGGTCTCGAGCTCGCCGAGAATCTGGTGCACCGGGGAATCAAGACCACCCTGGTGGAAGCCCTGCCGCAACTTATGCCCACGTTGGACGTGGAGATGGCATGGCCCCTCGTAGAGCGCGCTCACTTCCGAGGGCTGGATGTTCGGCTCTCAACACAGGTCCAGGCCATGACGAAAAACGGAGTCACCCTGGCTGATGGTTCCACTCTGGATGCCGACCTCGTCGTCGTAGCCGTAGGAGCCCGCCCCAATGTGGAGCTCGCTGTTGAGTCTGGTCTGACTATGGGAGAAGCCGGCGGAGTGGCTGTCGATGACCAGCAGAGAACCTCAGACCCGCACATCTGGGCAGTCGGCGATGTGGCCGAGAAGAAGCGCCCCCATGGCCACAGCTTGGTCCCTCTCGCTGGACTTGCGAATCGTCATGGTCGTCTCGCTGCGGATTCCATCGTGGGTCGACCGGCGAAAGCCGTCGAGGCTTTCGGTACATCCATCGTGGGTTTCTTTGGCATGGCGGCAGCCTCCACGGGCTACACCGAGCGGGTTCTCGCCGCGCAGGGTCGCCCGATGCGCATCATCCACACCCACCCCATCAATCACGCCGGCTACTACCCGGACGCGGTTCAGATGGCGATGAAACTCATCGTGGATCCCGAGTCGGACGCAATTCTTGGTGCTCAAGCTGTCGGAGAAGAAGGTGTCGATAAGCGCATCGACGTGATTGCTACGGCGATGGCGGGTGGGTTGACCGCGACGGACCTGATGGATCTCGAGCTCTCCTATGCACCACAGTTCGCGTCCGCGAAGGACCCCGTGAACATGCTGGGTTATGTCAACGAGAATCGTGCCTCCGGTGAGCCCTCAGTGCAGTGGCATGAGGTCGAGACTCTTCTGAGCGAGGGCTGGAGACTCGTCGATGTTCGAACTGACGGGGAGTACGCGCGTGGCGCTATCCCCGGTTCTGATTTGATCACTCTGGATGAGCTCCGTGATCACGTGGAATCGTTCCAGGGGCAGAAGGTGATTGTCACCTGCCGCGTGGGCCAGCGCGGTCACACTGCCGTCAGCATCCTGATGCAACACGGTATCGAGGTGGCCAACTTGGATGGCGGTTATCTCACGTGGCAAATGGGGACGGCCGCCACCACCCAACCAGAGCTTGTGGGCGCAGCGTAGGGAATCAACGAAGGAGAAATCATGGCAGAGGACAGCACCACCGACATGAAGCCGGTCATCAACCGGCTCCGTCGCGCGCAGGGTCAACTTGGCGCCGTTATCTCGATGGTCGAGCAGGGAAAGGATTGCCGTTCGGTGGTCACCCAGCTCTCCGCAGTGTCGAGCGCGCTCGACAAGGCAGGTTTTGCCATCATCGCCACAGCGATGAAGGAGTGCATTGCCGAGGATGGCAAGCCAGCAAAAGATGGCGATGTCAGCGTCGAGGACTTAGAGAAGCTGTTCCTGAGCCTGTCCTAGCCACAGCCCGCCCTGGGGTGCGCTTGTAGGATAACCCCATGCCTACTCGAGTCGCCGTCGTCGGCGCTACCGGTCGTCTGGGAAGCCAGGTCTGCCAAGTTGTCGACGCCATGCCCGAGATGGAGCTAGTCGCCAAGCTTGATTCCCACTCTGACCTCCACGACATGCTGGGGGCAGATATCGCGGTCGATGTCACACTGCCCGGCGTCTCTGGTCAGGTCGTCGACTTCGCCATCGCTCAAGGCATCAAAGTCCTCGTTGGTACGAGTGGCTGGTCAGCGGATCGGCTTTCCGCTTTGGCCAAGTCGATCGACGACAAACCCGGTTCCAGCGTCTTCGTTGTTCCTAATTTCTCCCTCGGTGCGACCCTTCAGATGATGGTGTCAGCGACCGTGGCACAGCATTTTGAATCCATCGAAATCGTTGAGGCCCATCACGCCGGAAAAGCAGATTCGCCCAGTGGAACTGCTGTTCGTACCGCGGAGCAAATCGCCGAGGCACGGCGAGACCGCGGCGGGATCATTGCGCCCCATTCCAACCAGAGCGCCAGAGGCGAGCAGGTGCAGGGAGTTCCCGTTCATTCGCTGCGGCTCAACGGTGTGCTCGCTCAGCAGGAAGTGAGATTTGGTGGCGTGGGGGAAACACTCACCATCACCCACGACACCCACAGTCGTGAGGCCTATCAAGCAGGGATTGTGATGGCGTTGCGTTTCATGGAGTCACACACGGGGCTTGCCGTAGGACTCGAGCACGCCCTGGGCGCCTCTTCCTGATGAATCGGCCGATGATTGCAGCGCTGTTCATGGCGCTCTTGTTAGCGATCTATCTCGCTTTCACCGCGAACTATGCGTGGATTTTGCTCCAAGATCCCTCCCCACTGGTCACTGCGATGGGTTATGCCCTTGCTGTGTTGCCGGTTCTTGGCGCATGGGGATTGGGCGCTGAGCTCCTCTTTGCCAGGCGCTCAGCAGCCTTGACCCGCCAGCTCGAGAGCGAAGGACTACTCCCCGGTGAAGAGTTACCCTCACTCACCAGTGGGCGCCCGGATCGCCACGCGGCTGAGGCTGCGTTTCCGTCGTTCAAACGTGACACGGAAGCCCATCCCGAGTCATGGCGGTCCTGGTTGCGCTTGGGGCTCGCCTACGACGCGTGTGGTGACCGACGACGTGCGCGGTGGGCTGTCAGAAAAGCGATTTCCCTCAGCAGAACTCCTTAGCTCTTCTGAAGGAGTCGCGCTACCGCCGCGTCGAGTGTGTCATTGTCGAAGGTGAACCCTGCGCTGAGTAAGCGCTCAGGGACAACCCGCTGAGAGGTCAAGAGGATTTCCTTACCGGCCTCCCCCATGAGTAAGAGAATGGCGAAACGGGGAAAGCCCAACCAGTGTGGGCGTCTCATCCCGCGGGCAAGAGCTTTTGTTTGATCGTTTGCTGTGGCAGGTGTAGGGCTCACAAGGTTGAATGGCCCATAAGTCGACTCGTGGTTTGCCAAGAACGCAAGAGCCCGAACTTCGTCGTGAAGGCTGATCCATGGCCACCATTGGGAGCCAGAACCTATTGGGCCTCCCAGTCCGAGCGCTGTTTGCAAGCGGAGAAGTGACGTCGATAGCGCTCCTGAACCCATCACGGCCGCACTGCGTGCATAGCAAATCCGGGTCGCGGCGCTCTCCGCGTGAGAGGCGGCGGATTCCGCCTGCACCTGCACATCCGCAAGGAACCCTTCCCCAGCAGAGCTTCGTTCGGTTAGCTCTTCACTCCCGCGTTCGCCGTAATATCCGACTGCGCTGGCCTGAATCAGCAGGCTCGGTGGATTCTGGGCATCTCTTATCGCCTGAGCAAGCGTGCGTGCTGCATCGATTCTGGACGTCAGAATCGAGTGTTTTTGACCCGCAGCCCAGGGAGTTCGCCCCAGAAAGAGCCACTTAGAAATTGAGGCGGCCGCCAAGTTGATGACCACGTCCGTATGGTCCAGAATTCCGGCTTCAATCTCGTCTTTCGCCGGGTTCCAATAATGCTCTGTAGCGTCCTGGGGCTCTCTCCTCACGAGGGTATGTACGGCGTGACCCTGCTCCTCGAGCAGCTTCTTCAACGGCGTACCGATGAGTCCGCTCGACCCTGAGATGAGAATCCTCAACCGCTTGGATTCCTCCCGGAAACCCTTCAGCATTAGCGCAGAGTGGCCTCAAGAGTGATGGGAACACCGGCAAGCGCTTGCGAGATGGGACAGTTCGCTTTGGCGTCTTCTGCAAAACCCTGGAATGTCGCATCGTCCATTCCGGGAATGCTGGCGGTGACCAGAAGGTGTGAGCCGGTCACTCCTTCGCCGGGGACGAATGTCACGGCAGCGGTCACATCCAAAGACTCCGGTGGTGACCCTGCCCCGCTGAGTGCATGGGAGAGGGCCATGGAGTAGCACGCGGAGTGAGCTGCACCGAGAAGCTCTTCGGGGTTGGTGACTCCTGTTTGTCCTTCGCTTCGCGCTGCCCAGGTGACGTCAAAGGTTGCCGCTCCTGAGGAGACCAAGCTGGTGGAGCCGGAGCCCTCAATTAGCGATCCTGCCCATTGTGTCCGTGCTTCGCTTGTGACTGCCATGATGTCTGTCCTTCCAGGGGATGTGACCTAATCGAACCACTATCTGGCGATCTTCGCGACACCTCTCAGGGCTTTCTGAGAAACCTAGGACCCTCGAATGATGCGTGCTCGCACTAGCAGGGCATACATTTCGCAACCCAGGCACAAACCGAAGACAGAATTTAAGAAAGCCGCAATGAATGCCACCGTGGTCGCAGCCACCAGTCCGTAGGGGACGCCCGCGAGGTGGAGAACCACACCGGTGGCCGAGACCACAAAACCGACCAACTGCGCGAACGTGGGGGGTTCAGGTTCTTCCCGATAGGCGGGAGGGCCAAGTCTGGGCAGGATGAGCGCCTTGAACAATGCCCCATAGGGGTGGCGCTGAACGCCGGCGAATGCTCCCCAGGCGAAGAGGGCTGTGATGGCAGTGAGCAGGATGAAGGCGGGGTTCAGGCTGCGCTCTGCGACGCCCTGAGGGATGGTGGAGTCCGCTAACCCCAGAGCGAGGGTAACGAGGAGAGCTATCGCGGTGATTCCTGCACCGAAACGTGGACTTCTCGGATCGATGCCCGCTGATGGATTAGATGAGGTATTCATCTGCTTGTGCCTTTCGTTGGGTGAGCGCTTGCTGCACTTCGTGCGCGACAACGGGGGGTTTTGCAGCCCCGTGAATCCTGGACATGATGTGTCCGCTCCCGGTGACGATGAAGGTGGTGGGGGTTTGTGCGACCTTCAGGGAAGCGGTCAGATCGGGGTAGTCGGTGATGTCGATTTCGCGGTGAGCAACATTGCCTTCGCTCGAGGCCGCTTCGTTGCCGAGCACAACCCGCATCGCCTGGCAGTACGAGCAGTAAGGCCCAGAGAATTGCAGCAAGGTGATCAGATCACCCTGATCAATCAATTCCGCGGGGACATCCGGGGGGAGCGAGGCCGAGGTTTTTCTCGAGACAGCACCTTGATTGTTTTGCCAGGCAAATCCGAGGAGCGTGGACAACACGAGTAGCCCTCCGACCACGAGCGCAATCTGCACAGGCTCCATGGGGATTTACTTTAGGTGCCCGGCGCTCCGACCCGCCTGGATATGACGAAGCGTTACCCGAGGAGAAGTAGGCTGGAGAGCACTGGTGAAGAAAGGCAGCCTGGGTGACCGACGAGCAGATTGAGTTTCGTTCAGATGTAACGGTGGAGCTTGTTCGCCACAGCGCCAGTGACGCGGATGTTCTCTTCGCCGCTCGGGTGAGTACCCAGGGCGAGCAGACTCTGGAGGCCGCAAGCTCGGGAGCAGAAGCGTCAGAGCGGGACCGTGGCCTGATCAACTACCTCATGCGGGATCGCCATGGCTCACCGTTCGAGCACAACTCGCTGACGTTCTATGTTCAAGCCCCGATTTTCGTGTTCCGCGAGTTCATGCGCCACCGCATCGCCTCCTATAACGAGGAAAGTGGTCGTTATCGCGAGCTTCGCCCGGTGTTTTATGTTCCTGGCCCAGACAGAAAGCTCATTCAGGTGGGTAAGCCTGGGGCTTATGAGTTCGAGGATGGCACTGCGGAACAGACCTCCATGGTGCGCGACGAAGTCGTCGCTGTGTGTACGCAGGCTTATGAGAGCTATCAGAGGATGCTCGAAGCCGGGGTCGCCCGAGAGGTGGCCCGTGCGGTTCTGCCGGTGACCCTGTATTCGAGCATGTACGTCACGATGAACGCTCGAAGTCTGATGAACTTCCTGAGCTTGCGGACCAAAAGGGAGGGAACACACTTCCCTTCCTTCCCGCAGCGTGAAATTGAAATGGTGGCCGAGAAGATGGAAGAACTCTGGAAACCACTCATGCCGATGACGGCGGAAACCTTTGACCAGAACGGTCGCGTAGCTCCTTAGGGGTGTGCGCCTGGTCCTTGCGGGCGCTAGCCTGGTCGGGTGGTAACTGAGAATCCTTTCGGCCAAGTCCTCGTGGCGATGGTCACTCCCATGACGGTCGACGGTGAGGTCGACTGGCCTGGCGTGGAATCGTTGATGGAAAGCCTCATCAGTCACGGTGCTGACGGGCTGGTGGTGACGGGAACCACAGGCGAGACGAGCACCCTGACCGATGCCGAAAAGATTCAGCTTGTCAAGACCGGGAAGTCCGTGTCCGCTGGACGCGCCAAAATCATCACCGGTGGCGGGTCGAATGAGACCGCTCACGCCATTGAGCTCTACAAAGCCAGTGAAAAAGCGGGTGCTGACGGTGTGATGGTCGTCACTCCCTATTACAACAAACCCACCCAAGCAGGTGTTCTCACCCATTTCCGTCTCATCGCGGACGCCACCGATTTGCCGGTCATCCTGTATGACATTCCGGGTCGCTCAGGTATTGAAATCAAATACGACACCATCCTGCGTGCTGCGAAACACCCCAACATTCGAGCGGTCAAGGATGCCAAAGGTGACCTGAGTGAAGTCTCTCGGGTGATGAACCAGACCGACATGCTCTACTTCGCCGGTGATGACGCAAACGCTTTGCCCACACTCGCTATCGGCGGCACCGGGCTCATCGGAGTGACGGCCAACATCGCTCCCGAGCCCTATCGCATCATCGTAGATGCGGTGAACCGCAGTGATGTGGCCGAAGCTACGGCTCAACACAAGCTCCTGGAGCCTCTGGTTCGGGCAACGATGACGCATGTGCCGGGAACGGTGGCGACGAAATACATCCTGCACGGTTTAGGACGTATCTCCTCACCTCGGGTTCGTTTGCCTCTCGTGGGCCCGGAGGAATCCGAAGCTGCTCTCATCGAGAACGACATCGCCTTGGTGCACGATGTCGCAGGTGCTGACTTCTCCAACTTCCGCCCCGATCGCAATGCGGCCGCCGGCGGTGCCCTGCCCAAGGTGGCGGGGACTACCCGCTAGGGAAGGACCCTATGCCCCAACCTGTGGTGGATCCACCCGCACTACTGCCTGGCACTTTGCGGGTTATTCTGCTCGGTGGAATTGGGGAAATCGGTCGCAACATGACCGTCTTCGAGATTGACGGAAAACTTCTCGTTGTTGACTGCGGGGTTCTTTTCCCCGAGGAAACCCAGCCCGGTGTGGATCTGATCCTGCCCGATTTTGAGCCGATTCGGAATCGACTGGATGATGTGGTCGCCATCATGCTGACGCACGGCCACGAGGATCACATCGGAGCGGTTCCTTATCTGTTGAGGCTCCGCGAAGATATCCCACTGATTGGTACCACCCTGACTTTGGCGCTCATTGAGGCAAAACTGAAGGAGCACCGCATCGAACCGCTCACCATGTCGGTCGAGGCGGGCGGGCGCGAACAACTAGGCCCCTTTGATCTGGAGTTTGTCGCGGTGAACCACTCGATTCCCGATGCTCTCGCGGTCATGATTCGAACCTCGGCAGGGTCGGTGCTTCACACCGGGGATTTCAAGATGGACCAGTTGCCCCTCGATGGTCGGCTCACTGATCTTCGAACCTTTGGCCGCCTGGGTGAGGAGGGTGTGGACTTATTCCTCGTCGATTCCACCAACGCCGATGTTCCCGGCTTCACTCCTCGGGAGGCTGACATCGGGCCTATCCTCGACCAGATCGTGCATCGCGCGCCGCGGCGCGTGATTGTGGCGAGCTTTGCTTCGCACGTACACAGAGTGCAACAGGTCATCGATGCCGCGGCTGCGAATCAGCGCTTTGTTGCGTTGGTCGGTCGATCCATGGTGCGCAATATGGGTATTGCCCAGGACTTGGGCTACCTGAGTGTTCCAGACGGGCTGCTCATTGACGCCAAGAAAGCGGTGGAGCTTCCCGACGAGCAGGTTCTCTACATGACCACGGGATCGCAGGGAGAACCGATGGCGGGGTTATCCCGTATGGCTAATCGGGAACACCCAACGATCGAGATCGGCTCCGGCGACACCGTCATCCTCGCGTCCAGCCTGATTCCCGGCAATGAGAACGCCGTCTACCGGGTTATCAATGGCCTCATTGATCTGGGAGCCAACGTTGTTCACAAGGGCAACGCCACGGTCCACGTCTCAGGTCACGCGGCCGCCGGTGAGCTCCTCTACTGCTACAACATCGTCAAGCCACGCCAGGTCATGCCCGTTCACGGTGAAGCTCGCCACTTGCGTGCCAATGCCGACATCGCGGTGTCCTCGGGTGTTCCGCTCGAGAACACCCTGGTCGGAGAAAACGGCACCGTCGTCGACCTCAGCGACGGAGTCGCGACGCAGGTCGGCCAGCTCGATGTGGGTTTTGTCTACGTCGATGGGTCGACTGTGGGTGAGATTACCGACGCGGACCTCAAGGACCGCCGGATTCTCGCCGAGGAGGGTTTCATCTCCATCTTTATCGCGATCGATGCGCAAACCGGAAAGATCATCGTGGGACCGGAGATTCACGCCAGAGGTTTCGCTCCCGATGACTCCGTCTTTGACGATGTTCGTCCGGCTATCGTGACGGCTCTCGAGGAGGCGGCTGCGAATGGCACGAGGGATACGCGGTCCTTCCAGCAGGTTGTCAGGAGAACGATTGGTCGATGGGTGAATACCCAGCACCGGCGCCGACCCATGATTGTCCCTGTCGTCATCGAGGCTTAGTCGCTCTCCTCACTAAGTTCCATTGGCAAAATAATGGGACCGGTCTCCAGAGCCAGATCGGCTTGGACGACAACGTCACTGGACCTGGCGGTCTGAGCGATGACGATACCGCCGAAAACGACTGAGGCGCCAATCACTTGCCAGGTGCTGAGGGCTTCCTGCAACCACAACCAAGCGGTGATGAAAGCAAAGATGATTTCACTTGTTGCCACAATTCCCGCGGCAGTGGCTGAGAGTCGCTTCAGTGCGCTCAGGGAGAGGAGGAAGGGCGCAAACGAACCGAGCGTGACGTTCCATACGATCAGAAGCCAGACCGGCACGGAAAATCCCTCGAGGCTTCCGCCGAGGGAGGTCACGGTCGTGAAGGTTTCTGAGGTAAACGTCCACCACCGGGAAAACGGAGCCCAGAACAGAGTGGCCATACTCATGGTCCAAAACGACAGCGCAAGTGGAGAGATGGTCTTTAGTTGTCGCTCGCCGACGAGGAAATAGGTCGCAAGAGAGATTGCAGCAGCAAGTCCCCAGAGGACTCCGACTGGGTTGAGCGTTGATGCCCAGATTTCTGCCACGACGATCAGACCCACAATGACCAGCGCAATCGCCGCCCACAGCCGGATGTGCACCTTTTCTTTGAAGAAGAAGAATGCCACGACCGCCACCATGAGCACTGCCAAATATTCGAGGAGAAGTGCAATACCTACCGGTAGCAGCGCAATCGCGAAGGCGTAGGTGGCTTGGAGGAGCCCCACTCCCACGACACCGAGAATGATGATCACGGGCCATTGGCGCGGCGGAAGCCGGAAGGATCGGCGGTCTAGGGCGAGGAGCACGATTCCCGAGATGACTGCTGCCCCGAGGACGCGCATTTGGGTGAGCTGGATAGCGCTAAACCCTGCCTCGATAATGACTTTGCTTACCGACCCGTTGGCTCCGAAAAGAAACGCGGCCAGAAGTGCGTAAAAATAACCCATTATCGAGTCCTAAGTGTCTCTTGAGCATGGGCAAAGAAGTGCATCACGGGATAAGCGTAGGGCTAAAAATTGGTGTTCGTGACCAAATGTCGAGAGCAATTCTGGGCGCTGTGTTCAGGACCTTTCCCTACGATGGCGTGCATGAAGACGTATCACCTGGCGGGCGGTTGTTTTTGGTGTCTCGATGCTGCATATCGGGTCCTTCGAGGGGTCAGTGATGTGGTTTCTGGCTACACAGGAGGTCAAAATCCGCACCCCACTTACGAGCAGGTATGCACGGGTACTACAGGTCACGCGGAAGCGGTCGCTGTGACGTTCGACCCCTCCGTCATTCCTTCTGATGTCATCTTGGACGCGTTCTTCACCATGCACGATCCCCGGCAATTGAACCGGCAGGGACACGATGTCGGGACCCAATACCGCTCCGCGATGTTCTACCGCGACGAGGAAGAGCTCGCGCTCTTTGAAGCAGCCAGGGACAGAGCCAATGAGACCTGGGGCGGCGGCGTGGTGACCGAGATCTCACCTCTCGGAGAGTTCTACGATGCCGAGGAGTATCACCAAGATTTCTTCGCGAAGAATCCCAGTCAGGGCTACTGCTTGGCTGTGGCGGTTCCCAAAGTCGCCAAAGTGCGCAAATCCTTCGCGGAATATCTGACCTAGTCGCTCTGTCCACAGCCAGGATTTTGACCCTAGTTCTTCCGAGAACCGGGGTTCGGTCTGGATGACGGGCAGTCGAGTCTGCAGGGTGTGGGCATGCCCGGAACGCAGGCGCGGGCACCCTCCTTCACGGCCTGCGTGACGAAAGGACGCACTATGACCGATCAGCTCGCCGTGACAGGGCTCATTGCCACGACACCCCGCCACATCGTTACCTCAGAAGGCCTCGCCATCACCAGTTTTCGACTCGCCTCACACCAGCGACGGTTTGACCGCAAGGTCGGTCGGTGGAGCGACGGGGAGACCAATTGGTATACCGTCACCGCTTTTCGCGATCTCGCCGTCAACGCGTCACAATCACTTCACAAAGGTGACCGAGTGGTCGCTGTGGGGCGGCTCAAAGTCAGGGATTGGTCCAACGATGACCGCTCCGGAACGAGCGTGGAGGTCGAGGCCGACAGCCTGGGCCATGACCTGCATTGGGGAGTGAGCGACTACACCAAAGTTGCCCGAACCATCCTCGAAGAAGAGCCCGACGACGAATCCGAAAGCGACGACGAGGAGGAGCTCTAGTCGCTAAGTCCCGGCAGTCAAAGTCCCTAGACTAGGAACCTATGGCTGAATTCATTTACACAATGGTCCGCGCTCGTAAAGCGGTCGGCGACAAGGTCATCCTCGATGACGTCACCATGTCCTTCTTCCCCGGGGCGAAGATCGGCATGGTCGGCCCCAACGGGGCTGGAAAGTCGACAATTCTCAAAATCATGGCGGGACTCGACTCCCCGTCCAACGGTGACGCGGCGCTCACACCGGGATACTCCGTGGGCATCCTTCTGCAGGAACCGGAGTTAAACGAGTCGAAAACCGTTCTCGAAAACGTGCGTGATGGAGTGCGGGACATTCACGACAAGATCGTCCGCTTCAACGAGATTTCAGCCGCAATGTCGGACCCTGACGCGGACTTCGACGCCCTGCTCGCTGAAATGGGGACACTCCAAGAAGCCATCGATGCTGCGGATGCGTGGGATCTCGATTCCCAACTCGAACAAGCTATGGATGCTCTTCGGTGTCCGCCCTCAGATGCGCCCATAACCCATCTCTCGGGTGGAGAAAAGCGTCGTGTGGCGCTGTGCAAGTTGCTCCTCGAAAAGCCAGACCTGCTGCTACTGGATGAGCCGACCAACCACTTGGACGCTGAAAGTGTGCTCTGGCTCGAACAACACCTGTCGAAGTATCCCGGTGCTGTCATCGCGATTACCCACGACCGCTACTTCCTCGACCACGTTGCTCAGTGGATTGCGGAGGTTGATCGCGGCCGCCTCTACCCCTACGAAGGCAACTACTCGACCTATCTGGAGAAGAAGGCCGAGCGCTTGCAGGTGCAAGGCAAGAAGGACCAGAAGCTCGCAAAGCGTCTGGCTGACGAGCTCGAGTGGGTGCGCTCAAACGCAAAAGGTCGGCAAGCAAAGTCCAAAGCCCGTCTAGCTCGATATGAGGAGATGGCGGAAGAGGCGGAGCGGACCAAAAAGCTGGACTTCGAGGAAATCCAGATTCCCCCTGGTCCTCGACTGGGCCAGCAAGTACTCGAAGCCAAGTCCATAAAGAAGGGTTTTGGCGATCGAGTCCTCATCGATAACTTGTCGTTTTCCTTGCCCCGCAACGGAATTGTTGGAATCATCGGCCCCAACGGTGTCGGAAAGTCCACATTGTTCAAGACCATCGTGGGGCTCGAGCCCCTCGATGGAGGCGAGCTGGTCGTCGGCGAGAGTGTGAAGCTGTCCTATGTCGACCAGGATCGGGCCGGAATCGACCCGAACAAGACCCTGTGGGAGGTTGTCTCAGACGGCTTGGACGTTATTCAGGTAGGCAACGTCGAGATTCCCTCCAGAGCCTATGTCTCGAGCTTTGGTTTCAAGGGCCCTGACCAGCAAAAGAAAGCAGGGGTGCTCTCCGGCGGAGAACGCAACCGACTCAATCTGGCACTGACCCTTAAGCAAGGGGGAAACCTGCTGCTCCTAGATGAGCCCACCAACGACCTTGATGTGGAGACGCTCTCCAGTCTTGAAAACGCATTGCTCGAATTCCCTGGGTGTGCCGTGGTGATTACCCACGACCGGTGGTTCCTCGACCGCATCGCGACTCACATCCTGGCCTACGAGGGAACTGAAGAAGACCCCGCCAACTGGTATTGGTTCGAAGGGAACTTCGAGTCTTACGAAGAGAACAAGATCGAGCGCCTTGGTCCCGATGCGGCAGCTCCTCATCGCTCGACCTATCGCAAACTCACGAGAGATTAGCTATGTGGTCGGTCTGGAAGGTTGACCGAGTTGAGCGGTTATCCCTTGCCTCTGGGTCTTCCCTACTGAGGGACCCGAATCATCCCCTCTTGGGCGACTGAGGCAACGAGCGTTCCATCCTGGGAGAAGATACGCCCGAGGGATAGCCCGCGTCCTCCCCTCGCAGACGGCGACTCTTGGGAGTAGAGGAACCATTCATCGGCGCGGTGGAAACGATGCCACCACATGGCGTGGTCGAGACTTGCCATTTTTAGACCGGGCGTTCCCCAGCTGACGCCGTGTGCCCGCATGACGGGCTCGAGAATGCTGAAGTCACTCGCATACGCAAGTGCGGCTCTATGCAGGTTGGGGTCATCGGGGAGTGGTTCGAGCGCTTTCATCCAGACAGCCTGGTGCGGCACAGTCTCACCCTCGACACGCGCATAGACCGACGAGGGGTGGTGTCGAAGATCGAAAGCCCGAGTCTTCGCCCAAATGTCTGCAGCCGGATGATTGATTCCCTGGAGCACTTCAGCCGCACTGGGTAGCGACTCTGGGTCGGGCATCCCTTCGGGCATGGCGGCTTGATGATCGAGACCGGGGTCCTCGTCTTGGAAGGAGGCGATCATCGAGAAAATCGGCTGGCCTTTTTGATACGCCTGAACTCGCCGGGTGGAAAATGATCGACCGTCGTGGATTCGGTCTACCGAGAAGGTGATTTCCTCTTCGATATCTCCGGGGCGCAAGAAATAGCCGTGAAGGGAATGGATAATTCGATCCTCGGCGATGGTGTGCATCGCCCCGAGGGCAGCCTGTGCCATTACTTGACCCCCGAAAACGCGTCCGTGGGGTTGCCATTGGCTGGGTGCCGTGAAGATGTCTTCACGGGTTCGAGCTGACGTGCTCGAGAGAGTGAGAGCTCGCAACATACTCTTGACGGGGGGAAGGTTCGGGGTGGCTCCAGGAGAAGGTGTCATCGGTTGTAGTTTAGAGAACACCATGGGACATTCCTTCACGCTCACTCCCGACGCCGCCAGAGCAGACCTCATCACCTTCCTGGAGCGTGCCGCGCGAGTGAATAACAGCTCGGCTCGCCTCGTTGCCTCAAGCGGGCACCTTCAGGTCTATGTGGGAATCCTTTTTCCCCGTGGTCTCCTCGACAAGACCCCCACAGTCCTGGGTTTGCGAGTCTTCGCTATGGAAGAATCCTCGGACTTTGATGTCGTGGTTCCCATCGACGCACTTGTCGCTCGAGCTCGATCTGCCATCGAGCGAGAAGAATTGACTCTCGGAACCCCAGCTGAGGTTGCATCACTGGTATGGGCTGCAATCACGCCTCCCCGGGAGGGTTGGCGGCGTCGGCTCGGGGTCTCGAGTTCCGTGTTGGCCACTGCCGCCGCTGAAGGAATTGCCCAGGTTGCCGAAGCTGTTCCTGACTCCATCGGGGAGTCAGTTCTGCAGAAAGTTCGCGCTGACGTGTGGGGGGCCGCAATCTCACACAACAAGAAAATTCCCGCCGGAGCTGCCTTTGCCGCCGATGCCTTGGGCTTCCTGGGGGAGAAGAACCTTCAGGTCCACACCCTCGACAACTGGCTCAGGCTTTCAGGCAAGGCGGGCTATGTGCTCGTCAAGTTCCCGGGAGGTCACGACTTTGGTGAGGACGACTAGTCCTCGAACGTGTTGACCATCGAGAGCGCCGCTCGCTCAAAGTATTCCCACATTTCCGCGTCGTCCATGGGTGAAAGCTCGAGGGTGTCGAGCGCTCGTCTCATGTGGGACAGCCAACGCTCTCGGGCGTCGGGGTTTACTTTGAATGGTGCGTGACGCATCCGCAGTCGAGGGTGCCCGCGTTGTTCTGAATAGGTGTGGGGGCCGCCGAAATACTGTTGCAAGAAGCTCGAGAGTCTCCAGATTGCTCCGTCGAGATCGTCCTCGGGATACATCGGGAGGAGCACATCATCGGTACGAATTCCCTCATAGAACGCGCGGACGAGTCGGTCGAAACTCTCTGCACCACCAATACGGTCATACAGCGTGACGGGGGTATCGGGCATCGAGCTAGAAGTTGTCCTCAGTGAGCTCAGGCTCGCTCGTGGCGGAGTGTCGACGTGAGGACCCGCGCGCTCCCTCGAACGTGTCGACCACCATGCGATTGAGGGCAGGTATATCGACCTGACGCTTGTCGAGTGCATCCTTGAGTGCTCGGTACAAGGCTCGCTCGGCAGCCCACTGCTCGCCGGCGCGAACTTTGACCACGAGTCGGAGGGTGACAGCTTCGGCACTGAGCGACTGAACACCCCACACTTCGGGATCCTCCATGATTTTTCGCCGCCACTCGGGGCTGTGGGCAAATTCCTTCGCCGATTCCAAGAGCAAGTTCTGGATGTCATCAATGTTCGAGTTGTAGGGAACCGGAAGGTCGAGAATGACTCGGGACCAGTCCTGGGTCTTGTTGCCCACTCGGAGAATCTCGCCGTTGCGGACGAACCACAGGGTTCCCGAGACGTCTCGAATCTCGGTGATGCGAATTCCTACGCGCTCGACGACTCCTTCGGCAATCCCCAGGTCAACGACATCGCCCACTCCGAGCTGGTCTTCAAACACCATGAAAAGTCCGTTGAGCACATCTTTGATGATCGATTGCGCCCCAAATCCCAAGGCTGCACCCAAGATTCCTGCACTGGCCACCAGCGCTGTCACGGAGAAACCGAGTTCCGTGAGGATCAGAATGACCACCACGGTGACAATGACCCAGGTTGCAGTGTTGTTGAGAACAGACCCGAGTGTTCTCGTGCGTTGAACAGAGCGCATCGCGGAGAGAGGACTCGCCGTGAGTTCCCTCGTGTCGTCCACCTTGTGGGCGCGTTTGACGCCTCGAACCACCTGGGTGACGATGCGTCTGATTACCACTCGCAAGAGCAGGCTGACGAGGACTCCCGCGATGACGAGTCCAACAATTCGCACGGCAGGCCCGTAACCACCGAGTGCTTCGGTGAAGGAGTCCCAGAGGTCCGCTACATTCATACGCTCATGCTAGGGCGTGACTCTATGAGTTCTGGTGTGCTCTATCGAGTGCTTGAACGCGCAGGGCTCGCTCGACACCGGCAACATTTTCCTCGACGATTCTTCGAAGCGCCGGAATCGAGGGGTGTGACTCGAGCCACGCCTTCGACTTCGCAACCAATTCTTCAGAGACCAGCGAGCCAGGGTAGAGCCCCTCTGCGAGGTATTCGGCGATCTTGTAGGTCCTGGAGTTCCACATCGGCTCGAGCATCGAAAAGTACTCATCGACGAGTGGTTCAAGAGCACTTTGGTCGTTGACGAGGTCGTAGCCCAGTGTCAGTGAGCGCACGATCGCGTTGGGTGTTGCGTCTGAGGACACCAATTGGTCAAATACCGCCTTCTTGTCGTCCGTAGTGGGCAGCATGGACCGCGCTCTCGCCGCTGCCTGCTGACCGTTGGAGGTGTTGTCTGCCTCGAGAGCGGTATCGATTTCGCTCGAACTTGCCTGCCCACAGAGCGCGAGACCCGCGAGAAGCTCCCACGATAAGTCGGTGTCAATGGTGAGCCCATCAAGAGCGGTGTTTCCTTCACGCAGAGACTTGAGAATCTCCGCGTGTTCACGTGAGGACGCCAGCGCTGCGAACGCTTTGACGAGTTGGAATTGAGCGTCACTTCCTGCTGCTGCATTTTTCGCGAGGTCCCAGACCCTCGTCCCGACGTTTTCCAGCACTGCACTGCGCCGCTCCGGTGTGACGTAGTTTCTGGCAACCAAAGCCAGTTGGCCGAGTGCAGTTCTGATCGTTGTGCTTTCGGTTTCGTGCGCGATGTTGCCCAGTACTAACTCGATGAAGTCATCGGGGGGTGTTTCCGCATCTCGGGTGGAGTCCCACAGGCTTCCCCAGATGAGGGCTCGCGCGAGGGGGCTTGCCACCTGGGATAGATTTTCGACCGCCGTTTGTCGAGAGTGCTCATCCAGTCGAATTTTTGCGTAGGCAAGATCGTCGTCATTGATGAGAATGAGCTCGGGTCGCGTCTCACCGATAGCGTCTGTGACGGGGGAGAGCTCACCGTCGATATCGAGCTCCGTTCGCCACACCCTCTGGACCACCCCATCCTCACCGGGATTGTAGAAACCCACGGCGAGTCGGTGGGGCCGAAGGGTAGGCCAATCTTCCGGAGCGGTTTGACGAATCTGGAAGTCGGTAATGACGCCCGCGCTATCAGTTGACACTTCGGGATAGAGCGTGTTGACACCTGCAGTTTCGAGCCACAGTTCGCTCCAGGGACGGAGCGCTCGACCACTGGTGTCCTCTAGTTCGGTGAGGAGATCAGCGAGCGTGGCGTTACCCCACTGGTGTTTCACGAAATAGTTGTGGACCCCGCGGAAGAAGGCCTCTTCACCCACCCACGCGACGAGTTGCTTGAGGACCGAGCCCCCTTTGGCGTAGGTGATTCCATCAAAGTTGACCTGGACGTCTTCAATGTCTCGGATTTTGGCCACGATCGGGTGGGTTGAGGGAAGCTGATCCTGTCGATAGGCCCAGGACTTTTCCATGGCTTGGAAGGTTGTCCACGCCTCAGTCCATTCGGTTGCTTCCGCGGTGGCAATGGTCGAAGCCCACTCTGCGAAGGATTCGTTGAGCCAGAGGTCATTCCACCATCTCATCGTCACGAGGTCTCCAAACCACATGAGGGCAAGCTCATGAAGGATGGTCACGACGCGCCGCTCCCGCACCGCATCGGACACCTGTGAGCGGAACACATAAGTTTCGGTGAACGTCACGGCTCCAGCGTTTTCCATGGCTCCCGCATTGAACTCAGGTACGAAGAGCTGGTCGTATTTCTCGAAGGGGTAGGGGACCCCAAATCGTGATTCGAAATACTCGAAGCCTTTTCGGGTGATGTTGATGATGTAGTCGGTGTCGAGGAACTGCGCCAAGGACTTCCTGGAGAACACTCCGAGGGGAATGGTTTTCCCGCTCGAGCTCGTGAGTTCGTCTCGAACCACGTCATACGGACCGGCAATCAAGGCCGTGATGTAGGAGGAGATCCGAGGTGTCGGAGTGAACGACCAGGTTGCACCACCCTCCCCTCTGGTGGGGGTGGGGGGTGGTTGGTTACTGACGACCTCCCAATGGGCTGGGGCGTGAATGGAGAAGCTAAAGGTTGCTTTGAGGTCAGGCTGTTCGAAAACGGGAAAAACTCGACGCGAGTCGGGCACTTCGAATTGGGTGTAGAGATAGATCTCGTTATCGACCGGGTCCACAAACCGGTGGAGACCTTCGCCCGAATTCGTGTAGGCAAAATCTGCCTCAATCTGGAGGGTGTTGTCTGCTTTCAGGGAGGGAAGCTCGATGCGGGACTCTGCGAAGACGTCGGCCGGGTCGAGTTCTTTGCCGTTCAGGGTGACGCGGTGCACTCTCGCAGCGATGGCATCGATGAAGCTTGATTGTCCGGCTTCTGCGAGAAACGTCACCGTTGCGGTGGTCCGAAAGGTAGGAGAGGTGGCCACGTCTCTCAGGTCAATCTCAATGGCGTAGCCCTTGAC
>JAYOYJ010000002.1:0-30119 GCA_038153485.1 Pontimonas sp. | reverse complement strand
GTGGCCTCGGTAATCACGCGACCCAGCTCGTTCACCATGTCGAGGTCGAGGGGGTGCGTGACCTCACCGGGCTCGCCCTCAAAGCTATACACAAACTTGGCGGCGTTGAGAACCTTAATGGCGAGCCGGCGACCGATTTTGATCTGTTTCGGGTTTTGCGGATCAAAAGCGGCGTCTGTCCCGAGGCGAGAAGAGGCGGCCCAGTAGCGTACGGCGTCGGAGCCGTGCTCGTCCAGCATCGATTGGGGTGTGACGACGTTCCCTTTCGATTTCGACATCTTCTTGCGGTCAGGGTCGACAATGAATCCGGATATTCCGGCGTTTTTCCAGGGGATCGAGCCGTGTTCAAGCTCTGCGCGCAACATGGTCGAGAACAACCAGGTGCGAATGATGTCTTGTCCCTGCGAGCGTAAGTCGTAGGGGAACACCAGAGAGAAGAGTTCATCGTCGCTTCCCCACCCGCCAGCGAGTTGCGGGGTCAAACTGGACGTCGCCCAGGTGTCCATAATGTCGAGCTCCCCGATGAACCCTCCTGGGGTTCCCCTCTGGTCTTCAGTGAAGCCCGGAGGAGTGTCACTGGAGGGGTCGACAGGGAGCTGGTCTATCTCTGGGGTGATGACCTCACCGTCGAGGGGGTTGCCGTGGTCATCCAGGGGATACCAGACGGGAATGGGAACTCCGAAGAATCTCTGACGGGAGATGAGCCAGTCACCGGAGAGACCGTTGACCCAGTTTTCGTATCGAACCCTCATGAAATCGGGGTGAAAGGCAACTTCTTGGCCGCGGCTGATGAGGCGTTCCCTGAGGTCATCGTCTCGCGCGCCGTTCTGGATATACCACTGGCGAGTGGTCACGATTTCGAGTGGTTTGTCCCCTTTCTCGAAAAACTTCACGGGGTGCACCATGGGATCTGGCTCGCCTTGCAGGTCGCCCGATTCCTTCAAGAGCTCGACGATGCCCGCTTTAGCGCTGAAGACGGTCTTACCCGCCAGCTGTGAATACGCGTCAATTCCTGCCTGGGATGTAATCCAGGCAGGTGTTTCGGCGAGGACGCGCCCGTCTTTTCCGAGGATGGGACGAGTCTCGAGAGACAGCTCACGCCACCAGACCACGTCCGTGACGTCACCAAACGTACACACCATCGCAATTCCTGTGCCCTTGTCTTGCTGAGCCAGGTGGTGGGCGACAATCGGAACTTCGACACCGAACAGCGGCGAGGTGACGGTCTTGCCAAAAAGTGGTTGGTAGCGCTCGTCATCGGGATGAGCGACGAGAGCCACACAGGCGGGGATGAGTTCTGGGCGGGTGGTGACGATGGTCACATCGTCGATGCCGACACCGTGGAAGGTCACCTTGTGGTACGCGGAGGGTTGTTCGCGATCCTCCAGTTCGGCTTGGGCGACCGCGGTCCTGAAGGTGATGTCCCACAGGGTGGGAGCGTCTGCTCGGTACGCCTCACCGCGCTCCAAGTTCTTGAGAAAGGCAGACTGGGCAACTCGTTGAGAATTGTCGTCGATCGTTCGATACGTCAGTGACCAGTCCACGCTGAGGCCGAGGGTTCGCCACAGGTCCTCGAACTGTTTTTCATCCTCGACCGTGAGCTTCTCGCACAGCTCAATGAAGTTTCGTCGACTCACGGGAACCTGATCGCCGGGTTTGGAGCCATCTTTCGTCGCACCGGCCTCCAGAGGTGGCACAAAATCAGTGTCGTAGGGGAGTGACGGGTCGCACCGGACGCCGTAATAGTTTTGGACCCGGCGTTCCGTGGGAAGACCGTTGTCGTCCCAGCCCATGGGGTAGAAGATCTCTTTACCCCGCATACGGTGATACCGCGCTTGCAAGTCCATGTGGGTGTAGCTAAAGACGTGTCCGATGTGGAGGCTTCCCGATGCCGTCGGAGGAGGAGTGTCCACAGCAAAAAGGTGCTCTTTACCGCGCTCCAGAGCGGATGCTCGGTTGAAGCGATAGGTGCCTTCTGCGTCCCAGCGGGTGCCCCAGGTTTCTTCGAGCCCTTCGAGAGCCGGTTTGTCGGGGATAGATCCGCTCATGGGCACCTTCTTCGCTATAGGCGGCACCGCGTCCACTGTGCCTTGGTATGTGCTCCCATGCTACAAAAAAATGGGGTTCTGGGTTTCTTCGCAAAACCCAGAACCCCACATTCGAGTACCTACTGACTCGACCTCGCGTACGCGGGTTCCGCGCGGCGAAGCGCCATGCGTCCGGCTTGAAGTGTGGCCAGGAGCGTGATGACCGAAAGCCCCGCGAGAACCACCGCGGGGTGCCACCATGCATTGCCTGTGGCCTCGCCGATGGTGAGGGTGACGGCGGGCACGAAGCCGGACACAACTGCCGCAATCGAGTAGGCGAAGCCCAGTGCTGAGTAGCGGTAGCGCTCATCGAAGAGGTCGCTGTAGACCCCACCGAGGGCGGCCCAACTCATGGTGGGGAGGATTCCACCGATGAGCATCATGGCAACCAGGACACCAAAGTTCGCAAATTGCAGGAAGAAATAGATCGGGAACGCCACGAGGAGTGTTCCTAATGCTCCCCAGGCGACAACGCTGGAGGATCCGATGCGCATCGCCCACGCCCCGAAGAGGGGAATGGTGATCAGCTGTAGGAGCCCACCGATGGTGGTCGCGATGAGCAACTCGTAGTAGGCGAAGCCCAACTGAACTACTCCGTAGTTGATGGTGTAGGTGTTCATCAGGGAGTAGGAACCAATTCCCAGCAGCGCAACACCCACGGCGATGAAAATCGCAAAGGGCTGTTGGGCGAGGAGCGTGAGGAAAGGAACTTTCGGGCGACGCTCGCGCTTCACCACGTCTTCGAACACGGGAGTCTCGGTGATCGCGAGTCGCAAGTAGAGCGACACCAGGAGAAGAGGAATTGCCGTCCAGAACGGAATTCTCCACGCCCACTCGACGATTTCGTCGGTCGTGAGAGCAAGGGTCAACCAGATGAAAGCTGTGGCGGAGAGAATCGAGCCAATGGGTGAGCCCAGCTGTGGCATCGCTGCCGCGAAGGCTCGCTTCGCCCCCGATTCGTGCTCGGTGGCGACGAGGACAGCTCCACCCCACTCGCCTCCGAGTGAGATTCCCTGCAGGAGGCGAAGAATGACGAGGATTGCCGCACCGAACCATCCGGCTTGGTCGTAGGTGGGGAGGACACCGATGAGCCCGGTGGCCACACCCATCAGGGTGACGGTCACGATGAGGGTCTTCCGTCGACCAATCCGATCACCGATGTGGCCGAAGACGATGGCACCCACCGGCCTGATGATGAAGGCCAGTGCAATCGAGAGGAAAGCGGCCAAGGTTCCTCCGAACCCACCGAGCGGGTCAAAGAACAGTGGGCCGACAAAGAACGCTGCAAAGTAGGCGTAGATGTAGAAGTCGTAGGACTCGAGGGATGTCCCCACCAGGGACGCCCATCGGGCTTTTCTCGCCATCGCCGGATCGGTCTGAATCATGCGTCTCCTCCTGGAAAGTCGCTAGAGTGTTGTTTATTAGACTAAGTACAAAAAATAGTTACTACTTCAACTATAGGGGACACCATGACTGGCAAAGACCGCGGTCGACCACAAATCGTGTCGCTCGCCGCCCTCGAGGACGCCGCCGGGGAGCTCTTTCTAGAACAGGGCTACCGCGCAACCAGCATTGATGACATCGCTCAGCGTGCGGGTATCTCCCGAGCAAGTTTTTTCAACCACTGCAGCACAAAATCCGATGTTCTCTGGGTCGATGCCGATACAGCTCTAGACACCCTGGAGATGAAGCTCCGAAATGGTGAGATCCTCGGAGAGGCGCTCCAGGTGGTCGCCGCATCACACCCCGCCGACAGAATTCCGCTGGTCGCGACCCAGGCTGAGGCGATGGGGCTGGGTCCAGCGCTTGCCGAGAGTGCGGGGGTGCGGGTTGCCAGGCTCCAGGCCGCGGTTGCCAGCGCCGGAGTAGACCCTGGAGACGTGTGGCTTGTGACCGGGGCACTCATCGGTGTGGCACAACAGTGGGCCACGGGAACTTCACCCCGCTTTCCTCTCACGGAGCTCCTGAAAGAGCGACTGACGCCACTTCAATCGATTGTCGGATCGAAGACACGGGCGACCCTGTTCTAGACTGTGGGGCAGAGCGTCGAACCGGCTATCACCGGTGAGCTACCGGAAGAACAGAATCGTGGATTCCCAGTAGAACCGGTCGGGTTGGCCCGTTATCGCCTGACATGAAGTGGCTTGAGCGATGCTCAAGCAAACGAGGTGGTACCGCGCGTGAAGTTTCATGCGTCCTCGTAGCTGTTCCCACCCGTGTCAGAGAGATGAAACCCCATGGCTTTCCCCCGTCACCTACCCGGATCCTCTGTGGATCCCAGCCCGAGCTTTCCGGCCATCGAACACCGAGTGTTGGCTGACTGGAAGGCGGGGGACACCTTCCAGAAGTCGGTGCGTCAGCGTGAGGGTTGTGATGAGTGGGTCTTCTACGACGGGCCTCCTTTCGCCAACGGTCTTCCCCACTATGGCCACCTCCTGACCGGTTACGCCAAAGATGTCTTCCCGCGCTTTCACACCATGCGCGGTAAGCAGGTTCATCGCCGTTTCGGCTGGGATACCCACGGTCTTCCTGCCGAGCTCGAAGCAGAGCGTCAATTAGGAATCACCGAAAAGAGCCAAATCGAGGACATGGGTATCGGAGCCTTCAATCAGGCTGCCCGGGAGTCCGTACTGCGCTACACCGCGGAGTGGCAAGACTATGTGACGCGCCAAGCTCGATGGGTGGATTTTGACAACGACTACAAGACGTTGGATATCACCTTCATGGAGAGCGTCATCTGGGCCTTTAAGCAGCTCTACGACAAAGGGCTCGCTTACGAGGGCTATCGCGTCTTGCCTTATTGCTGGCGGGACCAGACTCCGCTGAGTAACCATGAGCTTCGGATGGATGACGACATCTACAAACCGCGGCAAGACCAATCCGTCACCGTCACGTTCCCGCTACACGGGAACAGGGCCGAGGCTGCCGGTCTGGACGGAGTGCTCGCCCTCGCCTGGACGACGACACCCTGGACCCTTCCCACCAACCAGGCTCTGGCCGTGGGGCCTGACATCAGTTATGCCCTGGTGCCTGCCGGACCCGATGCTGCCCACCCCGGCGCGACCTATCTTCTGGCCGAGGACACCATCCAGAACTATCGCAAGGAATTGGGTTACGCCGAGGTTGCCGATGCCCTGGCCGCGATCAGCAGAAAACTGAAAGGCTCCGAACTCGGCGGCATCGAGTACGAACGCGTCTTTGATTACTACGCAGATCGGGAAGCCTGGGGCCTCGAGAACGCCTGGCAGATTTTGATTGCAGACTATGTCGCCACGGGCGAGGGAACAGGAATCGTTCACCAGGCCCCCGCCTACGGTGAGGACGACCAGGTGACCTGTGCTGAGGCAGGAATACCCGTCATCATCTCGGTCGATGATGCCGGTCGCTTCCTCGATACCGTCAATGACGTGGCGGGGATGCAGGTGTTCGAGGCCAACAAGACGCTCACGGGTCTTCTGCGCCAGAGCGGCCGTCTCTTTGCCGAGCGCTCTTACGACCACTCGTACCCGCACTGCTGGCGGTGTCGCACACCGCTGATCTATAAGGCGGTCTCTAGCTGGTTTGTCCGCGTGACCGAGATTCGAGACCGAATGGTGGAGCTCAACCAGGACATCAACTGGGTTCCCGCAAACGTCAAAGACGGCCAGTTTGGGAAATGGCTCTCGAACGCCAGAGATTGGTCGATTTCGAGAAACCGCTACTGGGGCTCTCCGATTCCGGTGTGGAAAAGCGACAACACTGAATTCCCGCGAGTCGATGTTTACGGATCCCTGGAAGACCTCGAGCGCGATTTCGGGGTGAAACCCGATGACCTGCACCGCCCAGCTATTGATGAGCTAGTTCGGCCGAACCCCGATGACCCGAGTGGTCAGTCGATGATGCGTCGGATTCCTGATGTGCTCGATGTGTGGTTTGACTCGGGCTCCATGCCCTTTGCCCAGGTGCACTACCCCTTCGAAAACCACGACTGGTTTGATTCGCATAATCCCGCGGATTTCATCGTCGAGTACATCGGGCAAACCCGTGGTTGGTTTTACACCATGCACGTGCTGGCCACTGCTCTTTTCGACCGGCCCGCGTTCCAGCAGGTAATCTCACACGGCATCGTCTTGGGCTCAGATGGCCAGAAGATGTCGAAGAGTTTGCGCAACTACCCCGATGTGTCCGAGGTTTTTGAGCGTGACGGGGCTGACGCCATGCGTTGGTTCCTGATGTCGAGCTCGGTTATCCGTGGGGGAAACCTGGTGGTCACCGAGGAGGGTATTCGCGAGGGTGTGCGCCAGTTCCTGTTGCCCTACTGGAGTACCTACTACTTCCTGAGTTTGTATGTGGGCGACCACACACCGGTGTGGCGCACTGACTCACCCCACGTACTCGATCGATACATCCTGGCCAAAACCAAGAGGCTCATTGACGAGGTCACCCACGAGTTTGAGTCCCTTGATTCACCGATGGCGGCAGCAGCACTGCGCGACTTCGCCGATGTGCTCACCAATTGGTATGTCCGGAGGAGTCGGGAGAGGTTCTGGGATGGTTCCGACACAGACGCTCTCGACACCCTCTATACCGTGCTCGAAACCCTGTCGCGACTCGCTGCACCACTCGCACCTCTGGTGACTGAGGACGTGTGGCGTGGTCTCACGGGCGAAGAAAGTGTTCACCTCACCGATTGGCCAGAGGCGTCCTCGTTCCCCGAGAACGACGAGCTGGTCACGACCATGGACACAGTCCGCGACGTTGCCTCAGCGGGATTGGCTGTGCGAAAAGCTCATGGTCTCCGGGTTCGTCTGCCCCTCAACGCACTGACCATCGTGACTGACAATGCCGCTGGAGTGACGGAGTTCCTCGACATTTTGGCCGACGAACTCAACGTCAAGGAGGTTCTCACCAGGGAACTCGATGACCAGGTGGCCGAGGAGTTAGGAATCGGGAAGAAACTTCTGCCTCACGCCAGGGCGCTGGGTCCCCGAGTTGGAGCACAGGTCCAAAGCATCATCCAGGCGGCGAAAGCCGGCGACTGGTCGATGGACAACGGTGTTGTCACGGTGGCAGGAATTGCCCTCGAGGAGGGCGAATACTCGCTGGAGTTCACCTCGGAGGGTGAAGACACTGCTGTTCAGTTCCTCGACAACGGAGGCTTTGTGCTGCTTGATACCACGGTGACTCCCGAACTAGCGGCCGAGGGGTTAGCCCGAGATGCCATCCGAGCAATTCAGCAAGAGCGCAAGAACGCGGGTCTGGATGTGTCGGATCGTATTTCGACGACGGTCGAAGCGGACCCGGTGGCCATCGAAGCCCTTCGGGAGCATCAGGACATGGTGTGTGCGGAGACACTCTCGATAAGCCTTGAGCTCACAGAATTATCCGAAACGGAAGATGCGTTGCCGGTGGGAGAGAACTCTCACATTCGTGTGAAAGTCTCGAAGAGTGGCTGACTCTCCGGCAGAGGACCGTAGCGCAGCATCTGCTGTTGCTGAGGCCCTCTACGCTCGCATCGGCGAGGCAGCCCCCCACAGACGCCTGGAGGCCACCAGGCGAGCGGTCGAACTCTTGGGTGATCCGCAGCGGATGTATGGCGTTATTCACATTGCCGGTACCAACGGAAAGACTTCTACCGCGCGCATCACCGAGAGCCTGCTTCGGGCCCACGGTTTGAGGGTTGGGCTCATGACGTCGCCCCACCTACACCGACTCAACGAGCGCATCATGATTGACGGTGAACCCATCGCCGACCGAATGCTCGCCGATAACTGGGCTGATGTGGAGCCTGTTCTCCAGATGGTGGATGCCGAGCTACTGGCCAACTCTGAACCTGCGCTGAGCTTTTATGAAGCGCTCACGGTGCTGACCTTTGCGTGCTTTGCCGACGCTCCCGTTGACGTTTCGGTCATCGAGGTGGGGATGGGCGGCGAATGGGATGCCACCAACGTCGTGGTTGCCGACGTTGCGGTGCTCACTCCCATCGCGATGGATCACGCCGAGTTTTTGGGTGACACCATCCGAGAGATTGCGCGCACCAAAGCGGGCATTGTGAAGCCCGCCTCTCGAGTGGTGAGTGCTCATCAGAGCGACGACGCTATGGAGGAAATTCTCCGGGCCACCGAGCTCTCCGAAGCAACCTTGCGGGTTTTGGGGCGCGATTTCTACCTGATGAGTGTGGAGCAAGCCGTCGGGGGTCAAGTCCTCTCGGTCTCAGGGATTGCTGGGGAATATCGCAGTCTCACTCTGCCGCTGTTTGGCGAGCATCAAGCAGACAACGCAGCAGTCGCGATTGCGGCGGTCGAATCGTTTCTCGGTAACGGGGAAACCCCTTTGGGGTCCGAGGTTGTGGAGGATGGGATTTTGCTCTCCTCCAGTCCAGGACGCCTCCAGGTCATCGACCACCAGCCCACCGTCATCATCGATGCCGCCCATAACCCCCACGGAGCGGAGGCTTTATGCCGAGCACTGATGGGGTCTTTTGCTTTCCCGCGTTTGGTCTGCGTCGTCGGAATCCTTCAAGAAAAAGATGTGATCGGAATCATTGAGGCTCTCGATCCGGTGGTGGACCACTTTGTGGTGACCCAATCAGAATCCGACAGGGCGATTTCCGTCTCCGATTTAGCCGATGCGGTGTCCGCGATTGCTGGTCCCGACCGGGTCGACTCTCGAGCGAATGTGGAGAGCGCACTCGAGAGAGCGAAGGAAATTTCCGGCGTGGACGGAGGAGTCATTATCACGGGTTCGATCACGCTCATTGGAGAGGTTCAGGGGGGAATCGAGGGTGGCTAAACGAGAGAAGACAGCGACAGAGTCCCTGCTACAGATAGCGCTGGGGCTGGAGATCATCGTGGTGTTCTTTGGCGCCTTGGCGCTCAATGGGCTCCGCCTTTATAGTGGGCCGGTCGTTCTCGTAGGGTCAATCGTCACGGTGCTGGTTCTCGTGATCCTCTATCGGGCGGTTCAGTATCGGCGGGGACAACTGCTGGGGCACGTGGTTCAAGTGGCGCTGTTGGCCAGTTTCTGGTGGGACGTTGCGATTGGGTTGTCGTTTGCCGTGGTGGTCGCATTCTGGGTGTTTGGCGCTATTCGTGGCCCGATGCTCGATAGGAATAAGCCAGAGTCCAGCCAGTAGGCTCGAGTTCAGACGTCCTTGAAGGAGTAAGCACATGTCCGCACCCCAGGAAACCTTGGTCCTTATCAAGCCCGATGGTGTTGCCAGGAACCTGACCGGGGAGATTCTCTCCCGTATAGAGTCCAAGGGCTATCAGCTGGTAGACATTCGCATGGTGCAACCCGATCGCGATGTGCTTCGAGCACACTATGCCGAGCACGAAGGCAAGCCCTTTTACGACCCCCTCGTGACGTTCATGGAGTCCGGACCGGTTGTTGCAATCCGGGTAGCCGGGCATCGAGTTATTGAGGGAATCCGCTCACTGTGTGGTGCGACGGATCCGACTCAGGCCGCTCCTGGAACAATCCGGGGAGATCTCGGTCGAGATTGGGGTCTCGCGGTCCAGCAAAACCTCATTCACGCGAGCGACTCCCCGGAAACAGCGGAGCGCGAGCTCGCGCTCTGGTTTCCGTCTTAGAGGGAGAACAGCAAGGGGAACTGGATCATGATCGACAGTCCGATGACGGCGTAGTTGATTACCATAAGAATCCAGCTATAGGGCAACCACTGGGCTCCGAGCTTTTTCAGCCGTGGCGATGAGCTGAGCATTCCCTGTTTGAGCGCCCATGGGAGGTAGAGCCACCAGACAATGATGTGGATTGCCCAGACCACCATGCAGTAGAGGCAGAGGAACCCGATGACGAACACTGCTTGGTAGAACATCCACATCAGCCAGCTGTAGGCGAAGAACAGTCCCAGCGTGGTCAGAACCCAGAATCCTCGCTTGAACGTGGACCCTGAGAGCATGGCTGCTCCAATCACCGCAACAACTGCATATCCGCCGATACCAAAGAGCTGGTTAGGAGTGTCGAAAAACAGGGTGGCCTGCCAGCTCTGCATGACATTTCCGCAGGAAAAGAACGGGTTGATGTCGCAACTGGGCTTCTCGCCTGTGAGGGCCAGCTGATAGCCCTCGCGGGCAAGGGTTATGGAGGTGAGCCAGGCACCCAGGCCACTGAGCATCAGGAAGAGACCCATGCCGGCTTGCCGTCGAGTGGGGTAGTTCACGAGCCGATTATGACAGCACCCCGTGAGAATTGGGTGACGGTGTGCGATACTGGTGAGGGCGCCATCGCCAGAGACGGCGAAGAGCGGCCGCAAGATTTCTCGGATAACCATCCGAATAAGGGGAAAACCCCGAAACCCTAGTTTTTTCAATGCGCCATTGTGCGCATTGCCAAAGCGCAATGTATTCCCAGCCATTGGAGCCAGGGAATCTGTGAGGAGTACACCAGAAATGGTGACACGCAAAAAAGAAGACAAGAACGAGCCGAAAAAGAAGTCGGCTCCCGCCAAAAAAGCGCCTGCGGCGAAGGCTGCTGCCAAGCCCGCGAAGAAGGCTACCGCGACGAAAAAGCCTGCGAAGACAGCGGCGCGCTCCGCGGCCAAGGCAGACAAACCCGTTGCACCCACGACAACGTCGTTGGTGTTTCAAGCGCCCGATCCGGGCCTGTTTCCCGCGTGGACACCAGGTTCCGACTCCGGTGAGGGTGACAAGGTCGTCCGTCGACGCTCGAGAGCTAACCGCAAGTCCACTTCGGACGAGAAGAAGACGTCGGAGTCGACGGATTCGGGTCAGCCCCAAAAAGTGCGTGGCTCTACTCGCTTGGAGGCTAAGCGTCAACGTCGCCGCGATGGACGAGAAGGAATTCGTCGACGAGGCACAGTAACCGAGACCGAGTTCCTCGCTCGCAGAGAGAGTGTGGACCGGGTCATGGTGGTCCGCGAGAGCACGGATCGCACCCAAATTGCAGTTCTTGAAGACAATGTCGTTGTTGAGCATTACGTTGCTCGGTCTGAAGAGTCCAGCCTTATTGGAAACGTCTATCTCGGGCGAGTCCAGAACGTTTTGCCCAGCATGGAAGCGGCCTTCGTGGACATTGGTCGCGGCCGAAATGCGGTGTTGTATTCCGGCGAAGTCGACTGGGATGCGGCCGCAGAGGGTGGCGCAACAGGTCCGCGTCGTATCGAATTAGCCCTCAAGACCGGTGACACCGTGTTGGTCCAAGTGACCAAAGACCCCGTGGGACACAAGGGGGCGAGGCTCACCAGCCAAATTAGCTTGCCTGGTCGATACCTCGTTTTCGTTCCCGGTGGCGCCATGAATGGAATCTCGAGAAAGCTGCCGGATAAGGAACGGGCACGCCTGAAGGCGATTTTGAAGCAGGTGCTTCCAGAAAGTGCGGGAGTCATTGTCCGCACCGCAGCTGAGGGTGCGACTGAAGAGCAGCTGACCAACGACGTCGAGCGACTTCAGAAGCAATGGCAGGACATTTCTGCCCAGGCCGAGAAGGCTCAGGCACCAGCCCTGCTGCATTCCGAACCCGATTTGCTGGTCAAAATCATTCGGGACGTCTTCAACGAGGACTTCCAGAAGATTGTCATTTCGGGATCTCAAGCCGCCACAACCATTGAAAAGTACCTCTCCCAGGTCGCTCCCGACCTCATTTCCCGAATGGAGCACTACTCCGGCGATGCCGATCCCTTCGTCGAATACCGGGTGAATGAGGGAATCGCGAAAGCGCTTGATCGAAAGGTGTGGTTGCCCAGCGGGGGCTCCTTGGTTATCGACCGAACCGAAGCGATGACCGTTGTCGACGTGAACACAGGGAAATTTGTGGGTTCTGGGGGAAACCTCGAGGAGACCGTCACCAAGAACAACCTAGAAGCAGCCGAGGAGATTGTGCGTCAGCTTCGCCTGCGTGACATCGGGGGCATCATCGTCGTGGACTTCATCGACATGGTCCTCGAATCAAACCGCGATCTCGTGCTGCAAAGACTGATGGAGTGCTTGGGCAGAGATCGCACGAAGCACCAAGTCGCTGAGGTCACGAGTTTGGGACTTGTCCAGATGACTAGGAAGAAGCTCGGTTTGGGTCTGTTAGAGACCTTCAGCGAGACCTGCGAGGTCTGCCAGGGCCGAGGCCTTGTGGTGCATCACGAGCCCGTGTCGAAATCGCGCTCCGAGAATGCTCCCGCGAAGAAGCGCAAGTCTTCCGGATCGTCTCAACCCTCCGTAGCGCCGCATCAAATCACCGATGATGCCAGGAATGCTATCGCCCAAATTGCGAAGAGCACCGTGGGTCAGGCACCTGCGTCATCTCAAGAAGAAGAAGAAAAGCCAGCATCCAAGTCTGGCCGAGGTGGAAAGAAAACCAGCGCGAAGAAGCCAGAGATTCTGGATTCAGTATTGGCTGCACTTCCGGAGCCACCGGCGCCCGGAACGTCCAAGCGCCGGCGTCGGGCCACCAGCGGCTAGCAGCTCCCGGTCGGTGCACCCCGTTTCGCGCTAAGACCCGTGATTCTGTGGTTGCCCACTGCTGTGTGATGGTCTATTCTTGACCCTTGGTGCTGATTTCATGTTGGTCACCCAGCACCCTCAATTTCTCAGTAGCAAGGCAGGTTGTCATCGTGGTTTACGCGGTTGTGCGCGCAGGTGGGCGCCAAGAAAAAGTTGAAGTCGGTTCCATCATCACTGTGGACCGGCTCTCCGCCGACGCCAAGAAGTCGGTGACTCTTGCTCCCGTTCTCTATGTCGATGGTGACAAGGTCACCCACGACAAGAAGGAACTCGCGAAAATTACCGTGAGTGCGGAGGTCATTGGAGATCTTCGTGGCCCCAAGATTGTTATCCAGAAATACAAGAACAAGACCGGCTACAAGGCTCGTCAAGGTTTCCGTTCAGACCTGACGAAACTCAAAGTCACCGGCATCACTAAGAAGTAAAGGGCTAGCTCATGGCACACAAAAAGGGAGCATCCTCGACTCGTAACGGTCGCGATTCCAACCCCCAGTACTTGGGTGTGAAGCGTTTCGGTGGCCAGTTCGTCAAGGCTGGCGAAATCATCGTCCGCCAGCGTGGGACCCACTTTCACCCCGGCGCCAACGTGGGCCGCGGCAACGATGACACTCTGTTTGCCCTCGCAGCAGGTGAAGTCAAGTTTGGAACCAAGGGTGGCCGCAAAGTCGTCGCCGTGGTTGACTCCGCCACCTAAGATTTCTTCACGTAGTGCGAGGGCGAGCTTCGGCTCGCCCTTTGCGCTTCGTGGCCCGATGACAGGAAGGTGACTGATGACAACGTTCGTTGACCGCGTTGTGTTACACCTGTCTGCTGGTCATGGTGGACACGGTTGTGTGTCGGTGCATCGTGAGAAATTCAAGCCTCTGGGTGGACCCGATGGGGGCAATGGCGGCAACGGGGGAGACATCGTTCTGGTGGCAGATCCCCAAGTCACCACCTTGTTGGATTACCATCACCGACCCCATCGATCGAGCGGAAATGGATCCCCGGGTCAAGGTGACTCCAAACACGGTAAGAGCGCTCCCGATGTCCTGCTCCCCGTCCCTGTGGGGACCGTGGTCAGAGATGATGCGGACGAAGTCTTGGTGGATCTCGATCGCCCCGGTATGAGCTTTGTGGTGGCCTCCGGAGGTCGGGGCGGTCTTGGAAACAAAGCGTTAGCCAGTAAAGCTAGGAAGGCCCCCGGTTTTGCCCTCCTGGGGACCCACGGTTTCGAAGGTGATATTCACCTCGAGCTCAAAGTGGTGGCCGATGTGGCGCTCGTGGGTTTCCCCAGCGCCGGAAAATCAAGCCTGATTGCGGCGGTGTCGAAAGCCACACCGAAGAGTGCGGATTATCCCTTCACCACCCTTAACCCGAATCTCGGCGTGGTCGATGTGGAGGGGGCCCGATTCACGGTCGCGGATGTTCCCGGTCTTATTCCGGGTGCGAGCCAAGGAAAAGGGTTGGGGCTCGAGTTTTTGCGGCATGTGGAGCGATGCAGTGTTCTGGTGCATGTTCTGGATTGCGCCACCCTCGAACCGGGGCGCGATCCCGTGTCCGATTTCGACGCGCTTCTTACCGAACTCCAGAATTACCCCCTGGCGGAAGACCAAGTTCCCCTCGTCGAGCGCCCCCAGGTTGTCGTTCTCAATAAAGTGGACGTCCCTGAAGCCAAGGATCTCGCTGACTTCGTCAAGCCTGAGCTGGAGGAGCGGGGCTACCGCATATTACCGATGAGTACCGTCACACGAGAGGGTCTCGAGGGTTTCTTGTATGCGCTGGGGGAGATGGTGAGTGAGCACCGACATGGCGTCATGGAGGCTCAAGCCCAGCCACCTCGGATTGTGGTGAGGCCCCAGGCAGTGAACGAGGCGCCCTTCACCGTGGTCGTCGAGGGCGGCAGCGATGGTCCGCTCTATCGAATTCTGGGCGAAAAACCCCAGCGCTGGGTGGAACAAACCGACTTTGCAAACGATGAAGCAGTAGGTTTTCTCGCCGATCGTTTGATGAAAATAGGGATCGACGAAGAACTCTTCAACGCTGGTGCAACACCCGGCGCTACCGTCATGATTGGACCGGGAAAAGGTCAGGTTTTTGATTGGGAGCCCACCCTCTCGAGCGCTGCGGAATTGATGGCAGCTCCCCGCGGAACAGACCCACGATTGGAAGAAAACACCCGCGCTACCCGAGCGCAGCGCAAGCAGAGTTACCACGAGCGAATGGACGCGAAGGCCAGAGCCCGTGCAGAGTTAGAGGAAGAAAAGAAAGCAGGTTTTTTCTCTGATGATGACTAGAGAAACCGCACACACCGCCTCGCGTGTGGTCATCAAAGTGGGCTCCTCGTCGATTAGTGGTGAGAGAGAACACCAGGTGCCAGGGCTGGTCGACGCGCTTGCCGCCTGGCACGCAGCCGGATCAGAGGTCATCTTGGTGTCGTCTGGTGCCATCGCCATTGGGGCACCCTTCCTGAAGCTTTCAGACCGACCCCAGGACCTCGCCACTCAACAGGCTGCAGCTGCTGTAGGCCAAAACCTTCTCATGGGGAGATATCAGGCACTCTTCGAGAAGTATTCGATTATCACGGGGCAGGTGTTGCTCACAGTGGGCGACATGGAAAACGGAACCCACCGCACCAACGCACTACGCACCATTGAGCGCTTGCTGGGTCTTGGAATCATCCCCATTGTGAACGAGAACGACACCGTCGCTACTCAAGAAATCCGCTTCGGTGATAACGATCGTCTTGCAGCTCTGGTGAGCGAACTTGTCGGAGCCGACCTGCTGGTGCTCTTGAGCGATGTGGACGCACTCTATTCGCACCCGCCGACTGATTCTCGAGCGCAGCGAATCGACGCAGTCACCTATGGAGACACCTTCGAGGGCGTCGAGCTTGGCGAAGCGCTCGTGAACAGCGTGGGCACCGGCGGGGCAGTGACAAAAGTGAGTGCCGCCAAAATGGCCACAGCCGCGGGCATTCCTACCCTCTTGAGCTCGACTGAATCACTGGGAGCTATCGTCGCGGGGGAACCTCTGGGTACCTGGTTCGAACCGGCCGACCTACACTAACTGTCATGACTCGAACTTCTCCCGATATTGCGTCAGGGCTCGTCGAGCGACTCGAGCGCTCGAAGGCGGCTGCGACAGAACTCACCCGCGCAACCTCGCTCATGCGCGATGCTGCGCTCCAGGAGATTCAGAAAACACTCGAGGCACATGTTGACGACATCGTTGCTGCCAATGGTCAAGACCTTGAGCGGGGCGTAGCAGAAGGCATGGAACCAAGCCTCCAGGACCGTCTCCGACTCACCCCCGAGAGGGTGCAGGGGCTCATCGATTCGGTCGGAGTCATTCGCTCTCTCCCGGATCCTGTGGGGGATGTGATTCGGGGTATGACCCTGGCCAATGGCCTCCAGGTCACCCAAGTTCGTGTCCCTTTCGGAGTCGTAGGTGCGATCTATGAGGCTCGACCCAACGTCACCGTAGACATCGCGGCCCTCGCCCTCAAGAGCGGCAATGTGGCGGTGTTGCGTGGTGGATCAGCCGCTCTCGAGAGCAACAAGCTCTTGGTTTCTCTGATGCAAGACGCACTCGTTGCTGCGGGTTTACCTGCTGATGCGCTGGCCACTGTTGACGATTTCGGTCGAGAAGGCGCTGATGCGCTCATGAAAGGCCGAGGCTATATCGACGTTCTCATCCCTCGAGGATCGGCTTCCCTGATTGAGACGGTGGTGACAGAATCCACGGTTCCCGTCATCGAGACCGGCTCGGGAATTGTCCACATATTTGTGGACGCGAGCGCATCCGGAGAGCAAGCGACCGAGATCATCCATAATGCGAAAGTCCAGCGCCCTAGCGTCTGTAATTCGGTCGAGACGGTGCTCGTTCATCGCGATGCGTTGGGACTAGTTCCTGACATCGCGAAGCGGTTGCTCGATTCTGGGGTCACACTGCACGCCGATGAAGCTATTCGCGAGCTCGTTCCCGACGCGCTACCGGCCACTGATGCGGATTGGGCCACCGAGTATTTGTCTCTCGACATCGCACTCAAGACCGTGGATGATCTCGATGAGGCGCTGGATCACATTCGCACTTATTCCACGCATCACACGGAGTCGATTTTGACCTCCGACATGGACAACGCGGAGAGATTCGTTAAGGAAGTGGATTCTGCGGCGGTTATGGTGAACGCATCCACCCGCTTTACCGATGGTGGCGAGTTTGGATTTGGCGCCGAAGTAGGTATTTCGACCCAAAAACTGCATGCTCGTGGACCCATGGGCCTTCCCGAGCTCACGAGCACGAAGTGGATTCTGAGGGGACAGGGCCAGGTACGCCCGTAGATGTCAGGTTCTCCTGGCGTCGAACCGGTAGATTAGGGCTCAGTCGTTGAGGTAACAAAGGAGCGCATAGCAGATATGACCGACACCGTCCTTGCTTCAGGCGAAATTGTCAATGAGCTACCCTTCCCCGCGGAAGTATTTGGGATTGCTTTCTTGGTGGCGTTCTTTGCGCTGGGCTGGTTGACCTTTAGCTACCGCAACGTGGCCAATCGCCACCGTCACAAGACTCAGGGCTCCAGCGGGGCCTCAGCGCATCACTAGGACTTAATGTCTTCCCAGCGTCGCCCCCGGATTGGAATCATGGGTGGAACGTTCGACCCCATTCACCATGGCCACCTCGTGGCGGCCAGTGAAGCCCAGGTGGCACTCGATCTCGACGAAGTGGTGTTCGTTCCCACCGGTAAGCCAGCGGACAAACCCGATGTCTCTGAGGCTGAACACCGGTATTTGATGACCGTCATTGCGACCGCATCAAACCCTCGCTTTCGGGTCAGCCGGGTCGATATCGATCGCCCTGGGTTCACCTACACGGTCGACACTCTTCGGGATATGCGCGATCTGTTCGCCGACGCTGACTTGTTTTTCATCACGGGAGCCGACGCTATTGCAGGGGTGTTGTCATGGAAGGACGGCTCTGAGCTCACGTCTTTGGCTCACTTCGTGGGTGTGTCGAGACCAGGCCACGATTTGAGGGTCGATTCCCTCCCGAGCGAGCATGTGACAGTCTTGGAGGTGCCTGCCCTGGCAATCTCGTCCTCTGACTGCCGAGCTCGAGTAGCACAGGGAAACTCCGTGTGGTACCTCGTTCCTGACGGAGTAGTGCAGTACATCGCTAAACACCGCCTTTACCGGGACTCCACGTGACAGATTTTCCACCGGCCCAGCCGATGACGAGACGGGAGAGACGCGAGCTCGAGAAGCGCGGCCTCCTCCCCGACGTCGCTGCGAGTGTCCCGGTAGAGCAGCCTGCGCCTGAGCCTCAGGAAATAGTCTCTAGTCCGCCTGAGTCTCACGAGCCAGAGCCCCTGCCTCCCGCTGCAACATCGCCGGTCCCGATGACGAGGCGTGAGCGAAGAATGCTGGAGGAAACCGGGGTTATTCCGATCCCTCCCGAGTTCCAACGGCCAGCGGAGAGTTCGGTGCTCGAAGAAACCTCTCTGGTGGAGGTAACGGAGTCGACGCCACCAGAGCCAATGCCTGCGCCGGCTGAGCCACTTCCTCCAGTTTTTGGACCTCCGGTTACAAGCACACCTTCCGAGCAGCCAAGTCCTGTCGTCGAGAATCCTTAACCGAGTTCTGCAGGGAATACGCCTCCTCCTGACTCCACGTCACCGAGTCGAGTAGTCGGAGACTTCTCGATGGCGACGAGTTCACTCATCCTCCCCACCACACCCACTATCGATATGTCCGGGCCGATCGGGGACACCGGAGAGGTCATTGTGACCGGCCAAATAACCTTGCCTCATCGTTTGGCTGAGACCGGCAGCATCCCTGCGATGGTCGAAGATACAGACGATGATGAGCATTTTGATGCCTATGTCACCGGCGAAATCGCCGCCATGTCGCAGCCGATTCGTGCGTCCAAAGCCGTCTCCGGCCAGGGCGATGACACCGACATTCTGCTTGTGCGGCGGGTCCACTGGGGCACAGCCGCTATTCTCACTGCGACAGGGGCCGCCGTCTTGGGCCTCGGTGCTGTGGTTCTTCTCGTTATCGCTCTCCTCACCGACACGCTGGTCTAAGTGGCGGAGACAGGAGTCTGATGGCTGCGAGCGATACTGCTTCGCGTCGTGCGGTCCTGGCTGCCACTGCCGCCAGCGATAAGTTGGCTACCGATCTCGTGGCTCTTGATGTATCCGATCAGATTGCTCTAACCGATGTTTTCCTCATCTGTAGCGGTCGTAATGAGCGTATGGTTCAAGCCATCGCTGATGAAGTGGAAGAACGACTCCTGGAGGATGGGGCCAAACGTTTGCGCCAAGAGGGTCGGGCCGATGGCCGTTGGATTTTGTTGGATTTTGGCGACATTGTTGTCCACGTTTTCCATGAGGAAGAACGGTTGTTTTATCAATTGGAGCGGCTCTGGCGCGACTGTCCACTCATCTCTCTTCCGGCCAAGCTCCTCAACGGTGGTGGCGCAAACACCCAGGAGGGCCTGTAGTAGGCTTGCCTTTGCTTTCAACCAACGGGCCTGTGGCGCAGCTGGTAGCGCACCTGCATGGCATGCAGGGGGTCAGGGGTTCGAGTCCCCTCAGGTCCACTCGATGGGGGAGGTAATCGCGTGACACTCGATCCTCTCGCTAAGCGCCAGGACTACGGTTCTCTGTCTTTGGAAGAAGGCTCCCTCCTGGCGGATCCCCTCGAGCAACTCTCTGCATGGGTTACAGAAGCGGATGAGGCTGAAATCTATGAGCCAAACGCCATGGTTCTCTCCACCATCGACCCCGATGGAGAGCCCTCGTCGCGGACCGTTCTCTTGCGGGGGATTGATGAGCACGGTCTCTATTTCTACACGGACTATGGTTCACGAAAAGGCCTCGCGCTCCTGGCTAGCCCCTCCGTTTCGGTGGTGTTCCCGTGGTATCGGCAACACCGCCAAGTTCTCCTCTTTGGCCACGCAACCCCTACAGACCCCGACGTGTCGGATGCGTATTTTCAGACCCGCCCCAGGGGCTCCCAAATTGGGGCCTGGTCGAGTGAACAATCCAGACCCATCGAGTCTCGCGCTGCGCTGGAGGCCAAGGTGAGGAAAATGGAGGCTCGCTTTGAGGGTGAGGAGTCGATACCTCGCCCTGAGTCATGGGGAGGTTTTCTCATCGAGCCTCAGCGGATCGAGTTTTGGGCGGGGCGAACGTCGAGGCTGCACGATCGGATTTCTTTCGAAAGGGAAGGCGAAGGCTGGTCGACAACGCGACTCCAACCGTAGGGAATATTTCAACCAGCGCTCTCGTTGCCTCTGTTGTCGACCAGATTCAGCTGGTACGTTCAGCGCACACGCGGTGAGGAGAGGTATCCATGAGTGACGTCCATTTCGGTTTGGGAACCTTTGGGGATGTAACCCATGGTCCCAACGGTGTTCCCCTTCCTTACGCCGATGTGATTCGCAACGTGGTTGCCGAGGCGGTGCGGGCTGAAGAGGTCGGTGTTGACGCCATCATTCTGGGTGAGCATCACCGGGATGACTTCGCCATTTCGACACCGGAAACCATCCTCGCCGGTATCGCCACTAGGACATCTCGGATTCTTCTCAGTTCGGGTGTGACGGTGTTGTCCTCCGATGATCCAATTCGTGTTTTTCAACGCTTCGCGACTCTCGATGCGCTCTCCGAGGGGCGCGCCGAGGTCATCGTGGGCCGTGGTTCCTTTACGGAATCCTTCCCTCTCTTTGGCTACAAGCTGGAGGACTACCAGGTCCTTTTTGAGGAGAAACTCAACCTGTTCTCCGAATTACTCAAAGAAACTCCGGTGACCTGGTCGGGAACAACAAGGCCTCCGTTGTCTGACCAGGAGGTGTATCCGAAATCCCATTCGGGGAATATTCGAACCTGGGTCGGTGTGGGGGGAAGCCCAGAGTCTGTGGTGCGGGCAGCCGGTTATGGTCTACCGCTCATGCTCGCCATCATTGGGGGAGCTCCTGAGAGGTTTGCGCCCTACGTTGATCTTTACCACCGCGCACTCGACCAACTCGGCAAGCCGGCGCAGCCCATTGGTGTGCATTCTCCGGGGCACATTGCCAAGACTGATGAGCAAGCCATCGAAGAATTATGGCCGCACTATGAGGCGTCGTTTGGTCGCATCGGGCGTGAGCGCGGGTGGGCACCCATGACTCACAAGCACTACCTCAATGAGGTTCATCACGGAGCTCTTTTTGTGGGATCTCCCGAAACTGTGGCAAGAAAGATTGCCCGAGCGGTGTCAGCGCTGGGAATAGCCCGTTTTGACCTCAAGTATGCGACGGGGCCGATGGCTCACGAGACGCTCCTGGAGAGCATTGAGCTCTATGGAACGCAGGTCATACCGATGGTTCGCGACATGCTCGCGAGCGGCGTGGCCGCTAGCGAGGCTGCCGCGCACTAGTTAATAACGGGGATGCCGCTGTAGTTACTCGCTTGTTCGACGCTTCCGCCGTTAATCATGTTGGTGAAGCCCATGTTGGTCATCTGAGAGATGGCCTGTCCGGAGCGATTCCCTGAGCGGCAGTAAATGAAGTACTCCTGGTTCGGGTCAAGCTGACTCACCTGAGCTGCAAAGTCAGGGGACTGAACATCGATATTGAGCGCACCCTCGAGGTGCCCACTAGCGAATTCGCCGGGTGTACGGACGTCGATAATCACGGTTCCCTCTGCCAAGCCCACGGGTTCGGATGGTGTGGAGCATGCGGCAACCGCCAGGGTAACGCCAAAGACAAGAAGAATGGCGGTCAAGATTTTCTTCACGAGAGACCTTTCTGACGGATCGATGATGAGAGTCAGTATATCAAATACCCCCCGGGGTATAAAACACCTCGGATAACAGTTTTTGCGCCAAGTTATGCGCAGTCAACGACCCAGAGCGGGAACGGTTTTCCACAGCAACACTTCAACCGCCCACAGGTCAGAATTCGACTCAGCTAGTCTCACCCCATGGCTCAGCATACGAGTGAAAGTGAGTACGATTCTTTTTGGCTCTCGAGACTCTTGCACTGCGTGAGCCTCAATCCCACGAAAGGCTGTGTGCATCATTTCTACCGTTGAAAAACCCTTTAGCTATTCCTCTTCCGCACCGATTCGCATCGAACCGGTCCAGGCTCGCAGTGCCGCGAGGGTCGGAGCTCTTCTCGATGCCGCATGCCAGGTGATGCACGAGGTTGGATTTGAGCCACTCACGACCGCTCTCGTTGCCGAGCGAGCAGGGGCATCGATAGGAACCGTGTATCGCTACTTTCCTGATCGAGTAGCTGTTCTTCAGGCAGTAGCAGCCAGAAGCCTTGAAAGGGTCACGTCTGCTCTCCGAACTGATCTTGAGCGTGAGCAGCCGGGGGATGTCAGCGGTGCACTTGCCACCGCCCTGGAAACACTTCTTCGCTTCTTCCGCGAAGAGCCAGGGTTCCGCTCACTTCGCGTGGGAGATGTGTTGGACATTCGCCCGTCCTCGGGGGGTCGCGCCGGGAATGCTGAGATTGCGGGGGTCATCAAGGACTACCTCCACGAGGTCCAGCGATTGCGCCTTGATTCATCCGAACGAGTATCCATAGAGACCGCAATTGATGTGATGGATGCTCTGCTCGGTCGAGCCTTCATGCACTCGGACCGAGGCGAGAGTGCGGTGATTGCTGAAGCGAAGCGAGTGTCCCAGTGCATTGTGAACGACGCCACGGCATAGTCACCCACGTAACCATCGGATGACGATTCCCTGAGCGTCTCGTCAGAGTTCCTGGATCACGGCTCGCGCTGTCCAAAAAGGGCTGGTTGACTGGAGTACTCGTTGGCCGACCACCTTGCGGAGATTTCGTCATGATTGAGTTCAGCTCCGTGCGCAAGGAATACCCGGGTGGGGCTGTCGCAGTCGACAATTTCAGTCTCAGGGTTCCGACCGGCTCCGTCACCGTTCTTGTGGGATCTAGTGGATGTGGGAAAACGACTCTCTTGCGGATGGTTAACCGCATGGTCGATCCCACGACAGGGGTGGTCTCGATCGATGGAATCAGCGTTGCGGAGCGTGACCCGGTAGAGCTGCGACGCTCCATTGGTTACGTCATGCAAAGCGGGGGATTGCTCCCCCATAAGACGGTGGCGGACAACATCCAGACCGTGGCCAAACTCCGTGGTGTGCCGCAAGCAGAGCGAGTCGCGCGAGTCGACGAGCTGATGGCTGTTGTGGGGCTGGATTCCGATTTGGCCACGCGGTATCCAGCTCAGCTTTCTGGGGGGCAGCAGCAGCGAGTCGGGGTGGCCAGGGCGCTTGCTGTGGATCCCAACATCTTGCTGATGGACGAGCCCTTCGGGGCGGTGGACCCACTCGTGCGATCGGACCTCCAGCAGGAGTTGCTCGAACTGCAGCGGACACTGGCTAAAACGGTCTTGTTTGTCACCCACGATATTGATGAGGCATTCCTCCTCGGTGACTACGTCGCCATCTTGGAGACAGGCGCTTCCGTGGTCCAACACGGAACCCCAGAAGAGATTCTCGCCAAACCCGCGAACTCCTTCGTGGAGGCCTTCATCGGCGCGGATCGTGGCACCAGAGCCCTTCGCATTGTGGAGCAGGCAGGTCAGAAAATCGCTATCGATGGCTCAGGTCGGGTAGCCGGCCGCATCCGCGAGGGCTAGCTGATGGAGTGGTTTCTGGCGAACTGGGAGTTGGTAGCGCGATTGTCGCTCGACCACCTTCGAATATCAGTGATTCCGATTGTCCTGGGTTTCCTGCTCGCGCTTCCCCTGGGTTGGCTCGCTCAACGGTTTCCCGCAACACGAGGTCTGGTCTTAGGGGGTGTAGGGGTCCTCTACACAATTCCCTCGCTGGCTCTATTTATGCTGCTGCCGCCTCTGCTCGGTATTTCGGTGCTGTCTGAAGCAAACGTCATCATCGCACTGACCATTTATGCGGTCGCCATCATGGTCCGCACTGTCGCGGATGCCTTCGCGAGTATTGAGCCACACACCCTGCGCTCGGCAACCGCGATGGGTTATGCCGAATGGGGTCGCTTTTTCTCGGTAGAGCTGCCCCTTGCGGGGCCGGTCTTGCTCGCGGGGCTTCGGGTCGTGGCCGTGAGCACGGTGAGCCTTGTCACTGTCGGAGTCTTGGTAGGAATTCAGTCGCTTGGGTATCTCTTTACGGACGGGTTCCAGCGCAAAATAGTTCCCGAAGTATTCACCGGCGTGGTGATGACCTTTCTGATTGCACTCCTCGTTGATGCTCTCTTGGTCCTCATCGGACGACTCGTCCTCCCCTGGTCACACCTGGCGAAAAAGCCCGTGGAAGAGGGTGTCTAATGGATCTCCTCTGGGAAGCATTGGCCTGGTTATTCTCACCCGAGCAGTACCAAGGTGAGGGGTCGATTCCACAACGGGTAGCCGAACACCTGCTGTACACGGCTGGAGCCACGGCTGTTGCTGCCGTGATAGCTGTCCCGATTGGGTATTTCATTGGCCACACCGGTCGAGGAGGGACCTGGGTGGTCGGAATTACCGGCGCAGCCAGAGCACTGCCCTCTTTCGGCGTGATTCTGTTGCTCGTGCTGATCTTGGGGGTCTCCGAGCGGGTCACAGCGTCGCTGGTGGCGCTGGTTCTCCTCGGTATCCCTCCGCTTATGGCAGGTGCTTATTCAGGGATGCAACAAATACCTCGCGCAACGATTGACGCCGCACGAGCGCAGGGGATGACCGAGTGGCAGATTATTCGCACTGTCGAGATACCCCTTTCGCTACCGCTCCTCCTCGGCGGACTCCGCGGAGCAGTGTTACAAATTGTGGCCACGGCAACACTCGTTGCCTACGTCGGTTTGGGAGGCTTGGGGTATGACATCATCCAAGGGATACCCCTCCGACGATTTGATCAAACGGTGGGAACAGCGCTCGTCATCGTTGTCGTGGCGCTGGCTCTCGATGGCCTCCTGTCTGCCCTCACCACGTGGGTAACCCCCAAGGGAGTGCAACAGGGTCGACTTAGAGATGTCCGTGCGAGAGACTCGGTCTCCCGCACGGCCCCAGTGGCCACCGAGGCCGCTAGCCCAGAGAAAAAGAAAACACAGCAAAGGAAAGCGACACTATGACGAAGAGAAAACTGACTGGACTGGCGGGACTTACGCTCACTGCCGGTCTGGTGCTGAGCGGGTGCGCCGGGGGTGGGGCCAGCGATGAGCCCATCGTGGTCGGGTCCCAGGCGTACTACTCGAACGAAATCATCGCCGAAATATACGCCCAGGCGCTCGAGGGAGCTGGTTTTGAAGTTGAGCGAAAGTTCCAAATCGGTCAGCGCGATGCGTACCTCCCGGAGCTTGAATCAGGAGCAGTTGATCTGTTCCCCGAGTACACCGGAAACCTGTTGCAGTATTACTCTCCAGAGACCACGGCAACCCAAGCCGACGAGGTCTATGGGGAGCTGGCGACAGCATTACCCGAGGGTTTGACAGCGCTTGCCATGTCGCCCGCCACAGACCAGGACTCCTACAACGTCACGGCAGAGTTTGCTGAGGCTAACGGTCTCTCGAGCATCGCCGACTTGGCGAATGTCGATGGCCTGATTTTGGGGGGAAACCCCGAACTGGAGGAGCGCCCGTACGGACCGACCGGTCTCTTGGAGACCTATGGCGTCACCGTGGCGTTTGATGCCACAGGAGATATTACGGTGGATGCGCTGCTCGAGGGCGTCATTAATGTCGCCAACGTCTACAGCGGTGACCCACGGATCGCCGACTTCGGTTTGGTAACCCTGGCCGATCCCGAGGGCCTGTTCCTCGCATCCAATGTTGTTCCGATTGCTTCGAGTGATATCGCGAGCGACCTCGCAGAGGTGATTGACCCGATTAGTGAGGCGCTCACCCCTGAAGGTCTCGTTGCTTTGAACCTGAAGAGCACGAAGGATCAAATGTCCGCATCGGACATCGCGGCGCAATGGCTCGCGGATAACGGGTTCTAGGACAGAGCGAACAGCGTGTGGGGTGGCCACGGGCCACCCCACACTGCGTTAAGCCTCAGAGCTCTCGTCCTCTTCGTCGGAGTGGGCAAAACGATGCAGAACCTGCTTGATGACAAAGAGCAGCACCAGTGACACGGCGACGATTCCGATGAATATCCATCCCGCCTGGTCAAGCGAATCCTTTAGCCCCCGGTACGTTTCGGCCGCTCCCGAGCCAATGGAGACATAGAGAAACGCCCAGATAATCGACGCGGGCGCTAGCCAGCTCATAAATGTTCGGTAACGCATAATCGACATTCCCGCGGTGAGCGGAACAACAGAGTGAAAAACGGGCAAGAACCGGGAAATGAAAACGGCAATACCGCCGCGTTTTTTCACAAAACGGTCTGCTTTGCGCCAGCGGTCCTCGCCAATGCGAATCCCCAGCCAACTTCCCCGAAGCTTCGGGCCAAAGATTCTCCCGATCCAAAAACCAAAGGAGCTACCGAGCAGAGCCCCAGTCACCACGGCGAACACGGTGAAAATGAACTCCACAATGGTCGTCACTCCGGTACTGGAGAACAACACCACCGTGTCTCCTGGGACGATAAGCCCAATCAGAACACTCGTCTCGAGCATGATCGCAATACCGGTGAGCAGGATACGCAGCACTGGCGGAACGTCCTCGATAAACCCGAGGATGGCATCGAGGATTTCGTTCATTATCCGGGGAGTCTATTGCCCCGCTCTTGTGTAATGCCCGGGGAATCGGGAGACACCACCGGAGTTGCTCGTGCCCGCCACAAACCCTGCCAGAGCGCGCGACGCCCCTCCTCCTGTGCAAGCTCTGGCCCCTCCACGAAGCGGGTTGCCACGCGGATTCCATGGAGTGCGCTGAGAATCCACACCTCGGCTCCATCCAGATCGGACACCATGATGTCCTTCTCAAAGACTTCCACGCTCTCTGCCGAGGCGACCTCACGCAGCACGGTCTCGGTCACACCGGGTAAATGCGGGGTTGAGGGTGGGATCACCGTGGGACCTGGTTCACCGCGAAGCCACACCATCAGAGAGCTGTACGCTCCCTCCACCAGGTGTCCGTCTGCGCTGGTGATGATGGCCTCTTGGGCACCTTGCTGGGACACCTCCGTGCGGATCGCCATCAAGGCCTCGAGGTCGGGTCCTTTGATGTGGGGAAATCTTCGGGGATCAGACGATGCCCTGGCAATCACAACCTCGCATTCCCATGATGGGGCGGGTCTTTCCCGATAGCGCAGACTGGCTCCACCAGGAGTGTCCACTGCTTCAATGCGAGGAAACCACGAACCATGTGAGGGGAGGACACCTCGCACCGACGCAAGGAAGTCATCCAGTCGTGGGGGAGTGACGTCGGTGTGCGCAGCGACTGAGTGGGCAAAACGTTCGAGGTGTTTCTCGAGTGCTACGACTTGGCCATCTTCGAGCCGGAACGAATCCGCCACGAGCGTCGTCTGTCGCGAGGGATCGCACCAGTCGATGGGTTGGAAGGTGCCCTCCGAGAACTGGTACAGAATCTGGCTCATAGGCTAAAGGCTATGACGCTCGGCCCCTCACGGCATCCTCTTCGTGTGCCTGGCACACCTCACGACGTCTTTCGCGTCGTGTGTGGAGACAACCCCTATGCGGTGTGGTGGGACAAGCACGGTGAACGCGGTAGCGGAGTCTCCTATATCGCCCTCGGTGAGCCTCTCGAGCTGACGTCGAACTGGCGTGACGAAGTTCGAGCCGCCTGGGAGTCACTCTCGCTTCCCCCAGGGGAGACCTGTCTCGCTCCGCTGGGGATTCATCTGATGCTGCCCTATGAACTGGGTTCCGAGAACTTAGGGCTCTCGACACCTGGCGAGGTCATTCCGCGGGCGCTGGTGGTGACACGGCTCCTCGAGGTGGCTCATGACTCGGCATCGATTACTACACACTGGCTGCCGATAGCTGAGGATTCGGCGGAGTGGGTAACCCGAATGGAGCGTGAGCTTGAATCTCTCACCCCCACCCCTCATCCCGCACTCCCGGTGCTTCACGAAGCCCATTGGCGTGATTCGGAGGGGCGATATCTCGAGATGATTTTCCACGCCCAGAAAGCCATTGCTGACGGTGAGGTGTATCAACTGTGTCTGACGACACAAGTGACCATGTCAGGCGGCGTGGATCCCGTTGCCTTGCACAGAGTCATGCGCGACTCCAACCCGACCCATCACCAGGCGTTGGTTTGTTTTCCTGACGTTTCAGTAGTGTCAGCGTCTCCGGAGACCTTCCTTTGTGTCGACTCGACTCGAACCGTGACGACGCGACCGATCAAAGGCACGAGGCCGAGAGGTTCTACTCCCGAGAGTGATGCCGCCCTTCGTGACGAGCTCGTCGCCAGTGATAAGGAGCGCGCGGAGAACCTGATGATTGTGGATTTGATGCGCAATGATCTCTCCCGCGTATGCGAGGTGGGAAGCGTTGAGGTTCCTGAGCTTCTGGTGGTGGAAGAGTATGCGACGGTTCATCAACTGGTGAGTACGGTCACGGGTCGCCTTCGAGAGGAATTCGATGTGATGGACGTCCTCGATGCGGCATTTCCCGCCGGCTCGATGACAGGTGCTCCCAAGAGAAGGGCTGTGGAGATTCTGAGAGAGGTGGAGAGCGGGCCCAGAGGTCTGTACTCGGGAACCTTTGGAGTCTGGCGTGCTGACGGTAGTGCAGAGTTCGCGATGACGATCCGCACCGCTGTTGTCGACGAGGATGCTGTGACGCTTGGAGTGGGGGGCGGAATTACCGCCTTGAGTGAGCCTCAGGAGGAGGTTCGGGAAGTGGGAATTAAGGCATCTGCCTTCCTGAGCGCGCTCGGCGTGAACCAAGTTGGCTATTCTTGACCGGTGATGACTCGTGTTGGCGCGCCCGAATCTGAGGGCGAAGGGGGCTATGACCCGCACGCGCTAGAGAAGAAATGGTCGGCGTTCTGGGAGGAAACAGAGCCTTTTACCGTTCCCGATGAGGGTGATGACCGCCCGCGTAAATACGTGCTCGATATGTTCCCCTACCCGTCGGGGGACCTCCACATGGGTCACGCCGAGGTGTATGCGCTGGGAGATGTGGTTGCCCGGTACTGGAGGCTTCAAGGCTTCCAGGTCCTCCACCCGATTGGCTGGGACTCGTTCGGATTGCCTGCAGAGAACGCCGCCATCAAACGCGGAGTAGATCCTCGTGAATGGACCTACTCCAATATTGCTCAGCAGAAAGCTTCGATGAAGCGCTACGCCGCGTCATTCGACTGGTCCAGAGTGCTCCACACGTCTGACCCCGAGTATTACAAGTGGAATCAATGGTTGTTCCTAAAGATGTATGAAAAGGGTCTCGCATATCGCAAGGACTCCTGGGTGAACTGGGATCCGGTCGACCAAACGGTGCTCGCTAACGAGCAGGTTTTGCCCGATGGCACCTCAGACCGCAGCGGCGCCATGGTGGTGAAGAAGAAGCTCACCCAGTGGTATTTCAAAATCACCGATTACGCCGACCGCCTCCTGGAAGACCTCAACCAATTAGAAGGTCGCTGGCCTTCCAAAGTGTTGGCGATGCAGCGCAATTGGATTGGACGGTCAGAGGGCGCAGAAGTCGATTTCGTTATCGAGGGCCGAGACACTCCGGTGACGATTTTTACCACCCGGCCCGACACCCTATTTGGCGCGACTTTTATGGTGGTAGCCCCGGATTCTGATCTTGCTGCTGAGCTCGTCGAGGGCGCGAGTGCAGGGGTGCAAGAGGCTTTCGCTGGCTATCTGGAAGCAACTCAAAAAGCCACAGAAATCGATCGACAGGACGCCACCCGAAAAAAGACAGGTGTCTTCCTCGAGCGTTATGGCATCAACCCTGTCAACGGGGAGCGCTTGACCATCTGGGCTGCTGATTATGTGCTTGCGGATTATGGAACGGGAGCCATCATGGCTGTTCCCGCGCACGATAAGCGCGACCTCGACTTTGCCCTCGCCTTCGACCTGCCGGTTCGTGTTGTGCTGGACACCAATGCTCCCGTAACGGGGGCCATCCCTGTAGTCACCGAGGAAATGCTCGAATCGGGTGATATTCCCCTACCTGACCCTGTGGCAACCGGTGAGGCGCTCGCGGGTGACGGTCGCATGATTAATTCCGGCCCTCTCGATGGTTTGAGTAAGCAGAATGCGATTACCCGAATTATTGAGTTGCTGGAGGAAGCCGGCACGGGTCGTCGCGCGAAGACCTACCGTCTCCGAGATTGGCTCATTTCCCGGCAACGATACTGGGGAACCCCTATTCCGATTCTGTATGACGACGACGGGAACGAAATACCGGTTGCACTGGACGACTTACCCGTGACCTTGCCAGCGAGCGAGGGGCTCGATCTCAAACCAAAAGGCTCGTCTCCCTTAGGGGCCGTCACTAACTGGGTCGAGGCGGAGCACGAGGGTAGAACCCTCCGGCGCGATGCGGACACCATGGACACTTTCGTGGATAGTTCTTGGTACTTCCTCCGGTTCCTCTCACCCCGTGATGACACCCAAGCGTTTGATCCTCAGCAAGCGGAGAAGTGGGCTCCCGTCGATCAGTATGTGGGTGGTGTCGAGCACGCCATCTTGCACCTCCTCTACGCGCGGTTCATCACCAAG
>JAYOYJ010000001.1:18724-34638 GCA_038153485.1 Pontimonas sp. | reverse complement strand
TATCGTGAGCTTCGGCTATAAGTACGGTCTCCCGTCCGACGTTGACATGGTCGCCGATATGCGGTTTCTCCCCAATCCGTACTGGGAGGAATTGCTTCGGCAGAATACGGGAAAAGATGCTCCGGTGAGCGACTTTGTGCTCGCGAACCCTCTGGCACAAGACTTTCTAAATCAGTTCGAACGAGCCCTCCATACTGTGTTGTCCGGCTATGTTTCCGAGAACAAGACGTACGCAACCATTGCGGTAGGGTGTACCGGTGGTAAGCATCGCTCCGTAGCGATGGCCGAGGAATTAGGCGCACGACTGACCGCACGAGCTGATGTCCAAGTCACGGTTAAGCACCGTGATTTAGGGCGCGAATAGGTTTTCATAACGATGCATTCTTTGACTGTTGCCGTGAAAGACGAGCTGGTCTCTCACCAGTCGGACATCACCAGTCATCGAGTGGCCGAGTTGTCGACGATTCTCCGGTTTGCGGGGGGACTGCACGTTATCGGCGGCAATATTGCCGTCGAAGTCGAGCTCGATCACCTCGAGACCGCGAAGAGGGTCCGAAAATTCATCAGGGATATTTTCGGGATGGCGACAGATGCGGCTGTCATGCAGCCGGCAGGAAACCGCACTCACCCCCTGTATGTCGTGCGAGTACGCCAAGGCGGCGAGACACTTGCGCGTCAGACCGGTCTCTTGGACCCCCGCAAGCGCCCCGTGCGAGGACTCCCCAACAAGCTCACTACTTCGCCTATCGGAGATCTTCCCGCTATCTGGCGGGGAGCCTTCCTCGCCGGTGGGAGTATCAGCGAGCCGGGGAGGTCGGCCGCCATTGAAATTGTCGCACCCACCGGAGAGGCCGCCATGGCCATGGTGGGAGTCGGGGCCAGAATTGGTGTCACCTCGAAAGCCCGTGAAGTCCGTATGGCACATCGTGTGATGGTTCGTGATGGAGAGGCCATTTCGGAGCTGCTGACGCTCATGGGCGCACCAGGTGCGGTGTCGGAGTGGGAGAAGCTCCGGGAACGCCGAGAAGTCCGTGCGACAGCAAATCGGCTGGTGAACTTCGACGACGCCAACCTCAGGCGTTCGGCTCAAGCTGCTGTTGCGGCGTGTGCGAGGGTAGAGCGCGCGCTCGAAATTCTGGGTGAGGAAATCCCCGATCACCTTCTCTACGCCGGAAACCTTCGCCTTACTCATCGAGACGCGAGTCTCGACGAATTGGGTCACCACGCGGACCCGCCACTGACCAAGGACGCGGTGGCCGGACGCATCCGGAGGCTTCTCGCTATGGCAGACAAGAAGGCTGAGGACCTGGGAATTCCCAGCACTTTGGATGCCGTTCCCGCTGAGGTCGACTAGGTCCCCATCAGACGCTCAGTCGGTCGTTCTAGACTGTGGGCACGCTCACACGATCTCTGGAGGATGTCATGACGTATTCGCTTCCCGAACTAACCTACGACTATGCAGCCCTCGAGCCCCACATCAGCGCTCGAATCATGGAACTCCACCACTCAAAGCACCACAAGGCTTATGTGGATGGCGCTAACAATGCTCTCGCCCAGATGGCCGAGGCACGCGACACCGGCAGTTTTGCCAACATTAATCGCCTGGAGAAGGACCTCGCCTTCCATCTGGGGGGTCACGTTAACCACTCCATTTTCTGGACCAACCTTGGTCCAGACGCCGGGGGAACCCCGGAGGGAGAAGTCGCATCAGCCATCGACGAGTATTTCGGTTCCTTCGACGCCTTCAAGGCACATTTTCAGGCCGCTTCTCTGGGTATCCAGGGCTCGGGTTGGGGCGTCCTGTCGTGGGATCCCGTGGGTTCACGGCTCGTGATTCAGCAGCTCTTTGACCAGCAAGCAAACACCGCCCAGGGAACTATTCCGATTCTGCAGCTCGATATGTGGGAGCACGCCTTCTACCTCGACTATCAGAACGTCAAAGCCGACTATGTGGCCGCGTTCTGGAACATCGTCAATTGGGAGAATGTTGCGAAACGTTTCGAAGCGGCCCGTGCTCATGCGGGGGCTTCACTGCTAGTCTGAGACTGCAAGACACTGGAATGGGCCGGGGTTTTCCCGGCCTTCCCCATTTCCGCTGAATTATGAAGGGACACCCTCTGTGGTCAACGTTGCCATCAACGGCTTTGGTCGAATCGGACGAAGCTTCTTTCGAGCTGCTCTTGCTAGCTCCCACGACATCACCATTGTCGCCGTCAATGACCTGACCGATCCCAAGGCGCTCGCGCACTTGCTCAAGTATGACTCGGTGGGAGGCCGACTCCCCGTCTCGGTTGAGGCTGGCGCGGGCGCCATCGTCGTTGATGGTAAAGCCATCACCGTCTATGCAGAGCGTGATCCTGGCAACTTGCCTTGGGGCAAACTCGATGTCGACATCGTGGTGGAGTCCACAGGTTTCTTCACCGATGCAGACAAGGCGAAAGCACACCTGAGCGCGGGAGCGAAAAAGGTCATCATTTCCGCCCCTGCCAGTGGCGAGGACCTCACCGTGGTCATGGGGGTGAACCACGAGGACTACAACTCCTCTGCCCACCACATCGTGTCGAACGCGTCCTGTACGACGAACTGTCTCGCCCCGATGGCGAAGGTGTTCCACGATGCTTTCGGTATCGAGAAAGGTCTGATGACCACCGTCCACGCTTACACTGCGGACCAAAACTTGCAGGACGGCCCACACAGTGACCTCCGTCGTGCGCGAGCGGCCGGAGTGAACATTGTTCCTACCTCGACTGGTGCAGCAAAGGCTATCGGTCTGGTGCTCCCTGAGTTGAAAGGGAAGCTCGATGGCTTCGCGCTCCGGGTTCCTGTCCCCACAGGATCCATCACAGACCTCACTGTCGAGACCTCGCAAGAGGTCACCTTGGAGCAGGTGCAGGATGCCTTCCGGTCCGCTTCGGACAGCGGCCCCTGGAAAGGAGTTCTTCGCTACACCGAGGAGCCCATTGTCTCCAGCGACATCGTGGGTGACCCCTATTCGTCGATTGTGGATGGTGGGCTCATCCGTGTCATCGGCAACCAGGTCAAGATGAGCTCCTGGTATGACAACGAGTGGGGCTACTCCAACAGGTTGGTGGACCTTGCGTCCTACATGGCGGCACAACTCTAAGTAGTGGCACTTACAACTCTGGAGGAGTCCCTCGACCTAGACGGTCGCCTGGTTTTCCTGCGTGTGGATGCAAACGTTCCACTGGACAACGGCGCCATCACTGATGGCGGGCGAATCCGGGCTTTTCTGCCTACACTCAAGTGGCTCACGGAGCGGGGAGCATCCGTCGTGATCGCCAGTCACCTTGGGCGCCCCCAGGGGCCTGAGGATCACCACCTCAGTGCCGCTCCGGTGGCGGCACGAACTTCCGAGCTTGCTGGCTTCCCCGTTCCTCTCATCCCCGGTGTCACGGGGGACGCGGTGTGGAGTGCATTGGAGGAAATGAAACCCGGTGAGGCGGTCTTTCTCGAGAACCTTCGATTTGATCCGAGGGAAACGTCGAAAGACGACTCGGCCAGACTTGAGCTGGCCATGGAGTGGGCCTCCCACGTCGACGCGTGTGTTGTCGATGGTTTTGGGGTCGTGCATCGGAAACAGGCGAGTGTGTACGAACTTCCGCGGATGACACCCTCCTACGCAGGGTTCCTGGTGGCGAAGGAGGTCGAGGTTCTCGAGCAGCTGACCTCCCGTCCCGAACGGCCCTACACCGTTGTCTTGGGCGGATCTAAAGTCTCGGACAAGCTTGGCGTCATTGAGGCGCTCCTTCCTACTGTCGACCGCCTGGTTATCGGCGGCGGAATGGTGTTCACCGTCCTCGCCGCACAGGGCCACGCCGTGGGCAAGAGTCTCCTCGAGAAGGACCACATCGAGATTGTGAAGGGATTCCTCGACTTCGCTTCCAAGCTGGGCGTGGAGATCGTTCTCCCCACGGACATCGTGATGGCCCACTCGTTTAGCCCCGACGCCCCCCACGTCACCCTTCCGATCGACCAACTGGAGCACGGACCCCAGGGGGCAGACGCGTTAGGGCTCGATATCGGAGAAGAGTCCTCGAAGGCCTTCCAGGAGGCGATCGAGGGTTCACACACCGTGTTTTGGAACGGTCCTATGGGGGTCTTCGAGTTTGAGGCCTTCTCGAAAGGGACTCGCGCAGTGGCAGAGGCGCTGACCACGGTAAAGGGTCTCTCAGTCGTGGGCGGTGGGGATTCTGCTGCAGCGGTGCGTGCCCTGGGATTTGAGGACAATCAGTTTGGACATATTTCAACCGGAGGAGGAGCGAGCCTCGAGTTCCTCGAAGGAAAACAACTGCCTGGATTGGAGATTCTTGGATGGCAACCACCCGTCGCCCCCTAATTGCTGGTAACTGGAAGATGAACCTCGATCATCTTCAGTCCATTGCCTTCGTACAGAAGCTTGCGTGGGCACTGAAGGACAAGAAGTTCAATGAACAAGAGGTGGAAGTAGCGGTATTTCCGCCCTTTACAGATCTCCGGTCTGTTCAAACCTTGATCAACGCTGACGACTTGCCGCTCCAGCTCGGTGCGCAAGATCTCTCTGTTCACGATGAGGGTGCCCATACAGGGGACGTCTCGGGCGTTTTCCTGGGGGCTTTGGACTGCACCTATGTTCTTGTCGGACACTCGGAACGACGTGCTGACCATCATGAAGACGACGATGTGTGTTTAGGCAAAGTCCAGGCCGCATTGAGAAACAACCTGGTTCCCGTGCTGTGTGTGGGCGAAACTTCCGAGGACCTGGAAAAGTATGGTGCAAGCAAGGTTCCGGTAGACCAGCTCACTGCGGTCCTCTCCTCGATTGATAAGAAGTCAGAGATTGTGGTCGCCTACGAGCCAGTCTGGGCCATTGGAAGCGGACAAGCGGCAACACCAGAACAAGCCGAAGAGGTCTGTGGGGCTCTTCGAGACACGATTCGCAGTGTCCACGGTGACGAGGCGGCAGAGCGCACGCGCATTCTTTATGGCGGTTCCGTCAAGTCGGGCAATATCGCCGGTTTCATGAAGCGGGAGAACATTGACGGAGCACTCGTGGGGGGAGCGAGCCTCGACGTCGACGAGTTTGTCGCCATCGCACGCTTCCCACACCACGTGAGTGAGGACTAGAACGCGCGCTCAGCGTCTATAGTGGTGAGGGTTTCGGGAGGTTAATGTGGAAATTCTGCGCGTCGTCTTTTTAGTGCTGCTGGCACTAACCAGCATTCTGCTGACGCTGATGATCCTCCTACACCGCGGGCGAGGCGGCGGCCTTTCTGACATGTTTGGCGGGGGAGTGACTTCAAACCTAGGGTCTTCCGGTGTTGCCGAACGGAACTTGAACAGAATCACTGTCGTGGTAGCCCTGGTGTGGGTGTCGAGCATTGTCGTGCTTGGACTCTTCACACGGTTCGATATTTAGGAAGGTTGGATTATGGCAACTGGCGGAAGCGCGATTAGAGGCACCCGTGTCGGCTCAGGCCCTATGGGCGAACAGGACCGGGGGATTCAAGCGGACCGCATTGCCGTCTCCTACTGGGATGCGATGGGGAACGAGACAGTGCGATACTTCTCGGCCCAAATCGAACCCGACGAGATTCCCGACATTATCGATTCACCGACCACGGGATTACCGGCGGGACGTGACAAGGACAATCCCCCCGAGTTGCCTGTTAATGAGCCCTATAAGACGCACCTCGCCTACGTGAAGGAGCGTCGCACAGACAAAGAGGCAAAGCAGATTCTCGAGGATGCGCTGACAAAATTGCGCCAGCGCAAAGGCCGTCTCTAGTTCTGAAGCGCTTCCCTCACGCGTGTGACGTCTGACGCGTCGCCGGTGAGGCTCAGCACTGGTTGCCCGCTACGAGCGAGCACCTCAGCGTCGCCGTGCGCTTGGGCGAGCAGAAGCTGCCAGAAGTCGAAATCGCGACCGGGAATCTCGAGTTCTGCTTGGGGTGTCTGAATTATGTGGAGAAATACTCCCTCGGGTGCACCGCCTTTATGAAGTTGCCCCGTGGAGTGCAGAAAGCGTGGCCCAAAGCCCACGGTGACGGGACGTCCCGTCGCACGCTCTAGCGCATCCGCACACTCCCGCCAGAGGTGGGTGCGTTCTCGTGGACCGAAAACACACAGCGCGATGTAACCATGTAGCCCCGCAAGATCACCCAGGAGCGAGGGGATACCGCTCAGACTCTCTGGTGCTGTGGCATTGGCAGAGGTGAATATAGAGAGACCCTCGAGTGAGTCCTCGACACGGGTCCCCCGGGCCGGTGCAGTGAGCAATTCCCGTGCCGCCACCTTCGCGCTTTCCACATTGGGCTGATCAAAAGGGTTCAGCCCCAGTTCCGCGCCAGCGACCGCCGTCGCATATTCCCACAGGACAATTTGGTGGGCGATAGACCCCGACACTTCAATGTCACTGTTCGATCCACTCGGCCCAACACTCAGCGCATCGTCGATGCGCTCAAGACTGGATTCGACCACCGGCAGAATGCCTACGCCATCTTTACCTGTTGACTCTGCGACCAACTGCTCAACCCAATCCCCGAACCCGGGTGCATTGGGATCAGCGCGATAGAGAATCTTGTTGACCTGGGGATTGTTCTGCGCGAGGGCAACTCCCAGCATCAGAGCTGGGTTTTCTGGGCCCGATGTGATGCACCGGTCATAACCCTCAGATGCGTCCTCGAGGAACTGGGCAAGGTCAAGACCCGCAAGCCCGGCGGGCACGAGACCAAACGGGGAGAGGACAGAAAAACGGCCTCCGATGGTCGGGTCGCCATCGAAAACTCGGTAACCAGCCTCCAGAGACGCCACGCTGAGGGGTGACCCCGGATCACTCACCACGACCATGTGTCCAGCCGGATCGAGCCCTTTGGAGCGCAACGCATTCTCAAACGCCCTCTTTTGAGAATCAGTCTCCACGGTTCCGCCTGATTTTGACGAGACGACCACAACAGTGGCTGAGAGGTCCTGGTTCACGGAGTGCGAGACCTCATCAGGATGAGTGGAGTCCACAATGGTCAGCGGCAGGTCATGGGTGGCCGCTATCACCTCTGGTCCGAGGGACGACCCTCCCATTCCACAGAGAACAACACGATTGATTCCTCGAGACATAAGGTCTCTATGCACCTCAGCAACGTCCGATGCAAGGTCACTCCACACACGAGGGTCAGCGGTCCACCCCAGTCGGATGGAAGCCTCGGCTTGCGCCGATTCCCCCCACAGTGTCGAATCAGCTTTCGAGAGAGACTCCATGAAGCCCTCTCGAGCGCGCTCCTCGCAACGACTCCGAATACCTTGGTTCAGGGGGTCCTTAATAGAGACCGACAGGCTCACGGAGATCCGTCCATGGCGGTCGCTACCGTCTCGAGGAGCTCTCTCCAGGATTGAACAAACTTCTCGACACCATCGTTCTCAAGGGCATCGGTTACCTCGGCGAGCGAGATACCCAAGTCCTCGACTGCGGCCAGCGTTTCACGAGCTGCATCGAAATGCCCTGTCACTCGGTCGCCCTCAACAACACCGGCACTCTCGAGGGCCATCAGGGTTTTTTCGGGCATGGTGTTCACAACATCCGCCACGGCGAGTTCTGTCACATAGTAGGCGGGCGGTAGAGAAGGGTCCTTGACGCCGGTGGAGGCCCAGAGTGGTCGTTGAGGGTTCATACCGTTCTGTTTCAGATTCTGCGCGCGCTCGGAACCATGACGTTGGACGAATAACTCATAGGCAAGGCGGGCATTGGCGACCGCGGAGAGGGAGCGGACAGCGGAGGCAGCATCGGTGTTGAGAGCATCCAGCTTCGCATCAATAGCCGAGTCCACACGGGACACAAAGAACGAGGCCACGGAGCGAATAACGGACAATGCGTGTCCAGCGGTCTGAGCTTTCTCGATGCCCTCAAAGTATGCGTCAATGACCTCGCCGTAGCGCTCCAAACTGAAAATAAGGGTGACGTTGACACTGATTCCCTCACCAATCACCTCAGCGATAGCTGGCAGACCAGCTTTCGTCGCTGGAATCTTGATCATCAGGTTTGGCCTGTCCACGCGTTTCCAGAGGTCCTTGGCTTGCTCAACCGTGCCGGCGGTGTCATGAGCGAGCAGAGGAGACACCTCCAGAGACACCCGTCCGTCCTGCCCGTCCGTAGAGTCGAAGACAGAACGCATCAGGTCGCAGGCGCCTTGGATGTCGCGAATCATGACCTCGAACACCGCCTCTTCGGGTGTGACACCCGCACGTGCAAGGTCAGCGAGGTCTCCGCTATACGAGTCGCTCCCGGAGACAGCGCCCGCGAAGATGGTCGGGTTACTCGTCACACCCACCACATGGTTGTGCTCCATCAGAGAGGCCAAGGAGCCTGAGGTAAGCCTGTCCTTGGAGAGGTCATCGAGCCAGATGCTGACCCCAATTTGGCTCACTGCAGAACTAGGTGTGGATGTCATATCTCTACTTTCCTGAAGCTGCCAACGATTCCTTGGCTGCCGTCACCGCGGCTTCGGGGGTGAGCCCGAATTCCTCATATAAACGCTGATAATCGGCGGATGCGCCAAAGTGCTCTAGGGAGACCGTCCGTCCGGTATCACCGACGAAACGATGCCACCCTTGCGCAATACCAGCCTCGATAGAAACACGGGCCCGAACTTCCGGCGGTAGAACCTTGTGGCGATAGGCCTCGTCTTGCTCGTCGAACCATTCCACACACGGCATCGACACCACGCGAGTACCCATTCCTGCCTCCTGGAGGGCACTCCTTGCTGACAACGCAATGGCAACCTCGGAACCGGTGGCGAGCAGAATCACCTGAAGTTCACCCTCGGCTTCAGCGAGAACGTATCCACCCCGTGCGGTGTGGCGGGCGTGGGCGAGTGTCGAGCCCGCCGCGACGTCGTCGCCACGCTTCAACACGGGGATTCCCTGTCGAGTGAGCGCAATGCCTGCTGGGTTGTGCTGACGTTCGATCATGGTCTTCCAGGCATACGCGGTCTCATGCGCGTCAGCCGGACGCACGAGATCAAGCCCAGGAATCGCCCGCAACGTGGCGAGTTGTTCTACCGGTTGATGGGTGGGGCCATCTTCACCCAAACCGATGGAATCGTGGGTCCAGACATACCTCGCGGGCACGCGCATCAGCGCAGCGAGCCTGACTGCCGGTCGCATGTAGTCGCTGAAGATGAGGAACGTACCGCCAAACGGCTTGGTGGGCCCGTGTAGCGCGATTCCATTGAGGATGGAGCCCATGGCGTGCTCACGAATTCCAAAGTGAAGCACGGATCCGTAGAGGTCTGCCTGAAATTCCTTCGTCGAGTGATGAGCAGGGGCGAAGGACGCGCGTCCCTTAATCGTCGTGAGGTTAGAGTCTGCAAGATCTGAAGAGCCACCCCACAACTCGGGGAGAACACTCGCAAGGGCGTTCAGGACCTGACCGGAGGCAGCTCTTGTCGCCAGGGATTCCACCCCGTCAAAGGTCGGAAGTACGGCCTCGAGGTCCGGAAGCTCTCCTGCCAGCAGTCGGTCCAGGAGGGCCTTTTTGTCGGGATTCTTCTGTGCCCACTGGGAAAACGAGTTATCCCATGCCTCACGGGTGTGCCGAGACCACTCTGCTAGCGCCCGGGTGTGCTCGAGGATCTCGGGGGGAACCACAAACGATTCTTCGGGATTCATCCCCAACTCGGTCTTGAGTGCCGCGAGCTCCTCGGCACCCAGCGCAGAGCCGTGAATCTTGCCGGTGTTTTGCTTGATGGGGGCGGGCCACCCGATGATGGTCTTTACAACGATGAGGGAGGGGCGCTGCGTGTCCGCCTGGGCGCGGGAAATAGCCGCAAGCAGCGAATCTACGTCCTCCGAGTAATTCGCCGCTGAGCCGAAATCGACGCTGTGGACGTCCCATCCATAGGCCTCATACCGGGCCTGGACGTCCTCGCTGAAAGCGATGTCGACGTCGTCCTCGATAGAGATCTGATTGGCGTCATACAGAACGATGAGGTTCCCGAGCTCCTGGTGCCCGGCTAAGGAGGCGGCTTCGGCCGAGACACCCTCCTGAAGGTCACCATCACCCGCGATGACATAGACAAAGTGGTCGAAAGGAGACTCACCGGGTGCGGTGTCCGGATCAAAAAGACCGCGCTCAAACCGTTGTGCGTAGGCAAATCCCGTTGCGGAGGCAAGCCCCTGGCCGAGCGGACCCGTGGTGATTTCCACATGGTCTGTATGTCCATACTCCGGATGACCGGGCGTCAGTGAACCCCAGGTCCGCAGAGCCTTGATGTCGTCCAGCTCGAGCCCAAAGCCTCCGAGGAACAATTGGACATATTGGGTGAGGGACGAGTGCCCCGCCGACAGGATGAACCTGTCCCGACCCAGCCACTGAGGATCTGAAGGGTCAAGCTTCATGACTTTCTGAAACAAAAGGTACGCAACGGGCGCAAGACTGATGGCCGTGCCGGGGTGACCGTGACCGGCCTTCTCCACCGCATCAGCGGCCAGCACCCTCGCGATATCTACTGCTTTTCGGTCCTGGTCGCTGAAAACTGATCCCATAGGGGAGGGCCATCCTTTAGACATCGCTCGGTGGGGCTCAACATAAGGCCCATCGCTGTCGAGTATAACGAGCCGACTTTCGGCTTCTCGCCCGTGACGCACTCAGCTCCCTGAAGGATTTCTTCTCTACACTGGGGGCTTCGTGCAAGTCAAAGGACTCTCTTCTCTATGACCACCTCGCTCAGCGCTCCGCCACTGCGACGGAGTGTTCTCGGTGTCCTGCGCTCCTATGTCGCCCTCACAAAACCCCGGGTTATTGAACTTCTGCTGGTCACGACTGTTCCGGTCATGGTTTTAGCGCAGCGAGGAATTCCCAATCTCTGGCTGGTGCTGGCGACAGTGGTGGGGGGTGCGCTCAGTGCTGGAAGTGCCAATGCCTACAACATGTTCATCGATAGAGACATTGACGAGCACATGGGCCGAACCAACGCGCGGCCGCTGGTTACGGGCGAGATTTCGGGACCTGCAGCGCTGGTATTTGCCACTGCGCTCGGCGTTATCTCGGTGGTGTGGCTCTGGATTTTCACAACACCCCTCGCAGCGCTTCTGTCCCTGGCCGCAATTCTGTTCTATGTGTTCGTCTACACACTGTGGCTCAAGCGCAGAAGCGAGCAGAACATCATTTGGGGAGGTATTGCCGGGTGTTTTCCCGTTCTGATTGGCTGGTCCGCGGTCACCGGCTCATTGAGCCTTGAGGCCTGGATTCTCTTCTTGGTCGTGTTCCTGTGGACTCCACCGCACTACTGGCCCCTGTCGATGAAATATCGCGACGACTACGCGCGGGTGGATGTCCCGATGCTCGCTGTGGTGCGAGAGGCACCCGCAGTCGGTCTGCAGGTGATTCTCTATGCCTGGGCAACAGTCGCTGCGTCGCTGTTGCTCATCCCGGTTGCTCCTATGGGTGTCCTCTACACAGTTGTTGCTCTGGCAGCGGGAGGGTGGTTCCTGTTCGAATCGCACCGGCTATACCAGCGGTCTCTGCGAGGCGATGAGCCCTCGCCCATGCGGGTGTTCAACTCGAGTATCAGTTATTTGACGCTGCTATTTGTGGCTCTGGGAATCGATCCATTAGTTCCGGTGTAACTACTTTTCTCTGCGCCAGGAGAACGGTGGTCACCACAGCGACGAGCACCGCAGCCAAGACCATGTGGACTCCCACTGCAAAAACGGGCAATCCGCTATTGGCTTGATAAAGGCCGACCCCAATCTGAACAAGCGTTACGGCCAGGGCTCCCGTACTCGCCCTACGAAATCCAGGAGAACCTACTGAGGCAAAGCGGGCAAGGGACACCAGGGTCACAATCAGCCCCAGCACGACGTACGACGGCCACGCGTGAAAGTGTTGCAACAACCAGGAATCGAGCCCGTTTCGCGCTGCCCCGGAATCTCCCGCGTGCGGGCCTGAACCCGTCGTGAGGATTCCCATGACAACGGAGATCGCAAGCACCCCAAGGAGCGCACCCCCGAGGAGCCGAACCGAGTGTGGTACGCCCCAACCCGAACTCCTTGGGCCGCGTCGGACCCGGTAGAGGAGGACAGCGGCCAAACCCACGAGCACAGCAGACAGAAGATAGTGGAGTCCCACTACATAGGGGTTCAAATCGGTCAGGACTGTCACTCCACCAATCACAGCTTGACCAGGGATTCCCAGGCCCAGAGCCACCGAGAGGCGGAAGAGCTCAGGACGCTCCTTGCGCATTCGCACGACAAAAAGAAACATCACGATGGCAATGATGATGAGGAAAAAGGTCAGCAGACGGTTTCCGAATTCGATGACACCGTGGAAGCCCATTTCCGCTGTCGTGACGAACGAATCCTCGGTACATCGAGGCCAGGTGGGACAACCCAGGCCTGAACCGGTCAGCCTTACCGCTCCACCGGTTCCAATGATCAAGATCTGGCTGACGAGGGAAGCCCACGCGGCAATCCGAACGCGACGATCCACCGCATCGGGAAGCCACTTCCACAGCGTTTTCACGGGCTCACACCTTCACCACCGAGCTTCGAACAGTTAGACTAGAACCACCATCAAGCGCTGACGCTTATCTGGTGGGGTTGCCACACCGCAACGAGAACACCAAGTCTACGTGGCTCAACCTGACGAGCCCCTTGGAAGGCACCACGCCCATTGCACGAAGAGGAGGAAGCACGAATGTCGGATGTACTTCTCGACCGTCCCGAGCTCGAAAGCCTCGGTAACTATGAGTTCGGATGGCACGATGCCGACACGGCTGGTGCCACAGCCAAACGAGGACTGTCCGAGGATGTTGTTCGCGAGATTTCAGCCCTCAAAGACGAACCTGAATGGATGTTGGCCACTCGTCTGAAGGGTCTACAGCTTTTCGACAAGAAGCCCATGCCCAATTTTGGCGCTGATTTGTCCGGTATCGACTTCGACAACATCAAATACTTCGTGCGGTCGACCGAACGTCAAGCCACCACCTGGGAGGACCTCCCGGATGACATCAAGAACACCTACGAGCGTTTGGGCATCCCAGAAGCGGAGAGAGCCAGACTGGTCGCCGGCGTTGCCGCTCAGTACGAGTCTGAGGTGGTGTACCACCAGATTCGCGAAGATCTAGAGCAGCAGGGTGTCCTTTTCCTCGACACCGACACTGCGCTTCGTGAGCACCCCGAGTTTTTCACCGAGTACTTCGGAACGGTGATCCCCGCCGGAGACAACAAGTTTGCTGCGCTCAACACCGCTGTGTGGTCAGGTGGGTCGTTCGTGTACGTTCCGCCCGGTGTGCACGTCGAAATTCCGCTTCAGGCCTACTTCCGTATCAACACGGAGAACATGGGTCAGTTTGAGCGGACACTCATCATTGCCGACGAGGGCAGCCACGTGCACTACATCGAAGGGTGTACTGCACCGATTTACTCCTCAGACTCCCTGCACTCGGCGGTGGTGGAAATCATCGTGAAGAAGAATGCTCGCGTTCGGTACACGACTATCCAAAACTGGTCGAACAACGTTTACAACCTCGTCACCAAGCGTGCGATTGCTCACGAAGGCGCGACGATGGAGTGGATCGATGGAAACCTCGGATCCAAGGTCACGATGAAATACCCCTCGGTGTTCTTGGTCGGTGAGCGTGCCAAGGGCGAGACGCTGTCGGTCGCCTTCGCGGGTCCAGGACAGCACCAAGACGCTGGAGCAAAAATGATTCATATGGCTCCGCATACGACCTCATCTATCGTCTCGAAGTCGATTGCGCGCGGGGGAGGGCGAGCCGGGTATCGCGGTGAAGTCCGCGTGGACGACAACGCCCACCACTCTGCGAACACCGTTCGGTGTGACGCACTACTGGTCGACACCATCTCACGCAGTGACACATATCCCGCCATCGACATTCGGGTTGACGACGTCCAGCTCGGCCACGAAGCAACGGTCTCCAAGGTGAGCGAAGAGCAACTGTTCTACCTTCAAAGCCGCGGGCTAGCGGAAGACGAAGCCATGGCGATGATCGTTCGCGGTTTCATCGAACCCATCGCGCGAGAGCTACCCATGGAGTATGCGCTCGAGCTCAACAAACTTATTGAAATGAATATGGAAGGCTCAGTCGGCTAAATGAGCACAGAAGACTCAGGCGGGCAAGCCACGCTTGCGCCGCACGACACTCGTGTGGGTCATGACGTTCCGGTGCAGACCCGGTCTGAACGCTTCGCCTCCGGGGATGTCAGCGATTTTGGCACGGTAACTGGGCGCGAGCCGGAGTGGAAACTGACTCCGGTTTCGAAGCTCCAACCCCTCCTGGAGGGAGAACTCGACGGTGGCGCGTATGAAATCGACGCACCTAGCGCGGAGGGTTTCGCGGTGTCATGGGTCGCCCCGGCCGATGCCCCCCGCGGGGTTGCAGGGCTGCCGGAAGACCGTGCTGCCGCGAACGCCTGGTCTTCGAGCGACACCGTGTTGGTTGTCGATATCACCGGCGACCATTCCGAACCACTTCGGCTTGGGCGAAGCACGCTAGGCACTACCCCTCGCGCCGCACACACCATTGTCAGAGTCCACGCCAACAGTCACGCGACCCTGATCATGCAGTCCTCGGGGGATGCGGTGCTGGCAGAAAATGTCGAATTCGACATCCAGGAAGGCGCCTCATTGCACGTGGTCTGCGTTCAAGACTGGAACCCCGGATCTCTCCACTACGCCGCTCACTTTGCCGCTGTCGGTAAGGACGCTTCCTTCACCCAGATTGTGGTGAGTCTCGGGGGAGATGTTGTTGTGGTCAATCCCTCCACCCAACTCGTCGGTGCCGGCGCAGCCGGACATCTCTGGGGTGCGTATTTTGCGGATGCATCGCAACACATCGAACACCGGGTCTATGTGCACCACCAAGGGCCTCAGACTGTCTCTCGCGTCACGTATAAGGGCGCACTGCATGGCGCGGGGGCTCGCACCGTGTGGGTGGGCGACGTCCTGATCGGCGCAGACGCCGTGGGGACCGACTCCTACGAGCAGAACAGAAACCTTGTCCTGAGTGATGGAACGAGAGCCGACTCCATTCCCAACCTCGAAATCAAGACTGGAGACATCGCTGGTGCAGGTCACGCGAGTGCCACGGGTCGGTTCGACGACGAGCAGCTCTTCTACCTCCAATCTCGAGGAATCGAGGAGCTCGACGCCAGAAGGCTCGTCGTTATGGGTTTCCTCGTCGACGTTGTGTCCAAGATCAACGATGCTGGCCTCGTCGCTGACCTGACGGACAAAATCCAACGGAAGCTTTCGCAAACGGAGGAGAGCTAGATGGCTTCGGTTCAAGTGTGTGGCGTGGACGACCTCAGCGTGTCCAGCGCGGTCAAGGTGACAATCGACGGAGTTCCCATAGCGCTCGTGAAGGACTCCGCGGGAGATGTCCACGCGATTGGAGATACCTGTAGCCACGGCGAAATCTCCCTTTCTGAAGGGTTCGTGGAAGACGACACTCTGGAGTGTTGGGCCCACGGGTCGAAGTTTTCCCTGCAAACGGGTAAGCCGCAGAACTTCCCGGCTTTTGAGCCGGTTCCGGTGTATCCAGTGACCATTACCGACGGTGTGGTGTTTGTCGACCCCACCCCCATGACCATTACCGACGAGTGTTAAGGAAGACCATGAGCACCCTGACCATCTCAAATCTGCACGTGTCCATCGAGACAGAAAGTGGACCGGTGGAAATCCTGAAAGGGGTGGACCTTGTTCTGGAGCAAGGTCACACCCACGCCATCATGGGCCCCAACGGCTCCGGTAAGTCAACCCTCGCGTACACAATTGCGGGCCACCCCCGCTACGAGGTGACGTCAGGTTCCATCGAACTCGATGGAGAGGACGTCCTCGAGATGAGTGTCGACGAGCGCGCAAAGTCGGGCTTGTTTTTGGCCATGCAGTACCCCGTTGAGGT
>JAYOYJ010000001.1:0-18714 GCA_038153485.1 Pontimonas sp. | reverse complement strand
TTCCAGGCGTCAGCGTTACCAATTTTCTCCGCTCGGCAAAAACCGCACTCGATGGCAAGGCTCCCGCCCTCCGTGAGTGGGTGAAGGACCTTCGCGGTGCGATGGACTCACTCAAGATGGAGCCTGGTTTCGCTGAGCGCAGCGTCAACGAGGGGTTCTCCGGAGGCGAGAAGAAGCGCCACGAGATCATGCAGCTGGAGCTTCTGAAGCCAAAATTCGCAGTCCTCGACGAGACAGACTCCGGTCTCGACGTCGACGCCCTCAAAATTGTTGCGGAAGGGGTGAACCGGGCCAAGGACTCCACTGGTCTCGGCGTCCTGCTGATTACCCATTACACGCGTATCCTCAACTACATCAAGCCCGATTACGTGCACGTCGTAGTGGGGGGCAAGATTGCAGAAAGTGGTGGACCTGAGCTGGCCCAGCGCCTCGAAGCAGAGGGTTACGACCGCTACACACAGAAAACCGCTTAGCCAGAGGAGAAAGTCATGGCGACCGTTGCTCTGAGCGACGAGAAGTTCGATTCTGTCCAGGAGGGGCTCAAGAACGTTATTGACCCCGAATTGGGCGTCAACATCGTCGATTTGGGCCTCATCTATGACCTGTCGTGGGATGACGAAGGGGACGCGCTCATCATCAGCATGACCCTCACCTCAGCGGGATGCCCTCTGACCGATGTCATCGAAGAGGAGATGGCGAACGCGCTTGATGGCGTAGTCGAGCGATTCCGCATCAACTGGGTGTGGATGCCTCCCTGGGGCCAAGAGCGCATCACCGAAGATGGTCGCGACATGATGAGGGCTCTCGGATTCTCCATCTAGTTCCTCCGCAGCCTTTCAGTTCCCCGCGGGTGCGCCGTGCTTGAGGTCAAAAACCTGCAGATTCGCATGGGGGCTCGCGTCCTCCTGGATGACGTCTCCTTTCGAGTGGATACCGGCGACAAAGTGGGTCTTGTCGGCCGTAACGGAGCAGGAAAAACCACCCTCACGAAGGTGATTGCCGGTGATGTGGCACCGACGGAAGGATCTGTTCACCTCACCGGGGAGATGGGCTATCTCCCACAAGACCCTCGCGCTGGAGACCCTCAAGAAACCGCGCGGGCGCGGATTCTAAACGCGAGGGGCCTGGGAACACTCATGGCGGAGATGGACCAGGCGGCTATCCAGATGGGGGAGAGCGATGCCACCACAGCGGAGTCTGCCATGGCGCGCTACGGTCGCCTCAACGACCGCTTTCTTGCACTAGGCGGCTATCAGGCCGAGGCGGAAGCGTCGACCATCGCATCGCACTTGAACCTCCCGAACAGCATTCTGGAGCAGCCCTTGGGGACTCTCTCAGGAGGGCAACGACGTCGTATTGAACTGGCACGAATCCTGTTCCAGAACGCACCGTTGATGGTTTTGGATGAACCCACCAACCACCTGGATGCTGACTCTGTATCGTGGCTGCGCGCTTTCCTTGCGACGTATCCCGGGGGAGTCATCGTGATATCCCATGACGTGGCGCTCGTCGAGGAAACCGTCAACCGCGTCTTCTACCTCGATGCCACTCGTTCCACCATCGACATATACAACACGTCCTGGAAGCGCTACCTCGTCGCTCGGGAAGCAGACCAGGAGAGACGAATCCGTGAGAGAACCATTACCGAAAAGAAGGCCGCCGCTCTGCAACTCCAGGCAGCCCGTTTCGGAGCGAAAGCGAGTAAAGCCTCATCCGCTCAGCAGATGAAGGCTCGCGCCGAACGAATGTTGCAAGGCCTTGAGAACGTGCGGACAACGGAGAAGGTCGCAAAACTTCGTTTTCCCGATCCTGCTCCTTGTGGAAAGACTCCCCTTTTCGCCTCGAACCTTTCCAAGGGTTACGGTTCCCTCGAAGTCTTTACCGCAGTGGATTTGGCCATCGATCGTGGGTCCAAGGTGGTTATTGTCGGCCTGAACGGAGCGGGCAAGACCACCTTGCTCAGAATTCTGGCCGGAGTAGACGCCGCCGATACGGGAGTTGTGGACGCAGGCCATGGACTGCAGATTGGTTACTACGCCCAGGAACACGAGACTCTCGATATGAACAGGACCGTTCTCGAGAACATGCTGTCCTCCTCTCCGACACTGGGGGAGACTGAGGCCAGAAAAGTTCTCGGGTCGTTCCTCTTCACCGGTGATGACGTGCTTAAACCTGCCGGAGTTCTTTCGGGAGGGGAAAAAACGCGCCTATCACTCGCGACACTGGTTGTTTCGAAGGCGAATGTGCTGCTCTTGGATGAACCGACGAATAACTTGGATCCCGCCAGTCGGGAAGAAATCCTCGACGCTCTCGCTCACTTTGAAGGAGCTGTGGTTCTCGTGAGCCACGACGATGGTGCCGTCCTCGCGCTCAACCCAGAGCGAGTCTTGATCATGCCCGATGGGGTCGAAGACCACTGGAGTGAGGAGTATCGCGAGCTTATTGAGCTCGCTTAGCTCTCAGCATGGTCGAGGAGTGCGTCCTCTTCGTCGTTGTCACGCGAGGGCTTGGGCCTGAGGCCGTCACCACGGCGAGCTCGTGCTTCCAGGCGCAGGAGGTACCAGAGACCACCAAAGGCCATGACGGCGAACAAATACCACTGAAATGTGTAACTCAGGTGAGGGCCTTCATCGAGGTCTGGGCGAATAAGGGGCAGGGGAGTGGTCTCAAGTCGGGGAGTCTCTTCTCCCAGAGCGACGAAGAAGTCTTCACGGATATCCACAGAAGTCATCCCCTGAATCGAAGGCAAGTGAATGCTGGCAATCTGGCCCTCGGGTGCTCCCCGTCCAGGAATGAGAGGCTCGCTCGGTTTGATCCGTGCGACAAGGGTGATCTCTCCAGTCGGAGCAGCCGGTACTTGGTCGGGGTTATCCTGACTCTCTCCAGTAGGAATCCAACCCCTGTTCACGACAACGGTGGCCTCCGCTGATACAAAAGGCACGAGGACCTCAAATCCCACCGCCCCAGAGCGGGGTCTCGTCCTCACGAGTACCTGGTCCTCGGTCAAGTATCTGCCGGTGAGGGTGACAGGCACCCATTCACGGGCGTCCGCATCAAGTGAACCTGCCGAGAGCTCGGTTGAGAGAGGCACTGCGCTCTGGTCATAGTTAGCGTCGACCTTCTCGATCGCGGCCACCGCTTGCCCTCGGCGATCCCATTGCCACATCCCGAAGAGAGATGCAATGACAGCGAAAGTTACGGTCAGAGCGAGGTATCCCAACCATCGACGTGTAAAGAGGAGACGCAACACCGTTAGTTACCCTCGTCATCCCGTCGGATTGTGCTCACAGGGAAACCTTTTTGCGAAAGATACGCCTCAAAGTAATCACGATGCTCCGTGCAGGCGAGCCAGATTTTCTGTCTCTCCGGACCGTGAATCTTGGGGTTTCTCCACAGCACGTCCCATTCCGGTGGAGCCTCACACGAGCTCCTCGAGCACCGAAGCGTGGGTGTCGGAGCACCCGGAATTATCACGAGCGACGCAGGGGAACGATGCCACCAGGTCGCAGAGGTTCACCCGATGCCTTTTTCTTCGACACCGAGTTTGCTGTCACAACGGCGAAGTAGGGCAGAAACACCGCGCCCAGGGCGGGAAGAAGTAGCCACCATCCTTCGACGAGAAAACACGCGCCGATACAGACCAGTCTGATGCCCATCGCAACGGTGTATCGCACCATGCGTGAACGGCGCTCAGCATCAGGAGAATCCTGCAAGCTGGTAATGGTGTAGCTCTCGCTCATGATGTCCTTCATCGTAAGCCCACAACCTGCCAATAAGCTTGGGAGACATGAGCACACCTCGCACCGTTCTAATCACTGGTGGCAACCGTGGAATTGGTCACGCCATAGCCGTTCGCTTCGTCGCTGATGGCCACCGAGTCGCCGTCACCGCCCGGAGCGGAGAGGGTCCGGCTGGAGCACTTACCGTCAGGGCTGACGTGACCGACGGTCACTCGCTGGATGCCGCCATCGGCGAAGTGGAGGCAGCATTGGGACCCATTGAGGTCGTCGTTGCAAACGCGGGCATCACGAAAGACACCCTCCTCATGCGTATGAAGGACGAGGAGTTCGAGGAAGTCATTCAGACAAACCTCGTGGGTGTATTCAAAGTAGTGAAAAGGTGCGTGACGTCCATGATCAAAGCAAAGCACGGACGGATTATTCTGATTTCCAGTGTCGTGGGGCTTTACGGATCGCCAGGTCAGGTCAACTACGCCGCTTCTAAATCGGCACTCGTCGGTTTTGCTCGGTCTGTTACCCGGGAACTAGGTTCAAGGGGTATCACCGCAAACGTCGTCGCTCCCGGTTTCATCAAGACCGACATGACAACGGCGCTGCCCGAAGCCCAACAAGAGGCCTATTTGTCTTCTATTCCGGCTGGCCGCTTCGCTGAACCGGAGGAGGTCGCCGCGGCAGTGTCGTGGCTTGCGAGCGATGAAGCTGCCTACGTCTCGGGAGCGGTTCTGCCCATAGACGGCGGATTAGGGATGGGCCACTAGTCCCACGAACTGATGACATCCCAGACGCGTCGCAGGTCGGGAACATCAATGACAACATCGGCGGCGTCCTTCGCAACTTGCTTCGCCACAAAAGCAATCCCCACGCCGGCATCTCGCAACATGGCCACATCGTTGCCTCCGTCGCCTACCGCAACGGTTTGGGCCATATCTACGGAGTTCTCGGCCGCCCATGACCGCAAAGTGTCGCTTTTGGCTCTCGCGTCAACGATGTCTCCGGTGAGGCGACCCGTGAGACGGTCGTCGATCACCTCCAGGTGATTCGCACGATGGAAATCGAGCCGCAAACGGGCGGCCAGGGGATCCACCATGTGGTGAAATCCTCCAGAAACAGCGCCCACCAGGTGCCCCGCCGAATGCAATCGCTCAACGAGCTCCTGGGCGCCGTCGGTGAGCTGAACCTGTGCTGTCGCTGCCGCCACAGCGTCCAAGCTGACACCCCCTAGCGTGGCAACACGAGCTCTCAAAGACTCCTCGAAATCGAGCTCTCCCCGCATCGCAGCTGCGGTGATGGAGCTCACCCGGTCGGCCGTCTCCGGTGAGACGCAGCTCGCGAGGAGGTCGATTCCTTCATCCCGGGTGAGCGTTGAATCGACGTCCAGGACGACGAGTCTTCGTGGACTCGTCACGCTGAGACCACGAGACCTTTCGCGACTACCGTCACTCCCGATTCAGACACCGTGAAGCCGCGAGAGAGATCGAGATCCCGGTCAACTCCTACTGTCGCTCCCGGCTCTATGACAACCTCCTTGTCCAGGATTGCTCGCTGGACGGTGGCGCCTTGCCCAATGGCGACACGCTCGAAAACTATAGAGTCCTCCACCGTGGCGCCTGAGTAAATCTTGACCCACGGTCCCAGCACGCTGCGAGAAACGTTGGCGCCGACCACGTAGCAACCTAGAGAAACGGTTGACTCAGAGAGAGACCCCGGATTGCCGTCCTTATCTTGCACAAATTTTGCCGGAGGGGAGTTCCACTGTTGGGAGAAAATCGGCCAATCGTTGTTGAAGAGGTTGAAGACCGGGTCCTTGGAGATGAGATCTTGGTGAGCCTCGTAGAACGCATCAATAGTTCCCACATCTCGCCAGTAGAAGCGGTCATTCTCGCGAGCGCCAGGAACCTCGTTGCGATTAAGGTCGTAGACAAACGCCTCACCGCGCTCCACAAACTCCGGAATCACATCGCCACCCATGTCGTGGGACGACTCCACATCCCCCGCGTCAGCCCGAACGGCATCCACTAGGGCGCTAGTGGTAAACACATAATTTCCCATGGACGCAAGAATCTCGTCAGGGGAATCCTTGAGTCCCTCGATGGATCGAGGCTTTTCCACGAACTCGTGAATTTGAGTGGGGTCTTTCTCATCAACCTGAATAACTCCAAATTGGTCAGCAAGCTCCCTGGGCTGACGAATCCCTGCAACAGTCGCTCGCGCTCCACTGGCGATATGTGCGTCCACCATTTGCTGGAAGTCCATTCGATAGACGTGATCAGCACCCACGACGACGACATAGTCGGGTTTTTCATCCCCGATGAGGTTCAAGCTTTGGAAAATGGCGTCCGCAGAACCGGCAAACCAGCGCTTTCCTAGGCGTTGTTGCGCCGGAACGGAAGCCACGTACGCGTTCAGCATTCCGCTGAGCCGCCATGTTTGCGAAACGTGCCGGTCCAGCGAGTGCGATTTGTACTGAGTCAAGACGACTATTTGTCGGAGCCCAGAATTGATCAAGTTCGAAATCGCGAAGTCGATGAGACGGTAATGTCCGGCAAAGGGAACCGCTGGCTTGGCCCGATCTGCAGTGAGAGGCATGAGTCGTTTTCCCTCACCACCAGCGAGGACAATTCCCAAAACCGTGGGGGGGCTCATCCTCCAAGCGTAGTCGATGGGCAATCTCAAACCGGGGGAGTCAGTGGACTACGCTTGGACAATATGTCCGAGGTTGCCGCGTTCCAATCTGTGGGTTTCGTTCGGGACCAGAGACCTATCCTCGACGACATCTCGTGGACTGTTGATTCCCAGCAGCGCTGGGTCATCGTTGGGCCCAATGGTGCGGGCAAAACGACCATTCTCAGTATTTTGGCGTCGCTCACGTATCCCTCATCCGGGACGGTCACCGTTCTCGGCGAAACGCTCGGAAAAACTAACGTTTTTGAGCTACGTCCGCGGGTGGGCTACGCCTCGAGCGACATGACCAGTCGGGTTCCCTATAACGAAACAGTTCTCGATACCGTTCTCACCGCTGCCTACGGTGTTACGGGACGATGGCGCGAAGAATATGAAGACATCGATACTCGTCGTGCTCTGCGAGTGCTCTCTGAGTGGCGCCTCGATAAGCTCGCGGAGAACACCATGCGCACACTCTCCGATGGCGAAAAGAAAAGGGTTCAAATCGCTCGAGCAGTGATGACCGACCCTGAGTTGCTTCTGCTTGACGAACCAGCGGGAAGCCTGGATGTCGGAGCGCGTGAAGACGTCATCGAAATGCTCGACCATTTTGCCAGCGACCCTGGATCCCCTGCGATGGTCATGGTCACCCACCATGTCGAGGAGATTCCCTCTGGTTTCACCCATCTGTTGGTTATTGCGGGTGGTCGCGCGATTGCCCAAGGACCCATAGGTGACACGTTGACCGGCGATGTACTCAGTGAGGCCTTCGGACGGCCGCTGTCCATCACGCACAACAACGGGCGATATCAAGCCACAGCACTCTAGTTTTCCTGGTAGAGTTGCGCTTTGGCTCGAGGACATCGGGCACTGTCACACATAAGGATTAGGTCATGAAAGCCGACATTCACCCCTCTTACGCCCCCGTGGTGTTTCGCGACCTCACCTCCGGTGAGAGCTTTCTTACGCGTTCCACCGCGACGAGTGACAAGACAGTGGAGTGGGAGGACGGCAACACCTACCCGGTAATTGATGTCGAGATTTCAAGCGCTTCCCACCCCTTCTACACCGGTAAGCAGCGCATTCTGGACTCCGCCGGACGAGTCGAAAAGTTCAACCAGCGTTTCAAGAACTTCGGCAAGTAAAGAGTTACTTACGGACTGGCCACTCTCCGCTGGCCACAAACCCAGGATCGCCGGAACCTCGCCGGAACTTTTGGTAGTTCTCTGCCCATGATTTCGACCACTCAATTTGTTGGTCATGGAGCCATTGCGCATCACCACTGAGAGCTTCCCCATGGGTGCGAAGGATGGCCTGCGCAACCCTGCCCGCGGCGATAGCGTCAGCGTCAGCTTGATGCGAATCATCAAGTGCTACGAGATAGTGGGCGGCCGCCATTCCTAGCGTCCTCTTACCCTTGCGGTAGGTATCGACAGCACGGTCGATTACTAGCGGGTCAACAATCGGTCGCGGATCTGCGAGAGGCTCAAGCCCGTAGCGCACCATTTCGTGGTGCAGAATCGAGAAATCGTACGCGGCGTTGTAGGCAACGATCGGGGTGCCCTGAGCAAAGTACTGTGCAACGGTCTCGCCGATTTCAGACACAACTTCAGAGGCGTCACGACCCTTTTCCTGGGCAATTTCCGTCGTGATGCCGTGCACCGCAGCCGCCTGTTCGGGAATAGCTACTCCGGGGTTAGCCAACCAGCTGTGTGACTCCTGAACTTCACCGTCAGAGCCAATAATGCCCAAAAAACAGGTCACAATTCTGGCGTAACGGGTATCGAGACCTGTCGTTTCCGTATCGAAAACAGCAAGGGTGTCACTCCAATGAGCCATAGGCAGGAGCCTAAGCCACGGACTGTTTGACGCCGGCCAGCGACAACCAGTAGAAACTCTGTGCGGGAAGAGTCAGTGTAATGTGACCTTGCTCGCTGGGAGTGGGGAAAGTACCGCCTCCCATCACATCCGTCACCTTGTTGGCACGGAATTGCTCGGGTAACTGGATATCGACCGAGATGGGGTGGTGCGCGAAGGAATACACGCACAGCATCGTCTCTGGACGCTCGCCGGGTCGGCAGTCCTCGGCTTGCATATCGCGAATGAAGGCCAAGGTGGAGGGGTTATCGCTCGGTACGACGGTGAGGGAGCCCACACCCAGGGCGGGGTGCTCCTTCCGGAGGTGAACCAGATTGCGCACCCAATGCAACAAGGAAGCCTGCTGGGCTAGCTGAGTTTCGACATTAGAGAAGCCAAAGTGGAAGACCAGTGACTGAACGACCGGAAGATAGAGCTTTCCAGGGTCGGCAGCAGAAAAGCCCGCATTCCGGTCTGGAGTCCATTGCATCGGCGTACGAGAACTGTCTCGGTCTTCCAGCCAAATGTTGTCGCCCATACCTATCTCATCGCCGTAGTAGAGGAAGGGGCTTCCGGGTAAGGAGAGCAGGAGGCCGTGTGCAAGCTCGATTTCGCGCCGAGAGTTGTCCAGCAGGGGCGCCAATCGGCGACGGATTCCAACATTGACGCGCATTCTGGGGTCGTAGGCGTACCAGCCGTAGAGTGCCTGTTTTTCTTCCTCCGTCACCATTTCCAGTGTCAACTCGTCATGGTTACGAAGAAAAACTCCCCACGCTGAACCGTCTGGAACCTCGGTTGTTGCCCTCAGCACCTCATTCAGACTTGCGGTTTGCTGGGAGCGAAGAGCATAGAAAATTCTCGGCATAATCGGAAAATCGAAGGCCATGTGACATTCGGGCTCTTCGTTTGTTCCCAGATAGGCAGCAACCTCCTTGGGCCATTGATTCGCCTCCGCGATGAGTAGCCTTCCGGGGAATTCCTCGTCGAGGAAAGCACGGAAGTTTCTCAGAAATTCGTGTGTTTCCGGCTCACTCTCACCCGTTCCCTCATCCGACTCGTAGAGGTAGGGAATCGCATCGAGCCGGAATCCATCAACTCCCATCGACAGCCAATAACGCGCAATGTCGCGCATTTCCTCGTGAACCTTGGGGTTGTGATAGTTGAGATCAGGCTGATGAGAGAAGAACCGGTGAAAGTAGAACTGTCGTCTCTCCGCGTCAAAAGCCCAGTTGGAGACCTCAGTGTCGGTGAATATCACCCTGATTTGTTGGCGAATCTGGTCGGTGTCTGACCAGACGTAATAGTCGCCATAGGGTCCAGATGGGTCAGAGCGCGACTGCTGGAACCACTCGTGGTCCACCGACGTGTGATTGAGGGGTAAATCCATCACAACTCGCATGTTCCTGGCGTGTGCCTGGGATACCAGCTCCTGGAAATCTTCGATGGTGCCAAATTCGGGCAGAACTTGACGGAAGTCCGCTACGTCGTAGCCCCCGTCTTTCAGTGGCGAGGAGTAAAACGGCGGCAGCCACAGTGCATCAACGCCTAGCCACTCGAGGTAGTCGAGTTTGCCGATGAGGCCTGGAATATCGCCAACGCCATCACCATCGGAGTCATAGAAAGACCGGACCATAACCTCGTAAAAAACCGCACGCCGATACCACTGTGGGTCGTGGTCAAGACCACGGTGAGCGTAGGGGAGCCGGAAATCCATCGAGAGACTTTCTTACGTTATTCGGAGCACTCTAGCGCCAGAAAGCTCCTGCAGTCGTTGAGGACTGATAGCGAACACGGCGGTGGCACTGCCAGCAGCAGCCCACAGTTGCTCAAGCTCGAAGAAGTCCTCGTCCATCACGGTATCCAACGCGCGTGGATGCCCAAAGGGTGGAACTCCACCGATACTGAACCCAGTGGCCTTCTTGACGGTGTCGGCATCAGCCATACGAAGGCTGACGCCCAATCGCACGCCCAAAGCCTCTGGGTCGACACGGTTAGGCCCGGAAGCGAGCACCAGGAGTGGCGACTCATCGGCGAGAAAAAGCAATGACTTCACGATTGCTCCCACCGGAGCCCCCACCGCATCTGCAGCCTCCTGAGCGGTGTGGGTGCTGGACTCATGCTCAATGATCGTGAGATCAAGCCCCTGGGCGCGCGCACGAAAGCGCTCAACGCCCTTAGCCACGGCTACTCTCTCGTGCTTCAGCAGGGTTCTGGTCAACAAACTCTTCGTCCGCGAGTTCGTGCGACAAAACCTCCATCGGATCATCGAAGGCGACCAGCTCGAGCGAACCGGCTACGTGAGAGAAGCTGTGGACGGAGCAGTTAGTTATCGGCTCGACATACTCGCCCGGAGCAGCGTATTCGACAACAGAGCGAATCACGGCACCGTGCGCCACCGCGACGATGTCAGCCTCGGGGTGTCGAACGGCGAGATCGTGGAGGGTTCGGACCACCCGCTTCGTTACCTCCGAACGCTCCTCACGACCAGGAATCTCCGTTCCCGCTGGATAACGCTGATCGAGTTCAGGACCGCTCGAGCCTTCCGCCTCGCCATAGTTGCGCTCGATTAGGTCTTCGACGACTAACGGAGCGGGCATACCGAGCTTGCGTGCCACAATTTGAGCGGTTTCGAGAGCCCGCGAGAGGGGACTCGACACAATCAAATCGAAACGGTGCTTGGAAAGAATGTCTCCCAAAGCTGCCGCCTGGGCCCGACCCGTATCGTTGAGGAGAATATCGCTGACTCCTTGAATCTTCCGCATGCGATTCCACTCGGTTTCACCGTGCCGAACGAGGAAAAAGCGAGTCATGAAGGTCCTCAGGAGATAAAGGTTTTCTTACAAGCCAAGACCCTCGACGATTGCGTCAAGGGTCTCAGACGTTCCACCTTCAATCCTAACGGTTGCCATCCGGTCAGCCTTCGTCGGGCCTCGATTGATGATGACAATGGGAAGTTTTCTCTTATGCGCCGCGCTCACCAACCGCATCCCTGTATTGACGACGAGCGAGGAACCCGCAACAATCAGTGCTTCCGATCGAGCCACAATCCCCGCAGCCTGGTCAAACACCGAAGGGGGAACGAACTCCCCGAAGAAAATGACCTCCGGCTTCAACACTCCCTCACACATGTCACACCGAGGAACGACAAACTCGTCAGTCACGGCTACGTCAACATCACCGTCAGGGCGAATGTGGCCATCTAAGTCAGTCTCACTCAGCCAGGGATTCAGGTGACTAATCGCATCTGCGATGGCACCCCGCGTGAAGGACTGACCGCAATGAACACAGCGCACCTTGTCCAGACGCCCGTGAAGGTCCACAACCCTGAGCGAGCCGGCTTTGTGGTGCAGGGCATCGACGTTTTGAGTCACAACACCAGAAAAAGCAGCTGACGCCTCTGCGGCTGCGATGGCTTTGTGACCTTGATTGGGTGTGGCGCTAGCAAACGTGCCCCACCCCAAGTGGGAACCCAGCCAATAGCGTTGCCGGTGGCGATGCGACTCCATGAAGCTTTGATAGGTCATGGGATGAGCTCGAGGTGCTCCCTCGCCCCGATAATCGGGAATTCCAGAATCCGTAGAGATCCCCGCTCCGGTTAGGACAGCAGCGCGCCGCCCTCGCAACGTGGCGACAGCTTGGTCTATCAGCTCCTCCGAGGGGGCTGGTGCAATAGACACGGATGACACCGAAATAGCCCCCCTTCTGGTCAGGTCGTACTCTGGACACTAACCCGTCTTTTTTACGGTTATGTTTCCACCCTCTGAGAGAAACCCCACGTGCTGACTATCCATTCCCTGAGCGATGCCTCAGACGAGAGGTTGTCGGATTACCGAGACCTCACCGATGTTGCTCTCAGATCTCGGCGCGAACCCCAGGAAGGCATCTATATCGCTGAGTCTCTGAAAGTTCTGGAGCGAGCTCTACTGGCTGGCCACTTTCCCCTCTCCGTTCTCACCAGTGACAAGTGGCTCGAAGGCGTTCAGGAGGTGTGTGGCCATTTTCCCGATCTCTGTGCTGATATGCCTGTTTACCTTGCGTCGGAGTCCGTTCTGGAGAGCATCACGGGCTTCCACGTCCATCGGGGAACCCTGGCGAGTATTGCCAGGCCAGAGCTTCCTCCTGTCTCTGATCTTCTCCAGAGAGCTCGCCGCGTCGTAATCCTCGAAAACATTGTCGACCACACCAACGTGGGGGCTATTTTTCGCTCGGTTTCCGGGATAGGAGCCGACGCCGTGATTGTGTCGGAGTCGTGCGCTGACCCGCTCTATCGACGAAGCGTTCGGGTATCGATGGGTACTGTGATGCAGGTTCCGTGGACTCGCGCAGGTTTCTGGCCCGAGCTTATCTCTGATGTGACATCCGCGGGTTTCGAGACTGTGGCTCTCGCCCTCACAGCTGAGGCAACTCCGTTGGACGTATTTTCGGAAACCCCCCCAGAGCGACTCGCCTTGATCTTGGGAACTGAGGGCGATGGTCTCTCGCCCGAGGCCCTGGGTAGCGCCGACCACGTGGTGTCCATTCCCATGAAAGGTTCGGTGGATTCGCTCAATGTCGCGGCGGCGAGTGCGGTCGCCCTGTGGGCTCTGCGCTAACGAAAGTTTCTGGCCGAGTCAGGCACCAAAACCTCGAGGCTTTCCACGCCATCGGCGACGATAGACACCACACCTTCAGAGCTTCTCTCCAACATGCCCCGCACAATCAGAGCAGAAGCGTCACGAAGCACGAGGCGATGACGCTTCCAGAAACCCACCCCGCAAATTACGTTCACGAGTCCGGTTTCGTCTTCGACATTGAGAAAGGTAACCCCTCGAGCTGTGGCGGGCCGTTGCCGGTGAGTGACGAGACCTCCCACCCAGACCCGTGATCCCACTTCACGAGTAGCCATATCGGCCACGGTGAAAACTCCCTGCGAACTCAGCCACGTGCGGAGATAACGAAGGGGGTGGTCTCCAGGGGATGTCCCGGTAAATACTCGATCGGAGATCATCACCTCGTGATCGCTCAGAGGAGGGAACGACGGTAATGGGGGAGGTGTGCTGGTGTGGGGGAGGTGTTGGGGGTGTTCATTGGCCAAATATCCCGCAGACCACAGAGCCTCTCGCCGGTTCAGTTCCAAATCTTCCAGAGCCCCAGAACTAGCAAGCGCTTCTATCTGACGGGAAGAAAGACCCACTCTTCTGGCAAACTCCGTGGGATTGTGAAAAAGTCCTCTCGCGCGACGCTCACTCACAATCCGCTCAGCGGTGTAATCTCCGATGCCCTTAATGCTGGCCAATCCCAGTCGGGTGGCCAGTTGTCCGTCTCGACGGTGGGTGAGCGTGGGGTCTTCCTGATCCGGATCAAAAACAGGTGAGGGCGTGGGCTGTTCGTAGTGCCGACACTGATCTAGACCGGTAGGCGATGCGCCCTGAGGAGAAACAGGCTCGACTGAGGCATAGACATCGGAATACTGCACCGATGGTTTCCTCACCTCCACTCCATGACGTTCTGCATCAGAGACAAGAGAAGCTGGCGCGTAGAAACCCATCGGCCACGCCCTCAGCAACCCGGCAAGAAACGCAGCGGGGTAGTGAAGCTTCAACCACGCACTGGCATAGACCAGCAAAGCAAAGCTCAGCGAATGGCTCTCGGCAAAGCCAAAACTGGCGAACGCCTGAATCATGGCGTAAATACGGTCAGAGGTGGCCTGATCGAGACCGTGTGAAGCCATACCCCGATAGAGGGTTTCACGTAATGATTCAATACGTTCCAACCCCCGCTTCGATCCCATAGCTCGACGTAACAAATCAGCGTCTTCTCCGGTACATCCCCCCACCGTCATCGCGATTTGCATGAGTTGCTCCTGGAAAATGGGAACACCCAACGTGCGCTCCAGACAGCCCTCCAACAAGGGATGCGGGTATTGGACTGGCTCTTTCCCCGCTTTTCGCTTCACAAAAGGATGAACCGCGCCTCCCTGGATAGGGCCCGGTCGAACCATCGCAATCTGAATCGCGAGGTCATAGAACCTTCTGGGTTGCAGTCGCGGAAGTAGTGCCATTTGCGCCCTAGATTCCACCTGAAAAACACCAATGGAATCGGCTCGACAGAGCATGTCATAGACACCCTGTTCGTCACGGGGCAGGGTGTCCAGTTCCCATTTCTCGCCCAAGCTCTGCTCAACAAGGTCGAAGGTGTCTCTGATGGCCTCCAAAATGCCTAATCCCAGGAGATCAAACTTGACCAACCCCATCCATTCGCAATCATCTTTATCCCACTGCAGAACCGTTCTTTTTTCCCTGCGAGCAGGCTCAATAGGCACCACTTCTGAGACCGGCCTATCGGTGAGAACCATTCCTCCAGAGTGGATACCCAAATGGCGAGGAAGGGTCAATGTTCGCAGAGCTAACGCTGTGACATCAGGCGGAATCGAATGCGACTCACTCTCCCGAAGAGCACCAGATCTTTCCACTTGTCGAGAGAAGGCATTTTGTTGGCCAGGACTGTACCCCAGAGCACGCGCCATATCCCGCACCGCACTCTTGGCCTTGTATTCGATCACTGTGGCAACCTGGGCCGCTTGGGTTCTGCCATAGCGCTCATAGACATATTGGATGACTTCCTCACGTCGTCGTGATTCGAAATCCACATCGATGTCGGGCTCTTCATCGCGCAGTGCCGAGAGGAACCGTTCGAAGGGCAGGTTGTAATAGATGGAATCCACCGCGGTGATGTCCAACAAAAAACACACCGCTGAATTGGCTGCGGAGCCACGACCTTGACACAAAATTCCTCGAGACCTCGCGAAAGCCACAATGTCGTGGACGATCAGGAAATACCCCGCAAAGTCTTTGCGATCAATGAGCTCAAGTTCGCGCTCAATTCTCTGCCTGACCTCTGCACTCGCACCCGGATATTTACGAGGAATAGCCTCCTCAATGAGCTCCCGCAGATAGGTCATGGTGGTGTGACCGTCGGGGCAGAGTGTGCGAGGCAAACCGGGTTGTACTTTTTTGAGTGAAAAACTCAACTCCCGTGCGATATCAGCGCTGCGGAGAACAGCATCGGGGTACTGAGCAAACCGTCGAAATTGCTCACTCCCGGAGCGCAAATAAGCACTGGGAGCAGCAGGAAGCCAAGGCGACAAAGATCCCATACTGGTGCGCGCTCGAACGGCTGCCATGGCCTGGGCGAGATCTGCTTCGTCGGGGGTCGCGTAGTGAACAAGACCTGTCACCACTGTGGGGAGACTGTGGCGAGCGGCCAGGGACACCAGAAAGTCGTTGTGCACGCTATCCAGGGGATGCTGATGGTCAAAAAGCTCCACCACAACGTTGTCTGGGCCAAATCTCTCCATCAAGGACAGCAAAGCCTTTTCGCTTTGGTCCTGTTCTGTGCGCGAGGGCGCTCGGTGTAGAGCAAGCGGGGCTCGAAGAGGACCTTTTCTGCACCCGGTCAAAATCATCCACTGGTCACGACCGATATCCGCAAGAGTGTGACGATCACACCTCAGCACTCCTTTCTCGCCCGACGACAGGTGGGATTCGGTGAGGGCTCGAGACAGCGTGTGATAGCCCTCTTCGCCTCGGGCTAAGACCACAAGGTGCTCTCCGGGGGGATCTTCCGTGTCTGTTCGGGAGGCATCAGACTCGAGAGTGATTTCGGCCCCAAAAACGGTAGGCATCTGATGAAGAGCTGCCGCTTCCGCAAAACGTACAGCGCCGTAGAGTCCATTGTGATCGGTCAAGGCAAGGCCGCGCAGCCCCAGACTGTGTCCTGTTTCCACCAGTTTTTCCGGTGATGAGACTCCATCTAAAAAGCTGAAGCTGCTGTGCACATGCAATTCGGCATACTCAATCGAGTCCTTGAGAGATTCAGCTTTGCCTGCTGGAGGTTGATAGGGCGCGCGATGTGAGGACCACGCGGGTGAATCGCCTGCGTCGGCACCTACGGGTGGAGAGCTACCTGGACGAGACGCTTCACGGAGACGTCGTTCGTGTTCCGACCAGGAAATAGGAGGGTTACTCCACCCCATCAGTCATACCGTGCCTCAAGAGACCACGCGTGGTTACACAACGACACCAACCAGCCCATGCCCTGTTCATCAATGACTTGAAGGCGGTGCACAAAGCGACTCCTCGTGGGATCCCACCACTTTTCCCACACCGGCCACGGTCCAGCCCACGAGGTAACTTTCACCCGCCGAGAACCCGACACAAGCCAGGCTGGTGGACTCGAGAGCTCTGCTCGAGAAGAGACCGTCACCGTATCTCCATCGCCACCCAACACGGAAACTTCTCGAGGAGTAGAAAAAATCGTTGCAGGAAGTGGGCTGGGAAGAGAACCGGGGAGGGGGCCCGAAGGTTCAGGGTTCTCATAATCCCCCCACGTCGTCACAACGTGAGTGTCTGAGGGTAAGCGTCCCCTCCTGGATGTCCCCGTCACCACACCGTGCGCACCGACCAGTCCCTGAACACGGGAGAGAACGTGATGCACTCGTGAATCGGGTCCAGCGCCCCACAAACCCGGCTCATGAGAAGAAAGATCTTCGGGATCTAATGCCTCATATTCGACCCAGCTCACAGCAGGAGGGGTATTTCCTTCACTGTTGTCGCTCTCTCGAAAAGCTTGCTCTAACTGCCAACGGACACGATCAAGAATGTCTGACGCCTCGAAGAATCGAGGGTGATTCCAGATTCTTACCAATTCGGAACCATCGTCATATCCCACCGTGATACGAAGGCGAGTTACGACCATTCCGCCGGCTCGGACTCTCGTCTCATACTGTTGCGTTCGAGTTTTTAGGCCAAAAGCGACCTGCTCTACGAGAGTGCAGGACTCGGGTAATTCCATGCGCTCGCGAGTGTCCTGCGGGGCATCGCGCACCAACAGAGGTGTTCCTGAGTTCCCTGTAGCGAGATGAAATAACCGCTCACCCGGCACACCCAGTCGCTCACGAATGGCATCAAGACCGAGCTCAACAAAATCACCCACCGTATGCAAGCCCAGGCGTTGCAACAGTGACACTGTCTCTGGGTCTCCCAAGACATCGAGAGGCATCTCAGAAAGAAAAAGCTGTTGTTTCCCGGGTTCCACTCGACGCAGTGGGTAACGATGACTGGTGCTCTGCGCTGCAGTCACCGCGGTGAACACGTCATCAGCGATACCGATGCGCCCCTCGGCCAGAGGCTCACTCCGCACAAGAGCGTCCACGAGCATCCGGCTAGCTGCTTCTTCACTGCCATAGAAACGCTCTAAGCCCCTAGCTCCAAAAGCCACGAGGCCAGGGCCCAAGACAGCGTGTTGAGGCACATACTCCGCAAGGTCTCTCAGTACTCGATCAAAAGCTGAGCGATCACGATGCTCGTCGTGGGGAATGAGAACCAGGCTGGGAAGCACGGTGTGGGCTTCGCGACGTTTCATACCCGGTCGCACACCCTCCTGGGCGGCGTTGAGCGAGCACTCCACCACCACTCCGCCGTGTATCAGGGCAAGAGGTTGTCCCGGTATGGCTTCCCCGCAGGAATCGTCACGGTATGCGGCAACAACAGGCCATCGTGGACACCACAGAACGATACTTCTGGTCATGAACTAGCCCGCCTTCCGGTGCTGAGCCATATCGATCACGGGAGCTAGCGGGGAGGCTTCGTGAACGCCAGCATGGTCAATGACCACATCACACACCCGAGTGGTGTGCCCCAAGCGGGGAGTGGACTTCACACGCACATAGTGTTCGCGAAGAAGACCTCGACCCGTGTCGACTCCCTTCCAGCGATGTTCGACCGAGAGTGTGGCGTCCACTCGAGGCCACGGAGATCTGACCAATACGGTGGATTGCCTTTCTCGCAGTCGCCCATACAGAGTTGATAGGGCGCGATCACTGGGCGGGGGGACAGAACCCAGAGCACAAACGCCCACCACATCGATAAGAGCCCCTAAGACCGCCATCCACTGCGCACCGGGGGAGGGCACAAGAACGAGACGGTCGAGATTAACGCCCAACTCTTCAGCCGCGGCAAGACCCACATCGGGCATACCCACTACAGCGCACCACGTACCTTTCTGAGTGGTCTCAGCCAACAATGACCACAGCAGAGACGCAGAAGAGTCCACAGAATAGACGGCGCCTGTCAGCAGTCCACCCTGAGGGAAAAGGCTCTTCAGCGCCTCGTGCACGGGGAAAACCCGAGGATCTGCTGTTGTCTTCTCCATCGTGTGAATACGCTGACGCAACGCCTCCACATCAGCACGAGTCGGCTCGTGCTGATCGACAACGAGAGCGGGAGACATAGAGCTATATTCGAACATTTGTTCGATTGTGTCAACATCCACTGACACGCCCACAAAAACAGGGCCCCTCACCCTGGTGAAAGACCCTGTCGTCGCGTGCGCGAGGGGGGACTTGAACCCCCACGCCCTAATACGGGCACTAGCACCTCAAGCTAGCGCGTCTGCCATTCCGCCACCCGCGCGCACA